>JAKLKF010000119.1 GCA_023150805.1 Myxococcota bacterium | reverse complement strand
GACCTCGTGGCCGTCTGGAAGCTCGACCGCCTCGGGCGCAGCCTCCAGCACGTCCTGGCGACCTTGGACCAGCTCAATACCCAGGGCGTCGCCTTCGTCTCGCTGCGCGACCAGGGCCTCGACTCCTCCACACCGGCCGGGCGCCTGTTCACCGCCATGATCGCCGCCTTCGCCGCCTTCGAGCGCGACCTCATCCAGGAGCGCGTTGTTGCCGGCATCCGCCGCGCCCAGGCCGCCGGCAAGCACTGCGGCCGGCCGCGCAAGGAGATCGACCTCCGCCCCGCCGTCGCGCTGCTCCGGGAGGGGCGCGGTCTCAAGGACGTGGCCCGCATCCTCAAGGTGCCGCGCGCCACGCTGCGGCGACGGCTGGAGGAGGCGGGGCAGTGGCCGGTCGCGCGGGAGGCGGGGCAGCGGGAGGCGGCGTAGAGGGCCGAGTTCGTGGTTTCGAACGTCACGTCCCCAGCGGATAGCGCAGCCCAGGTGTGCTATGGTCCGTGAGCCTTCTTGCGAGGAGGCATCGGAGCCTCGGCTCTCGTCCTGACTGCGCTCGTCACACCGTCAACGTTCTTCGCTTCGCGTTCTTCGTCTTGTGGACCGCCCTTCGGGGCACTGACACCGTCTCCTGGTACCTCGGTACTGGTCTCGCCCGCGCCTACGTCGCTCGCTCGTCCCCGCTGACGACCTCTGGTCGTTGGCGCTCGCATCCCGCGCGCCGCCTCGCCGTCACCGAACCAACCACCTTCCAGGAGACAAGGTATGTCCTTTCTTATGAGTGAGCGGCGCAGTCGGCTGCGCCTGCTCCTCCACACCCTTGCCGAGGGCCAGCGCGACCACGAGGAGATCGCGCGTCTGGACGCGCAGATCCGGCTCGACTACCACGGGCGGTTCCTCATCGAGTTGGTGCAGAACGCGGTGGACCCAGCGCAACGCGCCGGCCTCACCGCGGCGAACATCCTCATCATCCACACGCAAGACCTGCTCGCGGTTCTCAACCAGGGGGCGCCCTTCGACGACGGGGGGCTGCGGTCGATCTTGAGCCTGGCGCTGAGTTCGAAGCGGCCGGACGAAGCCATCGGCAACAAGGGCGTGGGGTTCAAGTCGGTCTTCGAGGTGGCCGACGCTGCGGATGTCTACGGGGTCACCCACGCGGCGGAGGGCCTGGGCCGTTCCCCGGGACTCCGCTTCCGCGTGCGCCGAACGGGAACGGCGCTCGCCGAGAGCGTCGTGGCCGAAGCGCTGGCGATCCTGGCCGAGGCGCCGGACCTGGCCCAGCAGATCGCGGCCCGGTGCGCCGACCGAGACGCTTCCGAGGGGGTGCGCCGCGCTCTCCAGGCGTCGCCCGCCTGGCGATACCCCGAGGAGCTGTCTGAGAAGGCGTGGGTGGACACCCTTCGCGCCCTCGGATTGAGCAAGGCAGACCTGTCGAAGTACCAGACGGCGGTGGTGCTCAGGCTGGACTCGGCTCACCACGGCGCGGTGGACCGAGCCGTGGCCGACTTCTCCGGGGGAGACGCTGAGCCTCACCTCTTCCTCCCCGCGGTGGGGTGCATTGAGATCCGCCAGGCAGAAGGCACGACGGTGCTTGAGCGTGCCGACATCGCCCGTAGTCCGTCTTCGGGCGTGGAACTTCGGAGGCTTCGGCGCAAGCTCCCGGACGGCAGCAAGTCCGAGTCGTGGTGGTGGATCGCCTCGGGGGTCGTCTCCGGCCCAGCCCTTGAAGCGGCCGTTGCGTCGCTACCCGGAGAAGGGTGGCACGGTGTTCGTCGCGCCGAGGTGCAGGTTGCCCTCCCCGTGCCGGAGGATGACGGCCCGCTCGGGCCCGCCGGTCGGTACTACGTCGGTCTTCCCACCCGCGAGGGGACGGGGTCACCCTTCTTCGTGGATGCCCGCTTCCACGCCACCCTCTCGCGAACCGGGCTGGACCGCCGGGACAACCCCTACAACGTCCTCCTGGATCGCGAGGCGGTCAACGTCGCCGCGAACCTGGTCCGCGCCCTTCGCTCCTTCGAGAAGGGTGACCCGGCCGGCCGGAACCTGGGCGCCGCCCGCAGGGCGGTCACGCTCTCTCTGGCCAGCGGGGGCGACCGGCACTTCGCCTCAGCCGTGCGGCAAGCACTGCGCGACGAGCCGGTGGTGCTGCTGGATGGTGGTGCTCGCTTCGCCCTGCCGGCAAAGACTCGCAGGATCAGCGAGGAGGACACCTCGGCCGTCGCTCTCATCGAAGAGCGCCTTGGGCGCTCTGCGCTCAGCCAGCATGGAGTCGAGCGGGTCGACCGGATGATCGAGGAATCTTCGAGCAGCCTGCTCGCTGAGCTGGGTGTGCCGGCCATGAAGCCCGCGGAACTGCTGGAACGCCCATCGGGCGGCCGCTCCATCGTGGAGCGTCTGGCCAAGAAGCTCCTGTTACCTGACGAGGGATGGGCGATCCTGCTCACCTGGTTCGCAAGCCGCGTCGTCCAGACAGGCGACGATCAGCGTTTGCTCCCCGGTGCTGATGGTGGACTGCTGACGGTGGGCTCGCGGCCCTTCCTGCCCTTGGTCAGCACGCCAGAGCCGGGCGAACTCCGCGACCGAGAGGTACCAGCCGGCCTGCTGGTTCGCCTGCCCTTCGTCCACCCCGCGGCACTTGAGGGTGCTGACGGACTGCGCCGCGTACTCGCGGAGGGGAAGCGCCCCCTCGCGCAGCGGCCCGTTCCGAGCGCGGTGATCCGGTTGGCGGTCATCCCGGCGATGAACCTGGCCATCGACGGCGGCGACCATGAGAGGGCCCGCGAACTCCTGGCGCTGGCGCTCCGTCTGCTCAGCAGCGTCGCCGCGACCGAGAACGTGACCGACTACGGCTGGCAGGTCCCCTGCGTTGGGGGATGGAAGGCCGCAGACGTGGCCTACCTGGGCGACGCCTGGTCGGATGGGCGCGATGAGGATTCGCCACCGGGTGTCGTCGAGTTGGCGTTCGCCCCGGAGGGCCGGTGCCTCATCGAATGGTGGGGGCCGCCCGAGGAGAAGGCTTCGGCCCGGGCTGCCCTGCTGCGGATCGGGCTCGACGACACGCCCAGGGTCCTGGTGCACCAACCTGTGGAGCAGGCGATCTGGGGGGACTACCGGCGAGGAACGCCGAATGCGAGCGCGCCCGATGGTGTTCCCGAAGCGGCATGGGCGGCATGGATCGGGGCCATCGCCGCTTCGGGGACGGTGGATTGGGGGCCTCAGACCTGGTGGACCTTGCACAACGTCGAGTGGGTCGACGGACTGGACCTACCCGAAGCGGGCCCCGCCGTGGCGGCGTGGGCGCTGACGGTCAAGCCCGACGACGCGCTGCTTCGGGCGGCCAGCACGCGCGGGAGCCGGAGCTTCAAGCAGGGAGCGGACTTCCTGAACCTTTGGCCGTTCACCATCCGGCAGATGGACGCCGCCGTGGTGCCCTCCCACCCCTCGTGCAGCCTCAAGGGTCGCCTTGCGCGGCCGGACGAGCTGTGCCGGTTGTTGCCGACGAACAAGGACGTGCCTGCGTGGTTGCCTCGCGTGGCGGACGGGCTGGATGGTGCCGCGTTGCAGAGCGTGGGCGTCAGGACGCTCAACGAGATGCCCGCCTCATGGCTCGTGGCGCAGCTCTCCTCCTTCGGGGCGACCCTGGATCCGGCGAGGAAGAACAGTGTCGCGGCCAGGGGGCTGTGGCGCCTGCTGAACGCTCGGGCGCGTACTGAGTCGCTGGGGGATCTGGGGGAGGCCGTGTTGCCGGTCTGGCTGGGCGGTTCCCTGGTCGGCGTTCGGGGGGACGAAGTCGCCCGGCTGGTCATCGTCGACAACGCCTACGACGCCGAGGTGCTTGGAGATCAGCTCGATGGCGTGCTCATGCTGGACCCCGAGGTGGAAGACTGGCGACCGCTTCTGGGCCGGCTGAGCGAGAGCCTGACCTCCGCCAGGATCGAACTCGTCAGCGAGCTGGACTACCCCTACGGGGTCGCCAAGGGGGCGCCGACGGGCAAGCTCGTGGGCCTCATCGCCGAGGCCCTGGGGCAAGGGGTCGTCTACGCCATCGGCGCGCTGCTGCGCCAGCCGAAGCAGGGTGTCGGCGCCAAGGACGTGGAGAAGGCTTGGGGCGCCTTCGGCTCCGCGAGCGTCCAGGTCGGTGTCTTGCCGCAGTCCGCGCCGCCGGCGGTCTGGCTCGCTGCCGACCAAGTGCTCGTCTGCCAGGCCATCAGCCCCGCGGAGGTTGTCGCCGCGATGTGGCCAGTCCTAGGCGCGGTGTGGAGGCATCAGCTCCTCGCGCTCGGGCACGCACTTGGCCGCGGTGACCGCCCCTTCCGAGACTTCCTCCGTCACGAAGGGCTCACAGAGTCGATGCTCGACGAAGCGGCCTCGCGGCTCGGCGCCTCGAAGCTGATCGCGCCCTACCTCGCGCCTGCCGGCTCGGGCGACAACGGTCTCGGCTCGCCGCTGACCGCTGCGGTGCCCTCCCTTGAGCTTGTTGGTGCCCCGATCACCAACGACGCCGGCGATCTTGAAGAGGTGATCGACCTGGAGGCCGCCCGCGACAGGGTGCGCTCCGCTCCCGTCGTGATTGAGCCCGGCGCGCAGATCGCGGGTGGTGCCGGGCTACCGCCGCCTCTCCCCGGTCCAGCGCCGCGCCCCGGGCCGGTACGTTCAGGAGCCAGAGGTGACGAGGAGTACGCTCGGATGATCGGCCACTACGGCGAGCACTTCGCCTTCCGCGCCCTCTCGGCCATGCTCCCAGGCTTCGACGAGTCCTGCTGGAAGTCCTCGTCCCGTTCCCTGGCCGGGCTGCCGGGCGGGGACGACACCCTTGGGTACGACTTCCGCTACATCGACATCGACGGCACGTTGTCGGGCCAACCGGGAGCGGAGTGCTACATCGAGGTGAAGGCGAACGCGCGCGGTGCCCGAGCCCGGTTCTCGCTCAGCAACAACGAGTGGCAGCTCGCGGTGGCCTGCCACTCGTCGCCCGACCGGCGCTTCGTCGTCGTCCGCGTCGCGGGCATCGCCGATGCCCCGGCCGTGGTCGCGATCATCGTCGATCCCGTCCAAGCCGTCCGGGAAGGTCAGCTCGCGCTGACGCCGAAGGACGGGTGGTGGGTGGACCACGACCCCGCGAGCCATCCGCCGGTCCTGGTCCATGCTCGTGGCGACGATGGGCGTCCAGGGCAGCCCCGATGACGGCCTGGGGCTCCGGACGCGGAGGGTCCAGAAGGCCGCGCCGCGCCAGGGGCCCCAGGACGGCGGTACCGGGGTCCACAAGGCGGGGCCGAAGATGGGTCCGGAAGCTGGTAGTTCCGAGCCGCCCGAGGCTGGAGCCACCCGGCTCCGGCGGATACGCTCCCGCCCTGATGTGGCGGCACGTACACCATCGCCTTGTCGTCGGATACCACGGCTGCGACCGATCGGTTGCCGAGCGGGTGCTCCTGGGCCGAGACCACCTCAAGGCCAGCGACAACGACTGGGACTGGCTGGGCACAGGCGTCTACTTCTGGGAGCACACTCGTCGGCGCGCCCTGGAGTTCGCCCAGTGGAAGAAGGAACGCGGCGAGATCGACGAGGCCGCGGTCATCGGCGCTTACATCCACCTGGGTCGCTGCTTCGACCTCACTGACACGGACGCCACGGCACAACTGGCGGGCTTCTACGAGGACTACACACTGGCCCAGGAGACCCTCGGCTTGCGACCCGCGGAGAACCGGGCGGGTCGCGGTGGCGGTGAGGATCTGCTCCTTCGGAATCTGGACTGCGCCGTGCTCAACCTCGGACTCCGGAACCTGGATGCCGTGCGCGGGAACGGGCAGCCCTTCTACCAGACCGTCCGCGGCGTCTTCGTTGAGGGGGCCGACGCGTATCCGGGAGCGGCCATCAAGCTCAAGACGCACGTCCAGGTCGCCGTTCGTGACCAGGGGTGCATATTGGGGTACTTCCTCCCCACGGACTATGATGTCGAAGAGGTGCTGACGTGAGCGCGAAGCCGCAAGCCGCATACGCCGAGGCCCACCGAGCCGCGAGCCAGGAGTTCCGGAAGCTCTCGCGCGAGCAGATGCGCGAGCGCCTTCGGGAGGCCGGCGTGCTCGGCGTGGTGCCTCAGGTCGGCGACAAGGTGCGGGTGCTCGGCCGCCTGAACACTTGGCACTACGGCGTAGTCATTGGGGCCGACCCGGACGGGCACGTCAACGTGGTGCGCAACGACGGTGACCTTGTGGGGGTTCAGGCTCTTCAGGAGTTCGCTCGCGGTCACAGGGTGCAACTCGTAGAGCGACCTCCTGTCGGGCACGAGTATGCGGCCGCGGCAAGGGCAGCCGACCTCGTCGGGAAGCGGTTCGACCTCTCCACCTTCGACACGCGGCCCCCGCGGAGAGCCCGAGCCGACGCTGGCGGCGCGCTCCTTCTCGGTGGGCTGTTGGCGGCGTTCGGGCTCGCGGCGGCGGCGGTGATCCTCTCGGACGACAAGGAGTGGGACGAGACCACTGGCCGCTATCGCGACTCCCGAGGTCGTTTCGCGACGGGGTAGGCCGCTCGCCTCCGCCCGGCGCTACCGCCTCGCCCGCTTGAACAGCTCCCGCACCGCCCTGTCCCCGTCCTCGTCGAACAGGACGTGGTTGGCCAGGAAGCCGTTCGGCCACCCCGACAGATCCAGCTTGCTGCGCGGCGTGACGCTCCAGAGCCAGGCGTCGAGGTGGGTCTTACCAGCTCCCGCCCGCCGCTCGACCTCCGGGAGGTCCTCCGCCAGGCGCACCTTGCCGTCGTGCGCACCTCCGATGTGGACGAGGCCCTTCGGGTCCACGAAGGTGACCCACTGCTCGTCGCCCCGGATGACCCAGAGCACGAAGTCGGGGAAGAACCCGCGCCCGACGAAGAAGCCGAGGCCCGTCCTGGACAGGTTGCGGAGGAGGAAGACCTCGGCGTCGCCAACCGCCGCCGCGCCCTCTGCTGACTCCAGCCAGGTGTGCAAGCGCTCGACGAAGCGGCCCTCGCCGTCGTTCAGGGCCACCGGGCGGACCCGCACGTCGACGTTGGCCTTGGCCGGGCGGTACAGCAAGGGATGGTAGATGCTGGCCGTTCCGGACAGGGCGCCGAGTGCCCGCGGGTGCTCATCCTTCAGAAAAACGCCGCGTCGGACCTTGGCCTCCAGCTTGCCGAGCCAGCTCTCGAAGGCCGTCGCCTCCGACACGAACGAGACCTCGTAGAAGGGCTTGTCCGGCCAGCCGGGCGGGAACATGGCCTTCAAGGTCGCCTCGTCGAGGCTGTCCAGCTCCTGCACCTTGGCGTTCAGCGTCTGCCATCGACGCAGGCAGTGCTGGTAGAAGCGGCCTACGTGCTCGGTAACGAGGCGACGGCCGATCTCCGACCACAGCCCGAGGTAGCGCAGGTCGACCACCTCACCGGCTGCGACGTAGCGCGAAGGCAGCCTGACGCTGAACCGAGCGTCGTCGGCCAGGAGCGCCGCGGTCAGGGGCACCCTCGCGCCGTCCCGCATCACAGTTCGAGGCAGCGCGAGGTTGGTCCAGCCCTTGCGGTTCTTCAGGTCAACCAGGGTGGCGTACAGCTCATCGTGGTCCGCGAAGGCGCGTACGAGGCGCAGGTCGGCGCTGCTCAGCGCGGCAGTGGTGGAGGTGCCGGCGTCGCCGGCGACCTGGACGCGCGGGGTGAAGTCCACCTCGATGGTCGCGGCCTGCTTGGGGGCGATGTCGGCCGGTGGCGGGGACGCCGGGTCCAAGGACAGCATCACTTCGCGGACGAACTTCGACCGTGGCGGGGGCACAGGGACACGGAGCTTCTGGCTCTTCACCCGCTCGTCCACGATGACGGGCAGCTCGACCTCGGTCCGCTTGTCCTCGTCGTCCTTCTTCATCTCCTCGATCTGCTCTTCGAAGCGCTTGAGGTAGTCGGCTTCGATCGCGAACACGTTGAGGGTCTCCGCCACGCGGATTCGTGACAGGTCGGTTCCGCGGTCGAGCACTTCGCTCCAAGGCGGGCTGGACCGCTTCAGGCTGCCGTCCTTGCCCTTGAGGCGGACGCCACGCCCGAAGAGCTGGATGACCTGCGTGCCCTCGCCCCGACCGATGTGGAGCAAGCCGATCTGGGACACGCGCCAGCTCGACCAGCCTTCGGCGAACTTCTTCGAGCCGATGAGCATCGTCAGCCGGTTGTCGCGCTCCTTGAGCCCGCTGAACAGCCCGCCCTGGAACTCGGTCGGGAGGACGCGGACGCTGGTGCCGACCTTCTTCTCGACAGTCTCAACCAGCTCGTCGGGCTTGCCAACGTTGATCACGGCGAAGAACTCGCCCTCTCCCACCCGCACACCGACTTCGCCCGGGGCACTCTTCAGCACCTCCAGGGTCAGGCGACCCGGCGCCGAGGCGCGGAAGACACGCCGGAGGACCGCCGCGTAGAGCGCCGCAGCGTCGCGCTCCTGGACCTCGGGGAAGTAGCTGGCGAAGAGGTCGATCTGGTCGCGGGTCAGGATCCCGGGCTTGCCCTTGAGGATGTCGATCAGCATCGGGCGCGCCGCGTCCTCACCCGAGACGAACAGGGCGAAGAAGCGCAACAGCTTGACGATGTCGGCCTCCTCCACCTTCTCCAGCTTGTCCTCGTCCTTCTTCGTCTCGCCCGTGACGGTGCGCCCCGCGAAGAGCATCAGCGGGCGCTCGATGTTGTGGACGCGCAGCGCGTCCTCGTGGCGCTCGAAGACGTCGAGCTGCTGGTGGAAGGCCACCAGCGCCGCGACCAGGTAGTCGTGCCGGGCTTCAGCCGTGTCCCGCACGAGGTTCAGGATGCGGTGGTGCTTGCCGTAGCCGTCCTTGTAGAACTTCGGGTAGCTGTAGTCGATGAAGATGCAGCGGGCGTAGTAGTCGCGTAGCTCTTTGCCCTTGGCAGCCTGCTCCAGCGTGGCCGAGTACTCGAAGAGGAACCCACCCTGGGCAAGCGCCTCTCGGATGGCACGCCACTGGCCGTCCACCTTGGACGAGCCGCGGTGCCCCTCGTCGACCAGGACCAGGGTACGGCCGGGGAAGTACTCTGGGGGGACCTGGCCGACCGTGTGCTTGTTCCCTGGGGGCTGGAACTGGCTGATTGCGGCGCCCAGCAGGTTGCCGTTGGTCGGCAACCTGCCCTGCTCCGGGCGAACCAGGGCGCCGGCCTTGCCACCTTCGCGCGTCATCGGGAGCGCGGGGTCAAAGACCGTAACGTCGACGTTCAGCGCCCGCGCCTCCTCGGCGTGGTGGGTGACCAGGATGCGGTTGGGGGTGAGGAGGATCGTCCGTTCCGGCGGGAGCAGCTCGGTGGCGTCCGGGCGGTCGCGGCGGTTCGTGGGCTCGTAGAGGCGTGCGTAGAGGAAGACCTGGAGCCGGTTGGCGTGGAGCAGCAGGGTCTTGCCCGACCCGGTCGCCTGCCAGCACCCCAGGCGGGCGAGATCCTCGATGCTGTACGGCGAGAGGGCGTCGTCCTCGCCCCTCGCGGGGCGGCCTCGGCCCCGTCGGGCGGCCTCTCCCAGCGGCGCTCCGGCTTCGTTGAACGACTGAATGCGCATGTTGAGGGCTCGGAGCAGCGCGTCCCGGTCGCTGTAGTAGGCGTCCAGGTACAGACCGGCGAACAGCATCGCGAGGTACTGGAAGTACAGCCAGCGATGCACGCGGAGCTGGCGCGTGATGGCCACAATGTCGGCATCCAGCCGGCGCAGCACGCCGTCGGGGACCGCTTCCGGCCCGTGCGTCCGGTGCTCCAGCAAGATGCGCAGGTAGGGGCTCTCCTCGTCCCATGGCTCCCGCTCGGCCTCCTGGAGCAGTTGATTGCACAGTCCGCCCCGCTCCCAAACGGGCGCGGCGACCTGTTCGAGGAGCCACTGGTGCAAGACCAGGCTCTGTCGGAAGCTCCGAGCCATGTCCTACTCCTCGTCCGCCACGTCGAACATCAGGCGGTGGAACTCCTCCTCGATGAGCGTGACCTTCCATCGCTCGCCGTCGAGGCGTTGGTTCGGGAGGCGGTTGTCCCCGTTGACGTAGACCTCGTCGAAGTCGGCGATGTAACGACGTCCATCGGCACCTGCCTCGGTGAACTGTGCCCGGGCGAACAGGTCGTCGAGGGCCTGGTCGTCTACCTTCGAACAGTCCCGCCAGACGACCAGCACCTTGATGCACCAGTCCCCGCGACTGTCGCGGCGGACACCCTCGACGTACCGTGCCTTCGCCATGTCCCCGTCACGGCCGAGCGGCCGCATGGTCTTCACCCGCAGGCCGAGCAGGTAGTTGAAGGTCTCGACCAGATCCACCGGCGTCTCCTCGACCGCCGACCAGGAGGCGCCCTGCTCGTCGCGCTTCGTGACCAGGGCGCGGATCCGGTAGTCGAAAGGCGTAGCGAATCGTTCCTTGTCGAGCAGCGAGCGTCCCGCCTCCATGTGCAGCATGTAGCGGATCAGGTAGTCCTTCCCGACACCCGTGGTGCCGCCGCCACCGAAAAGTGCCTCCTGGCGGTCGTTAGGGCGCTCCAGGGCGATGTTCTCCAGCGTGTCGTCGTAGGACTCCAGGCGGATGATCTTGTAGAGCGCGCTCACGCTCTTGCGGTCGACGGGCTTGCCGTCTTTCCAGTCCTTGCTGTAGGTCGCCTTGAGGATGCGGGGGACGAGAGCGGTGTCGAAGTGCTCGCCCATTTCGACGAGCACGAAGCGACGATCCCCGCCGTCCTCCCGGTTCAATGCCAGCACTGCGTGTCCCGTCGTGCCTGATCCCGCAAAGAAGTCGAGCACCGTCGCCTTCTCATTCTCCCTTACAGCCACCCACATCGCGTCGTACACGGCGTGCAGCGACTTTGGATAGGAGAAGGTTGCCTTCTCGCCAAACATCGCCTGCAGGCGCTTCGTCCCATGAGACGCTGCGTCGTACTTGGCACCCACCCAGACGCTCTTCGGCCGAATCCCGTCCTTGATCCGGTCCTTGATCCGGACCTTCCAAGCCCCGCCCCGCCCCCGCTCCACCCGGATGTCACCGCGACCGACATGCTCCAGGAAGGAGGGGGGAGTCTTGCGCCATACCCGCTTCGCGCCCTCGCTGTCCAGCGGCAGAATCGCGATTGCGCCGGGCTTGTTCTCGACGCCGATGTAGCCATCCTTATCGCGGAAGTAGACGGTGTAGTAGGAGTTCGGGCGTTCTTCGGGGGTCGAGTACCCACCGGTGCGCAGGAAGTCGCGCCACTTGAAGTCACCGTCTTCGTCTGCCTCGGAGTAGGCGGAGGCCGCCGTCTCGTCGAGGTCGAAGTAGCAGATATCGGCTTTGGTGGGGTCCTTGGCGAGCCAGAGATAGTACTCGTGGCTGGTTGAGAGGAAATTGTCGTTGGTGCGGCCAGAAGGCTTGATTTCGACCACCAGCACCCCCAGGCGTCGATCGGTGCCGAAGGTCTGGTCGAGTCCGGAGCCAAGGTTGAACAGCTCGGCGTCATCAATGGCCACGCTCATCAGACCATGCGGAGGCAGCAGTTCGTAGCTTCGAACCAGCGCTTGGAATACCATCGACAGCCAAGTCGAGTGACGATACTCATTCTTGTAGAGAAATCCGGCTTCTGATGTGTTGAATGGCGGATCGAGGTACACGTAGTCCGGCACTGTGCCACGCTCCAGAAGTGAGAGCGCTGCGTGGTTCGGGCTCCGGATGATAGTGCCGCGAATCTGCTCATCGAGCGGTGCGCCAGCGCACACCCCGGCGACGACTTGCGCAGCAAGGTCGCTGCCCAATGTCGCGGTCTCTACAAGTAGACCTTGGTGCTTCTCCAGAAAGGACTCGTCGATCCTTCCTTCTACCGGACGGCCGGCGAACATGTCCTTCGGGATGTCGTCGATTGCGAACAGGTCTCGCCACCGCTCTACCTGCGCGGCACACTTCGCAATTCGTGGCCACAACTCCCTCGGCACGCGATCCAGCGTCACCGCCCAGTCCGTCCTCAGCACGAGCTTCTTCTTGAGGAACAGCCGCCGTTGGAAGTCTTCGATCTGGTGCAGCCAGTCGATGAGATCGTGTGCCAGCCCCCGAAGCGCGCGTACTCGCTTAAGCTTGGCGTCCAGCGTCGCGAGATCTGCGCGGTCGATGTTGTCGAGATCGAAGACCTCGTTCTTGATGAAGAAGTCCAGTTCACGGCGCAGGAACTTGCGCAGGTTCTTGTGGATGAAGAAGTCGGCCGTGTTGCCCTTGGTGTAGCGCCGAAGACGGCGCAGGATCTCAGTCTGGCCCTTCTTCTCGCCCTCGCGGCGGATCTGACGGCCCAACGCCAGTTGCCAGGCCGGCGGTGCCTGCTCTAGGATCCGGATCGCGGTCAGCTCGTCCAGCTTGTCCTGCTTGAGCGTGCGCGCCTTCTTGCCAGGACCGGTGTCGTCGCCGCCCTCTGTCTCGTCACCGCTCTCCTCGTCGGTGTCCTCCCCCTCCTCTGCGGCGTCCTCCGCCTCCGACCAGGGCCCGTAGCGCAGGCGCACGACCAGGTTCTTCCCTTCCTCTCGGACCGGAGCTTCCTCCAGTGCCAGCGAGAAGCGGCGCTTGTTGGCGTCAGCCCCCTTGGCGTTGTCCCGATCGGTGACCGCGGCGGCCAGCTCAAATCTGAGGGTGCCCGGCCAGGATGGATCGCGCACGGTCATGTCGTTGAAGAAGACGGTGCTCTTGACGTAGTACTGGTCGCGGTTGGCCCAGTGCAGGGCGACCTCGCTCCCGTCGTAGGGGATGGCGTAGGTGTCGCGATCGTAGCGCGGCACGGCCATGAAGTCGCCTTCGTCCCAATACCTGGAGAAGAAGGCGTGCAGGTCGCGGAACACATCGCGGGCCAGCTCGCGCACATCGACGGCGGACCCGACCTTGTCCGCCAGCTCCTTGTACCGCTTCGAGCCGCGGACATCGTCCAGGTCGTCGCCGTCCTCCTGCCGCCGCCGGACGTAGGCGTCCAGCTCGGCCTGCAACCGCTCGCGTTCACCGCCGGCCGCTTCAGCGAGCCGGGCCGGGATGCCGCTGACCAGCTCGTTCAGGAACCTCTCCATCTCGTCCCGGCGCTGGGCGAGGATGCGGTAGATGCCGAAGTCCAGGCTCGCGGCGTCGTCGAGCTGGAACAGCTCGCTCAGTAGCTTCTTGAGCTTGAGGGCTTCCTTGGATGCGGTTTGACTCACGTTCTCTACTCCACGGCCCACGCGATAGTGAAGACGCCTTCTACCTCGGTGCGCTGCTGGATGCGGGCCTCCAGCGCGTCCAGAAGTGCACTGCGCTTCGCCCGCACCTCGTCCTCGACGGTGAAGACGTGCTGCCGGGCCTTGCGCTGCCGGGCCTCCAGCTCGGCGATCCGGCGCTGGAGTACCGCCTGCTGCTCCAAGGTCGGCGCTTTGCGGGCCTCCCGTTCGGCCTGCCGAATCTGGCCGCGGACCTCGCGCAGGTCCACCTCGGCGGCCTGGATCTGGTCGTCCGCCCAACGCTCCAGGCGCTCGCGGGCGTGCGCCAGCTCGGCCTCGGCTCGCTGGGCGGCGGTGGCCAGCACGGCGTTCCGGGCGCGCTCCACAGAGGCGGCCAGAGCGGTTGGCTCGACCGCGTCGCCAAGTGGTTCGACGCGCGCCGGCAGGTCGAAGAGGCGAGCCAGGATTTCTGGTTCAGGGCTGGCGCCGTCGTCCATCCAGCCCGAGAACACAAGGTGCTCCTCGTCGGACATCGCCCGAGAGACCAGCCGGTCCAGGCGAAGCCACCCCGTCCTTCCGGCCAGCGCCTCGGCGGCCATCACGCGCGGCCGGGCGCGGGTGGCTTCGAAGACCAGCCGGACTGGCGGGACGGCCGCTCGCGCCCCCTGCTCGACGACGTGTTCGCCCAGCGGGTGCGTGAGGCGGTACACGAAGCCGTCCGGCACGGTGTTGCCAGCGCGGGAGACCAGCTCGTAGTGCCCCGGGGCGGCGTCCCGAAGGGGCGGACGATGCAGGTGGAAGGCACGGCGGTCGCCGTCGAAGCTCGCGTGCTCCTCCAACGCCCAGCGCGTGAGCGCCCAGAACATCCGGCCGACCTGGTCCAGCCGCTCCTGGGCGGCGTCCAGCTCGACCCGCAGACGTTCGTGGACCTGGGCGTCGAAGTGGTCCATCAGCGCCGCCCGCGCTCGCTCCTCGCGCGCGGCGATGACCTCGTCCAGCTCGGCCCGCAGGGCGTCGAAGGCAGCTGCGATCTGCTCGGGCGTGCGGCAGCTCCGGAAGATGTCGTGAACGCGCTTCTCGAAGCCCCCGCCCCCGTCGAGCCGGCCCAGGATCTCGTCGGAAGCGCCGAAGACGCCGTCGAAGAGCTGGAACTTGTCTTGAAGCAGCTCCAGCACACGCCGATCCGCCGCGTTGGACTCATCGAGGAAGTTGACGACGACGACGTCGTGCTTCTGGCCGTAGCGGTGGCAGCGGCCGATGCGCTGCTCGACGCGCTGGGGATTCCACGGCAGGTCGTAGTTGACGACCAGGGAGCAGAACTGGAGGTTGAGACCTTCCGCACCGGCCTCCGTCGCGATCAGAATGACGGCCTCCCGCTCGAAGTGGTCGATCAGCGCCGCGCGGAGGTTGGCGGCCCGCGTGTTGCCCCCCTGGGAGATGGGACGGCCCGCCTCGGGGTTGCGTTGCAGCCAAGCGTCCAGGATCGCCCGCTCGCGTTGCCCGCCGCCGCTGCCGTTGAAGCAGACCACCTTGCCCGCGAAGCCGTTTCCTTCCAGCCAAGTGCGCAGCCGCTCCTGGGTGACGCGCGACTCCGTGAAGATCACGGCCTTCTCCGCGGCGCCTGGCTGGCGGCGCAGCTCCTGGAAGCCGGCCCGTAGCGCCGTGAGGAGGGCATGCATCCGCTGGTCGACGTGGATCTCCCGACCCCGCTCAGAGAGCCTCGCCAGCTCGGCGACCTCCCGACGGATGGCGGCGCGGTCGCCGGGCTGGGGCTGGTCATCGTCGTTCAGCAGCTCATCGAGCCAGGCGTCGTCGAAGCCCTCATCCTGAAAGTCGGCGGCGAGGTCTGTCGGGGGAGCGTCGCGTTCAAGCTGAGCCTCCAGGCGACGGCGCAGCGTGTCGAGGCCCGAGGCGATGGCGGCGGACGACGAGGCCAGCAGCTTCCGAAGGACCATCGTGGCGAGGCCACGCTGCGCGCGGGGGAGCGCCACAAGCTCGTCGCGGGCGAGGTAGTCGCTGATGTCCCGATAGAGGCGCTGCTCTTCCGCCGAGGAAGTGAAGCGCTGCGTGAGGGGGCGGCGCTGCGTGTAGCGGACGTAGGGCAGTACCTCGCGGCGAAGGGTGCGATGTACGACGGGCGACAGACGCTTGCGGAGGTCCGCGAAGTCAGGTGCGCCCTTCATGTACTGCGCCTTGAACGTCGCCGGGTCGGCGAAGGTGCGCTCGTCGAGGGCGGTCACGAGCCCGTACAGCTCCAGCAGGGTGTTCTGGAGGGGAGTGGCGGTGAGGAAGACCCGCGGGAAGTGCCGCAGGGCGTCGACCAGGGGCCGGGAGAGGCGGCTGTCGGGCCGCCAGGCGTTGCGGAGGCGGTGCGCCTCGTCGCAGACCACGAGGTCCCACGACACCTCGGCGAGGCGGGCGAGCTGGTTGCGTGCGAAGGGGTACGAGCAGACAGCGACGGCATCGATCTCGAAGGGGTTCCCGTCGTGCTTCCTGCCTTCCAGAAGGCGCGTGCGGAGGCCGAACTTGGACTCCAGCTCCTGGCACCACTGCTTGCGCAGGGCGGCCGGGCACACCACCAGCAAGCGGCGGCGTCGCTCCGCCCAGAGTTGGCAGAGCACGAGCCCCGCCTCGATGGTCTTGCCGAGACCCACCTCGTCCGCGAGCAGGCGGCCGGCCTCGTGAGGCGAGGGCGACCGCAGCGGCGCGAGGGCGAACAGGGCGGCTTCGATCTGGTGCGGGTTGAGGTCCACGCGGGCGTCGAAGAGCGCGGTTCCGACGCCCTCTACGGACCCAGCCGAGCCTCGTCGGCGCAGCTCCAGGGCGTAGTAGCGGGCATGGTAGGGCGTGGTCATCGTCGGCTTCTTGTAGGGCATGAGCGCGGGTGGCGCCACCCCTCGGGAGGCATGGCCCGATGGCAGACCTGGCAGACCTTGGCAGACCTCGCGATCCGGCAGGTCTGCCATCCGGGGATCGGCCTGCCATCGCGCTTCCCGGGCCGATGGCAGACCTGGCAGACCTCGCCCCCGCCGCCATACGCGCGCGCGTACTTTTTTCTGGAGGGGTCCGGCCGGTGGTCGGGGTTGGGAGACTGGTGGAGCAGGAGCCGGAGCCTCGAAATTACAAACGCCGGATCACGAAGGGGGGCGGCCAGCCTCGCGCAAGGTCTGCCACCGGAAATAAGTATAGGTATCAGGCACACTATTCTTGGCAGACCTGCCGAAAGCCGAGGTCTGCCAAGGTCTGCCAGGTCTGCCATGGCGGACGGGCGCGTCGAGCAGCCCGCCGCCCTTCCCGATGGCGTGAAGACCTAGTAGATAGGCGCATCAACCCGCTCACGACGAGGGAGCGACGCAGGACTTGAGCGAGGTGTAGATGGGCCACCTCCGGCTGGGCCGGCTGCCGAGAACGCGAAAGTGGAAGGAGGTCATCGGCCTGGTCGATGGCGGCGGGTCCGCTGCCCAGGTCGCCGACGCCACCATCGACGCGGCCGAGGACCAGCTCGAAGGAGCCGATCCGGCGGTCGTTCACGCTGTCTGGCTGCTCACCCGGCTGCCCGACGCGGCCCGCTCCGAGGACTTCGGGGGCGCGCTGCGCGACCTCGGGATCGCGGTCTCGGCCCAGCCGAGCCCTGCCGAGCTGGCCGCCGCGCTCGGCCGTGCCGTGGACGACCACCTCTACGCCGGGGGCCACACCCGCTCGGACGTGGGCGAGATGGCACGGCTCGCCGCGGTGGAGACGCTTGCCCGAGCCGCGGAGCCCGCGAGCCCTGGGCTGTTCGGTCCCCGGCCTGGCGATGCCCAGGACGCGCTGGCTCGGCTGGGGACCGAGAAGCAGTTCGGCGTCTTCGCTCGGGACTTCTTCGCTCGCCTGACCGAGCGGGTCCTGACCTACTACGTCAGCAAGGAGCTTCCCCTCCACGTCGGCCCGGGCCAGCGGTTCGGCAATGTGGACGAGCAACGGGCCTTCCAGGATGCCGTGGCGCTCCATGCGCGCCAGGCCGCCCGGATCGTCGAGGAGTTCGCGGGCGGCTGGTGGTCGAAGGCCCGCTACGAGCAGGACCTGTCGCCTGATCGCGCGGCCAGGTTCGTTGCCTACGCGATGAAGAAGATGCGGGGCGAGCTTCGGCGGGGGGCCTCCTGATGGGCGCCCGGGGGCCTCGCTGGGTGCTCTGCCAGGGTGCAACCCACCGGGACGCACCGGCCGACGCGCTGCGCATCGGCGTCGGAAACGGCGACTGGAACGAGGTCACCGTGGACATCGAGGGGCTGGAGAACCGGATGACCGGGACCCTGGCCCCCGGCTTGCACGACCTGATGACGCTCGCCTCGTTCGTCCTCGCCGCGGACTGCGCGACCTCGCGGGGCACCCTGACCGCCGTGGACAACGGGGCGTCGTGGCGCAGGGAGTTCCACCTGGTCGTGCCCGTCGCCGATCCCGAGCGCTGGCGCCAGCCCGACCTGATCCGGGCCCTGGAGTCCACGCTGGGCTTCCTGTCGGACGACTCCTGGCACTTCCACTTCGAGCCCCGGTCCGACCGGGCCGTGCCTGCCCAGATCCGCTTCGGCCCGCCCGCGGACGGCCGCACCTTCGCCTCGTGGGACCAAGTGGACGACGTGCTGCTGTTCTCCGGCGGCATGGACAGCTTCTCGGGCGCCGTGGACGCCTGCCTGGGGCAGCGGCGGCGTCCCCTCCTGGTCAGCCACCGCTCGTCCTCGAAGATCGGCAAGGTGCAGCGCGACCTGGTCGATGCGCTCCGCGCCCGGCCCGAGGGCTGCTCGCCCTGGTATCTGGCCATCGACGTCCACCGGCACACGCGAGCCCTGCGCGAGGAGGAGAGCCAGCGCACCCGGTCGTTCCTGTTCGCCGCCATCGCGGGCGCCGTGTCCTGGCTCGCCGGGCAGCGGCGCCTGACCTTCCACGAGAACGGGATCATCGCCCTGAACCTGCCGATCACGGCGCAGCTCCAGGGCGCACGCGGCACGCGAACCGTCCACCCCCGCGTACTCGAAGGCTTCGAGCGCATCCTCGGCCTGGTCGCCGGACAGGACTTCGGGGTGAAGAACCCCTACCAGTGGCGCACCCGCGCCGAGGTGGCGGCCAACCTGCGTGACCGCGGCGTCGCCGAGCTGTTGAAGCTGACGCGGAGCTGCGCCAGCGTGCGCAACGCGACGAACATGCACCCGTTCTGCGGGGTGTGCTCACAGTGCGTGGATCGGCAGTTCGCGGTGAGGGCTGCCGACCTGCTTGGCCAGGACCCGGAGGAGATGTACGCCGTCCAGCTCTTCGCAGACCCCCTCGTGGAATACCGCGATGTCCAGCTCGCGGTCAGCTATGTCTCGGCGGCCCGCACCTTCTCGCAGCTCACGGGGCGGCGCGAGCTGGTCTCGCGCTACGGCGAAGTACTGGACGCCACGGACGCCCTCGCGCGCCAGTGGGGGATCACGCCGGAGGTGGCGCTTGACCGGCTCGTCGACCTGCACCGGCGGCAGGGCAAGATGGTGATCGAGGTGCTGGGGCAGGAGCTTGCCCGGCAGACGCCGAAGCTCCTCGACGGGGCGCACCACCCGGCCACGCTCCTGTCGCGCTGCATCACCGAGGGGCTGACGGCGGCCCGACGGACCTTCGAGGTGGAGCGCCCGCCCACGGACGGAGCGGAGGAGGGTGCTCCTCCGATGCCGGCGACCGCTGACGCGAAGCCCCCTCTCGTGGGCCTGGCGCCTGGAGAGGTGCTGGCCAGCAACGTCTTCTACCCGGTGGGAGACGGTTGGCTCGTCGGCATGGAGGGGGCCGGCGGCGCGGTGGTGAAGCCGTCTCCGGGAATGCCCCTGCTGCGCACGCTCCTTCGCCATCCGCACCACAAGTTCGACCCCCTCGGCCTTGAGGCGGCAACCGCGGCGAACCCAGCCGCCCTCGAGAGTCCTGCGGCGACCATCGAGGTCGTCGCGGCGGGTGGGCAGACCACCCTGGCGAGGGTCGAGCTGCTCGATGCGACCGCCATCAAGCAGATCCAGTCGGAGATCCGGGCCCTTCGGGAGCAGGAGGAGGAGGCGGCGGAGTTCAGCGATGCCAACGGTGAGGCGGCTGCGCGGGAGAAGCGCGAGGCTCTGGAGGACCGACTGAAGGAGGACTTCGACCGCAAGCGGGGGAAGGCGGACAAGGCAGCACCCGAGGTTGAGCGCGCGCGAGTGAGGGTGACCAAGGCGATCGACCGGGCGCTCCAGCACATCGCGAAGGTCGATCTTCCGCTGAAGCGCTACCTCGCCAACGCCGTGAAGACGGGCTTCGAGGTGGCCTACGAGCCGGGGGAGCCACGCACTTGGGTGACCGCGCGCTGAAACTTCGGGCGCGGATGGCGATGGGACAGGTTTCGTCCGGTTCGTGACAGGCCCGGTCACACGGAGGTGGGTGAGCACGGAGGCTCACTCTGTCCACCGCCCCGCCAACCCCCGCCCCGTCGCCTCGCCGGCCCTCCCCTGGGAGGTCCGCGTGAGCCGTCGCGCGCCCCGCAACACCCTGGCCCAGGAGGTCGCCGGCCCCGTCCGCGCGGCCTTCGAGCCCAGGTACGGGCGCCCGCTCGGCGACGACGAGGTGGGGGAGATCGCGGACAACTTCCGTCGGTTCTACGACGTCCTGGCCGCCTGGGACGCCGAGGACCGCGCGGGGCTGGGACCGGGCGGCGTCCGCGCTGCCAACGACCCCCAACCTCGGAGCCACCATGCCCCGCCTGACCCTGCGCCTGTCCCTCCAGCTCTCCCTGAGCCGCCGCCGCCCCCCGCCGCCCTGGGAGGCCGGCGGCGCTGACCCGGACGACGCGGCGAACGAGCCGCCCGTCTTCGTGACCGCGGCGGACATCGCCGCCCGCTTGGGCATCCACGAGAACCTGGTCGTCGCCATCGCCCAGGAGCACGGGATGCTCGGCCGCCGCTTCACCATCGAGCAGGCCCACAGCATCGTGGACCTCTTCGAGCCCATGCCCCCCGGGGTGGCGTAGGGTGACCGTCCCGCGCGCCGACATCGAGGGGGCGCTCGACACGATCACCCGCCCCTTCCTGGCCCACCTGGCCGCGTTGCACGCGCGGCTCGGCGGCCGGACGGAGATCCGCGTCCTGCGGGATGGCGTGGTCTGGTCGGCGCTCATCGGCCCCGACGACGTGGACGCGCTGGTCGCGGCGCTGCGTCCCGTCGGGGACGCACCCCGCGAGGTCATCCCCCGCGGCGATCACCCCCGCTCGGGCGAGGCCAACGTCTACTTCACACTCGGCGCGGTGCGACCGGACCGCGCGGGCGCCACCGGCCTGCCCCTGCGTCGGACGAAGAGCACGACGAAGGACGCCGACATCGTGGCCTCGCCCTGGGTCGTGGTGGACGTGGACCCGGAGCGGGAGCCGAAGGGCCGGTCTTCCACCGACGACGAGAAGGCCGCCGCCCGGGGAGTGGCCGAGGAGATCGCCGGCACCTTCGCTGCGCGCGGCGTGCCCACGGTCCTTGCGGACAGCGGCAACGGCTGGCACCTGCTGGCCCGCGTCCTGCCGGCGCTGGGCACCGAGGCCGTGCGCGCCCACGCCGAGGGCTGCAAGAAGCTCCTGCACGCCCTGGACGTCCGCTACTCGACCCCCGCGGCGAAGGTGGACAAGGCCGTCCACAACGCCTCGCGCATCTTCAAGCTCTACGGCACCGTCTCGGCGAAGGGCGCCGACACCCCCGAGGCGCCGCACCGGCTCTCGGCCATCGACCCGGCGGCGATCCCGGGCGAGGTGGACGCGCTGGCCCTGCTCGCCGACCTGGTGGCCCCGTCGCCGAAGGGCAGGCCGGGCCCCAAGGCGCCGTCGCCAGACCGCGCACCCCGGTCCACCACCGAGGCGCCAGAGTGGAAGGCGTGGCGGGCCGAGGCCCTGGCCCGCCTCGACCTGGACGCCGTGTACGGCGAGTGGCTGACGGGCAAGGACCGGGGCAACGGCTGGCTGGAGTGCCGGGACCCGGCCTCGCCCAGCGGCGACCAGCACCCATCAGCGGGTGTCTCCGACGGCACCGCCCAGGCCGAGCGCGGCGCCTTCCACCGATTCCGCAACGAGGGCGAGACGCTGAGCGTCTTCGACTTCCTGGTCGAGCGCGGACAGGCCGCCGACTTCGCCGCCGCCTGCCGCCTGGTGGTGTACTTGACCGGGGTCCCGCTCCCGGCCCGTCGGGGGCCCGCCTCCGCGGTCACCCTCGAGTCCTTCCCCGACCGCTGGGCCGCGGCGGACGACGCCGAGCGGGACCGCCTGCTCCGCGCCGCCCTGGGCCTCGCCGTGGCCCTTCCCACGGTGCAGCAGGACGCCGCCCTGGAGGCCCTGCGCGCGACCACGGGGCTCTCCCGCAGGCCCTTCGGTGCCGCAGTCACCGAAGCGAAGCGCGCCGCCCGGCAGGAGCGCCGGGAGCAGGCCCCGAGGCCCGCCCCGGCCGACGCGACCCTGCCCGTCGTCGAGTACGTCAGGAACGCCGATACGCTGGACGGCCTGGCCGAGCAGATCCTCGCCGTCATCGAGCCCACCCGGCGCTTCTTCCGCTTCGAGCACGGGTTCGTCTTCGTCCACAAGGGGCGCGGCCCGATCCTGCTCGACGAGAAGAACCTGCCCGGCATCCTTGCCGCCTACCTGGAGCTGGCGGTGTTCGTGAACACCGCCGATGGCCGGGCCTTCCAGGGCTACGAGCCCTTGCCGCTCCAGCTCTCGCGGGCCCTCATCCACAACCCACGGTTCCGCAGGAAGCTCCCGCCGCTGACCGCCTACGTCCGCTCACCGGTCTTCGACCTGGGCTGGAACCTGGTCGCCACCTTCGGCTGGCACGAGCCCAGCGGCATCTTCTACGACGGGCCCGAGGTCCGCCCCCGCGAGGGGGATGCCGCCCTGCGCGCGGCCATCGACGGCTTCGCCTGGAAGGACGAGGCCGACCGCGTCAACCTGGTCGGCGCCCTGCTGACGATGCTGACC
>JAKLKF010000118.1 GCA_023150805.1 Myxococcota bacterium | reverse complement strand
ACCGTCGCCCGTGCCCCCGCCGTCGCCCGTGCCCCCGCCGTCGCCGGTGCCCCCGCCGTCGCCGGTGCCCCCGCCATCCGGCGAGCCGCCATCCTGGCCGCCGTCGCCGCCCGGCCCGGTGTCGTCGCCCGGGTCCTTGCCCCCGTCACAGGCCGCCAGCAGGACCGCCAGCACCGACCATCGCCATCCCCGCATCGCGCGCTCCGGCGCCAGCCCCTCCGGGGTGCTCGCGCGGCCCCATCCTGTCACGAAGCGAGCCGGCCCGCCCGGCGTGTCTCGCAGGTCTCACAAAGTGACAAGCTGTTGCATTCTGGCACGCCGGAGGTGTAGGAGGGCGCATGCTCACCCTCCTCCTCCTGCCGTCCCTGGCCCTCGCGGCCGGCTCCGCCCTCCAGTTCGACGGAGACGCCGACAGCGTCTCGGTGGGGGTGCTGGATCCCGGCGACACCTTCACCTACGAGACCTGGGTCCGCATCGACTCCCTGGTCGACCGGACCTACGCGACCGTGGTCGAGGCGCACGACCCGGACACGGCGCGGAACTCGTTCTACCTGGGCTACGTCAACGGCAACTGGAACGTGGCCATCGAGGACGGGAACACGAACGAGGGAGCCAACTGCACCACCGACGCGACGGACATGCTGTGCCACGCCACGACCCTGACCCTGGGCGGGCGGGTCCACGTGGCCGTGGTCGTGACGCCGACCCTGGTCGAGCTGTACCTGGACGGCGCCCTGGTCGAGTCCCAGGCGGTGTCGACCTCGCCCGAGTTCGGTGTCGACCCCTGGTTCTTCGGTGCGGACACCGACGTCGCCTCCACCAGCGGCGACTACCTGTCCTCGGACATCCTCGACGGGGCCATGGACGAGATGCGGATCTGGCGGCGCGCCCAGACCGCCGAGGACATCGAGTGCCTGCGCGACTACGCGCTCAGCGGCAGCGAGCGGGACCTGTACGCCTACTGGCCCAGCGACGAGGGCAGCGGCAGCTCCGTCGCGGACGTGGTGGGCGGCTTCGACGGGGACATCGAGGGCGCCACCTGGATCGACTCCCCCTTCGGCCCGGCGGGCACGGGCCCGACCGAGGTCGGCTACGGCGAGATCCCCTGCTTCGACAGCGACGGTGACGGCTTCAGCCCCGACGACGGCGACTGCGACGACACCGACGCCAGCATCAACCCCGAGGCGACCGACACCTGGTACGACGGGGTCGACAGCGACTGCGGCGGCGAGGACGACTACGACGCCGACGGCGACGGCGACCGCAGCGACGAGCACGGCGGCACCGACTGCGACGACACCGACGCCAGCATCTACGGCGGCGCGCCCGAGACCTGGTACGACGGCGTCGACAGCGACTGCGCCGGCGACGACGACTACGACGCCGACGGCGACGGCTGGCGGCCCGCCGAGGGCGACTGCGATGACACCGACGCGTCCGTCCACCCCGAGGCGACCGAGACCTGGTACGACGGGGTCGACAGCGACTGCGCCGGCGACGACGACTACGACGCCGACGCCGACGGCGACCGCTCGGACCTCCATGGCGGCACCGACTGCGACGACACCGACGCCGCCATCTACGGCGGGGCGCCGGACACCTGGTACGACGGCGTCGACAGCGACTGCGGCGGCGAGGACGACTACGACGCCGACGGCGACGGCCAGCGCAGCGAGGACCACGGCGGCACGGACTGCGACGACACCGACGCCGACATCTATGACGGGGCGCCGGACCTCTGGTACGACGGCACGGACAGCGACTGCGCCGGCAACGACGACTTCGACGCCGACGGCGACGGGCACCGCGCCGACACCTACGGCGGCGACGACTGCGACGACACCGACGACAGCATCTACACGGGCGCCCCCGAGGTCGACGCCGACGGCATCGACCAGGACTGCGACGGCTATGACGGCGGCGTCGACACCGACGGCGACGGCCTGGACGACGAGGACGAGGACGACCTGGGCACCGACCCGGGCGACCCCGACAGCGACGACGACGGCCTCACCGACGGCGAGGAGGTGCTGGACACCGACACCGACCCGCTCGACCCCGACAGCGACGACGACGGCCTGGACGACGGCGACGAGGTCGAGGGCACCGGCACGGATCCCAACGACCCCGACAGCGACGACGACGCGCTGACCGACGGCGAGGAGGTGATCGAGACCGACACCGACCCGCTGGACGAGGACAGCGACGACGACGGCCTGGACGACGGGGAGGAGGTGCTCACCCACGACACCGACCCCAACGACGCCGACAGCGACGACGACGGCCTGTCGGACGGCGACGAGGTGCTCGACGTCGGCACCGATCCGCTGGACGCCGACACCGACGACGGCGGCACCGGCGACGGCGTCGAGGTGCTCACGGACGGCACCGATCCCTTCGAGCCCAGCGACGACATCCTGGACACGACCGACCGCGACGGCGACGGCCTGACCGACCGCGAGGAGACCGGCGTCCACGGCACCGATCCGCTCGACCCCGACACCGACGACGACGGCCTGGACGACGGCGAGGAGGTGCTCACCCACGGCACCGACCCGCTCGACCCCGACAGCGACGACGACGGCCTCACCGACGGCGAGGAGGTCGACGAGACCGGCACCGACCCGCTGGATGAGGACACCGACGACGACGGCCTGCTCGATGGCCGCGAGGTCGAGGAGACGGTCACCGACCCGCTCGACCCCGACAGCGACGACGACGGCCTCTCCGACGGCACCGAGGTCGACGACGTCGGCACCGACCCGCTCGACGCCGACACCGACGACGGCGGCACCGGCGACGGCGTCGAGGTGCTGGAGGACGGCACCGATCCCTTCGACCCCAGCGACGACATCCTCGACACGACCGACCGCGACGGCGACGGCCTGACCGACCGCGAGGAGACGGGGGTGTACGGCACCGACCCGCTCGACGCCGACAGCGACGACGACGGCCTCTCCGACGGTGAGGAGGTGCTCACCCACGGCACCGACCCGCTCGACGCCGACAGCGACGACGACCTGCTCGGCGATGGCCAGGAGGTCACCGAGACCGGCACCGACCCGCTGGACGAAGACACCGACGGCGACGGCCTGGACGACGGCGTCGAGGTGCTGACGCACGAGACGGATCCGCTGGACACCGACACCGACGACGACGGTCTCTCCGACGGCGACGAGGTCCTGACCCACGGCACCGACCCGCTGGACACCGACACCGACGACGGCGGTGTCGGCGACGGGGTCGAGGTGCTGTCCGACGGCACCGACCCGCTCGACGGCAGCGACGACATCCTGGACAGCACCGACCGCGACGGCGACGGCCTGACCGACCGGGACGAGACGGGCGTGTACGGTACCGACCCGCTGGACGCCGACACCGACGACGACGGGCTCTCCGACGGCGAGGAGGTGCTCACGCACGGCACCGACCCGCTGGACGAGGACAGCGACGACGACGAGCTGTCCGACGGCACCGAGGTCGGGGACAGCGAGACCGACCCGCTGGACGACGACACCGACGACGACAGGCTGCTCGACGGGGAGGAGCTGGTCGACCACCGCACCGACCCGCTGGACGACGACACCGACGACGACGGGCTGTCCGACGGCGACGAGGTGCTCTCCCACGGCACCGACCCGCTGGACGCCGACAGCGACGACGACGGGCTGTCCGACGGCACCGAGGTGACCGACATCGGCACCGACCCGCTGGACGCCGACACCGACGACGGCGGCACCGGCGACGGCATCGAGGTCCTGGTCGACGGGACCGATCCCTTCGACCCCAGCGACGACATCCTCGACACGACCGACACCGACGGCGACGGGCTGCTCGACCGCGCGGAGACCGGGATCTACGGGACCGATCCGCTGGATCCGGACACCGACGACGACGGGCTCTCCGACGGTGACGAGGTCCTGACCCACAGCACCGACCCGCTGGACCTGGACACCGACGACGACGGCCTCTCCGACGGCGACGAGGTGCTCACCCACGGCACCGACCCGACCCTGGACGACACCGACGGCGACGGCCTGTCCGACGGCGACGAGGTGCTCTCCCACGGCACCGACCCGCTGCTGCCGGACACCGACGGCGACACGCTGACCGACGGCGCCGAGGTGGAGGACCACCGCACCGACCCGACCGACCCCGACACCGACGACGACGGGCTGACCGACGGCCTGGAGGTGCTGGAGACCGACACCGACCCGCTGGACGACGACACCGACGACGACACGCTGACCGACGGCGACGAGTACTGGACCTACAAGACCGACCCCAAGGACGAGGACACCGACGACGGTGGCGTGGACGACGGGACCGAGGTCGGCCGCGGCACCAACCCGCTGGACCCCAGCGACGACGAGGGCGGCGGCACCGACACCGGCGACGGCGGCGCCACCGACGGCGGCGCCACCGACGGCGGCGGCACCGACGGCGGCGGCACCGACGGCGGATCGGACACCGGGGGCACCGACACCGGCGAGGGCGGCGAGTACACCGGCGGCTGCAAGGGCTGCGCGAGCGCGACGCCGGGCAACGGCGGGCTGGCGGGGGCCCTGGGGCTGCTGCTGGGCCTGGCCGGGCTGGTGCGCCGGCGCCGGTAGGCGGGCGGGATCCGCCGGGGCTCAGGGCCCGGCGGGCGTGGGCAGCCGGAAGAGGTAGCTGCCGTCCTCTCCCTCCGCCACCAGCTCGAGATCCGCGCGCGCGGCGGCGAGCAGGCGCGCCTCGGCCGGGGGCGCGAGCAGGCCGGTCCGGGTGTGGATCACGTACCAGCCGAAGCCGAGGGCCCCGAGTTCCTGCGCCGCCTCTCCCAGCGAGGGGGGGTCCGCCTGCCCCGCCAGGATGGCGGCGACCGCCGCCTGCATCGCGCTGGCCTCGACCTCGGGGGAGTGGAAGCCCTGCTCGACGCACATGGCGATCGCCATCGGGCGGCCATGCACGACGTGGCCGAAGGTGAGGTGGTTGATCCAGGACAGAGGGGGCGCCGCCGGTACCTGCGATGCGTGCCCGGGGGCGCCGGACCTGGGGCCCCAGCCCAACACCGGGGTCTCGACCAGGGCCCGGTGGTCGCCCTGCAAGGCGAGCGCGCGCCAGGCGGCGGTCTGCGGCACCGGCCAGGCCGGCATGGGCGGGGCCGCCGCGCCCATCAGGAGCGGCTCGGCCGCCGGGGCGAGCGCGAGCACCCCGATCCCCAGGCGGATGGCCGGCCCCCGCCGCCGTGCCCAGCGCTCCAGCCGCGACCAGGCGGGCAGGCCCGCCAGCGCCAGCAGGAGCGAGACGCCGAACAACAGCCGGACCGGTACCTGGATGGTCTCCAGCACCGGTCCCACCAGGGGAAGCCCGCTGGCCAGGCCCAGGGGCAGCGGGATCAACGCGCCGTCCGCGGTCGTCAGGGCCCAGCCCCGGAGCTGGAGGTACGGCCCCAAGGCGAGGACCAGGGGCGGCAGGCAGGCGAGCAACAGCCAGCGCGAGCGCCGGTCGAGCCAGGCCCCCCCCACCGCCGCGGTGAGCACCACCCACCCCAGGTAGTCCATCGGCGCGTGGTGGCCCCCCGCGTCCGACCGACCCGGCGCGAACATCCGCACCGGGTCGGCCACCAACAGGTCCGCGCCGACGGGGGGCGGGCCGTGGAGGGCGGCCAGGGCCTCCGCGACCGGCAAGCGCCGCTCGGCGCCCGGCGAGCGCTCCACCACCGCCGGGCACGCCAGCCGGTCCGCCTCCCCGGCGCGAGCCCCCCCGTAGCGGTGCACGAAGGGTACAGAGACCAGGACCACCAGCACCGCGGCGGTGACCACGGGCACGGCGTGCCGGCGCATGGCGGCCCCGGCGAGCACCGGCGCGGCCAACAGCGTCCCCATCAACAGGTAGGGGCTGGACAGGAAGGTCAGGGTGAGGCCCATGACCAGCAACAGGGCTCCCCCCCACAGCCGGCCACGGAGGACACGGATCGCGCCCTCCCCGGCCAGCGCGAGGTAGACCAGGCCCAGGTTCTCGACCTGGCCGGCGCTCACGGCCGCGAGCACCGAGGTAGCACCGCCCGCCGAGAGGCCCACGGCCAACGGGGTCAGGCCCCCCCCCCACCACCGGGCGCCCGCCCACACGGTCGCGAGGCGCGCCACGCCGACCACCCCGATGGCGAGGTGGAAGAGGATGCTCAGGTTCGCCGCCAGCACCGGACCGGTCAGCGGCAGCAGGAGGCGCGCGATCCCCCACTGCGGCAGGCCGACCGGGACGAGCGCGCCGCCGGAAGGCGCGGCGAGGTGCTCCAGGTCGGCCTGCCACCAGGCGGACAGGGGAGCGCGCATCAGCCACATGCCGAAGGCCATGCCGCGGGGCATCTTCTCCCCCACCACCTGCCCGACCGGGTCGAGCGCCAGCGGCCAGCTCGCCAGGATCGACCAGCACAGCGCGACCGCGATCACGACCAGGCCGCCGGATGCCCAGGAGGAGAGGCGAGAGCGCGTCACCATGCCGCAGCGTACCGCAGGAGGGACGACGGACTCGCGGCGCCGCACGCTGCCTGGCGCCACCCCGCGCCGTGCAGAGGACAGCCCCGCGGTACGCTGCGGCATGGGCCGTCCTCTCCGCACGCCAACCGTCCGCCTCGCCCGCGGCTCTGTCGCGGCGCTGCCGCCTGTCGCCTCCTGGCTCCTCGTCGGCTGCGCCACGGGCACGGGCCCGGCGACGCAAGGCCCCGGCGACGGTTCGAGCGGGAGGGACACGCTGGCCGTCGTCCTCACCGGCTGCGAGCTCGCCGACGACAGCCCGACCTCGGTCGCCCGGGTCTCCGAGGCAGTGTCGTTGCTCGCCCCGCAGGCCGTGGTCGCCCTGGCGCCCTCCGGGCCGTCGCAGGCCACCGCCGTCGACGGCCCCGGCCGGACCTGGACCACCTACGGTGGCCGCGCGCCGGTGGTCTTCCCCTCCCGGGGACCTCACCGACCCGGAGCGCCGGCCCCGGTGGACGGTTCGGCGCTCGTGGCCACCCTCGCCGTTGGCGACCGGACCCTCGTGTTCCTCGACAGCGCGGCGCTGACCGACCCGGCGGGCCGCTACGACCCGGCGGAGTCCGCCGGCGCCGCCGCCGCGCTGGACACCGCCCTGGCGCAGGCGGGTCCCCAGGCCGTGCTGTTGACCACCTCCTCGGACTGGTTCCCGCTCGCGCCCGCCCACGCCGACTGGCAGACCACCTTCGCGCCCCGACTGCCGGGGCGGGTCGCCGCCGTGGTCGGTCGAGGCCTGGAGGCCATCGACCACGCCGACGTGGACGGCGTCCCCCACACCAGCAGCGGCTGTGAGCTGGAGGGCGCGGAGGTCCATCGCTCCTCCCAGGTCGCCCACCTGGTCGCGGTGGGCGCGCCCGGCAGCCCGCCCCGCTTCGTGCGCACCGAGCCGGGAGGCCCTCCGACCCTCAAGGGGGAGCACGGCGCGAAGTCCGGTCCCCCGACGGGCCCGGCGGGCGCGGCCTCGGGCTGGCTCGGGGGCAGCAGCGGGCTGTCATGGTGGTCCGCCGACCAGGGCCTGACCCTGGGCGCCGAGCTGGCCGCGCCGCTGCAGCTCTCCCCCGCTCGCGCCGCCGTCACCGACCCGGTCGCGATCGTGGCCGACCTGGGCCTCGCGCCCGGCGCCGTGGTGCTCGACCTCGGCGCGGGCTTCGGGTACTTCACGCCGGCGCTGTCCGCTGCGGTCGGTCCGACCGGGCGCGTGGTGGCGTCGGACATCGACGCGTGGTCGCTGCGGGCGCTCGACCATCGCGCCCGGTCGCTGGGGCTGACGAACGTGACGCCACTGCTGGTCCGCCCGGACGAGGAGGACGCCTACGCCCACCACGGCCCCTACGACCTGATCTTCCTCTTCGGCATCTACCCCTACCTCTCCGACGGGCCCGGCTACCTCCGCTCCCTCGTCCCCCTCCTCCGGCCCGGGACCGGCCGCCTGGCCCTGGGGGAGATCCGGCCCCAGGAGCGGCTCACTCCCGTCCAGGTCGTCGACGGGGCCGCGATCCGCGCGGCGCTGCGGGAGACCGGCCTGCTCGCGATCCTGTGGGAGCGGCTGCCCGAAGACCGGCGACGCGCGATCGAGCAGGCGCCCGACACCGACCCGCAGGCCCGCGACGCGGCGCTGCTGGCGGCGCTCAACGTGCTGGTGGAGGACCCTGGTCTGTTTCGGGCGGTGGAGCGGGCCTGGCGGGCCGAGGACGGCAGCCGGATGTTCACCGACCTGCTCTACGAGCGGGACACCGAGCTGGTCCGCTGGCTGGTGCGCGACCTGGACGAGGCCCCCCCACCGGGCGCCGGCGGGGCCAGCTCCGAAGCCGCCCGGGCCCAGGCCCTGCGCGCGGTGAACAAGGCGCTGCTGGAGGGGCTGCTGCGGGACCGCGGCCTGCACAAGTCCTGGGACTCGGTGTTCGTTCGCGACGAGCGGCTCCCCCTGCGGAGCGCCGAGGGGATCGTGCGGGAGCTGGAGACGGGCGGCTTCCGCCTGGAGCGGGTGGTCGATGAACACACCTACCACCAACTGTACGTGTTCCGCCCGGACCCGGGCCGCTGAGCCCCCGCCGCGGTCCGGTCGGCGTGTCAGGCCGCGAGGCGCCGGTAGAGGACCACCCACAGCCCCACCAGGGCCGCGAGGCCGACGAGCGCAGCCGGGTGGACCCAGGACAGGGCCAGGCAGGCCCCCGCGGCGGAGAGCCAGCCCACGTCCCGCAGCACCGCCAGCCCGACCCGCTGCTTGACCACGGACTCGTTGCGGTTGACGTGGGGGAAGGGGCCGGCGGGCACGGGCACGTCGAGGAAGCGGCAGAGGGGCTCCCAGCCCTGCTCCAGGCGGAACTCCAGCAGGTGATCGGGTGGCACCGCGGCGCGCGCCCGATCGTAGAACGACGCCAGGCGACGCTGGTGCGCCAGGGGATCGTCCCCGCAGCCGGCGAAGGCGCCCTGGATCAGGAAGCCGTCGATGGAGGAGGTGATGGCGCGCAGGCGGGGCACGACCACCCCGACCTTGCGCAGCAGCACCATGGTCTGCAGGAAGCGCCGGTAGCGCTGCCACCACCGCTCCGGGTCCGCGTGGACGAGCACGAAGCGGGCGTCGGGCCAGGTGGCGTGCAGGTCCTCGGGGAAGAACATCGTCGGTTGTCCGGTGCAGGCGTCGTAGCCCTGCAGCAGGCGCCGGAGCTCCGGGGGCGCGTGCGTCCGCGCCCGGCCCCAGGCCGCCAACTGCGAGTAGTACTGCACGGTGGTGCCCATGCCATAGGTGGCGAAGCCCAGCTCCTCCAGGGCATGCTTCATCGACTGGGAGCCTGCCCGGAACCCGATGCACACCACCTTCATCACCGCTCCTCGCCCTGGAGGCAGGCGGTTAACCAGCCAGGACCCGACCGCAAGAACCGCGAGGACGACGTGAACCGCTCCCTGACAGACCTCATCGACGGCTCGCAGGACGCCGTCCGCGAGTACCGCCGCCTCCAGCAGCTCGGCGCCATCAACCTGCGGGACGACTTCTACCCGTCGATCCTGTACCCGCCGATGAACTTCTACCCGAGCTTCACCGCGGAGCAGCTGTATGACGGGCTCCGGCCGCCGACGGATGGACTGTACAACGTCTACGCCCACGTCCCGTTCTGCCTGCGGCAGTGCACCTTCTGTCACATCCCGGTGAAGCTCGGCGCCAACCGGCAGGAGAAGGCGCGGTACGTCGAGACGCTGGCGCGCGAGATGGACCTGGTGATGCAGCGCCTGGGCGTCACCCGCATCCCGACGCGGGCGGTCCTGCTGGGCGGCGGCACACCCACCGACTTCCCTCCCGACCTGCTCGACGAGCTCCTCACCCGCTTCACGGAGCGGCTGGACCTGTCGCGGTGCACCCAGATCTCGGTCGACCTCGACCCGACGACGCTGCTGGGCACGGCGGGGGCCGAGCGCCTGGCCATCCTGCGCCGCCACGGGGTGAGCCGGCTGGCCTTCGGGGTGCAGTCGCTGGACGACGCCGTGCTCCAGCACATGCACCGGGCCCACAACGCGGCGGGCGTCGAGGAGGCCGTCGGCAGGGCCCGCGCAGCGGGCATGTCGACGAACGTGGAGTTCATCTTCGGCTACCTGGGACAGACACTGCAGACCTGGGCGCAGTCGCTGCAGCGAGCGATGGACATGCAGGTCGACGAGGTCCAGATCTACCGCCTCAAGGTGATCCCCTACCGCGAGCGCGCCGGCGTGATCACGACCATGGAGACGCGCGACTTCCCCGGGGTCGAGGACACCCTGCGGATGCAGCACCTGGGCACCCGGTTGCTGGAGCAGGGCGGCTACCGGGAGAACATGCGCCGGTTCTTCACCCGCACGCCCCAGGACTACTCGCACTACTTCCTGAACTGGACGACCCACCTGCAGGACCAGCTCGGCTTCGGACAGACGGCCTTCCACAGCTTCTCGGACCGCTACGGCCAGAACACCCGCGACGTGGCGCTGTACGAGGCCGAGCTGGGCGCCGGCCGCCTGCCCGTCGACCGCGGGATGATCCGGGACGAGGAGACCCAGATCCGGTGGGCGTTCAGCCTGCCGCTCCGCTACTTCGAGGCGACGCCCGAGGTCTTCACGGGTGCGACGGGGCTGTCGCTGTCCGAGGTGTTCGTGGACCGGGTCGCGCGGCTGGTCGACGAAGGCCTGGTGGAGCGCACGCCGCGGGGGCTGCGCCTGACCTGGTGGGGCTCCTTCTTCTGCGACGAGGTCATCCAGCTCTTCCACGACCCGCGGTACCTGGTCGTCCCCACGGACGCCTTCGTCGACGGCCCGCTCCACCCGCTGCGGGACAACGCGCCTCGGGGGGGCACCGGGGCTCGCTGACGCGCCGCGCGGCCGCGCGCCGGTCCCCGGGGGATCAGGTCGCGATGGCGGCCGCCCCCAGGACGGCGGCGACGGCCCCCACGGCCGCGCGCGGGCGCACCGGCTCGCCCAGGAACAGGCGCGCGAGGACCAGGACGAACACGGGCTCGGTGGACATCAAGGTGGCGGCGAGCGACGCCGGCGCGTGCTTGAGGGCCAGCAGCGACAGCCAGAGGCCGCCGAAGGCGACGAGGGCGACCCCCAGCAGGAAGCGCCCCTGCAGGTCGGGCCTGCGCGCCTGGGCCAGGTCCTCGCGCAGGCGTCCCCGCAGGGCCTGGACCGCCACCAGCCCCGCCAGCCCCGCCGCCAGCCGCACCCAGGTCGCCGACAAGGCCGAGGCGTCCGTCACGCCGACCTTCGCGGTCAACACCCCCAGGCTGTGCGCCAGGGTGGCGAGCACGCCCACGGCCACCCCCACCCGCAGCTCGCGCCGCGCGCCGACCGCGGCCTCCCCGTCGGAGGACGGCGCCGACGCGACGTCCGCCCGCAGGACGAAGCCGACCCCGCCCACCACCAGGCCGACGCCCAGCCAGTCGCGCAGCGCCAGGTGCTCTCCGAGCAGGGCCACGGCGAGCAGCACCGTGAGCGCCTGGCCCAGCGAGCCGACCAGCATCGTCCGGCTGGGGCCCAGGCGGGCGAGCGCGGCGAAGAAGGCCGTGTCGCCGATCGCCACGCCCAGCAGCCCGCTGGGGACCAACCAGAGCAGCTCCGGGAGGGTCGGCGGCGCCGGGCGCAGCCAGGCCACGAGCAGCCCCAGCAGCAGCAGGCTCCAGGCCCCCTTCAGCAGGGTGCTGGCCGCCGGGCTGGCCTGCGCGCCGACGCCACGAAACAGGATCGCCGCCGCGGCCCAGGCGGCCGCCGAGCCGAGCGCCGCCGCCATCCCGACCGTCTGCTGGGCGAGTGGATCCACGGCCGCTGGTATCGCCGACACCCCCGGCCGACCAACGGCCGCCGTCTCCCGGCGTCCCTGTTGACCGAAGCACCGCGCCTTGACATCATCCTGACAATGATGTCCCGCCGCAATCGCCGCGTCCGCCGCTGGTTTGTGCTGGGCGGCATCCTGGCGGGCCTGTTGCTGGCGGAGGTCGTCCTGCGGGCGCTCTACGACGCCCTGCCCAGCAGGGTCGGCCTGCGGGGCGAGGGCGCGCCGCCCCGGGACCCTCGCACCACGCCCAGGCTGTCCGCCGTGGAGCGGGCCCTGGCCGTGTGCCAGGAGCCCTGGCGGCCCCCGACCGCCACGCGGTCCACCTGGCCGGGGTCCCCCGACCTGCCGCCGCTGCGGCTGTGGACCACCGGGGACTCCATGAAGGCGGGGTGGGGTGTGCAGCCCTACGAGTCCTTCGCCTCCCTGCTGGCCGAGCAGGTCGCGCGGCAGACCGGCGCGCCGGTGGAGCTGCACAACCTGGGGCAGCCCGGGCTGGGCGCCTGTGGCCAGGTCCACATGATCGAGGCCGCGCTGGCCACGCGCCCGGCGCCGTCGCTGGTGGTCGCGCAGCTCTTCTCCGACGACCTGCACTCCCACCAGATCGTCAAGGTGGGGGACCGCGCCGTGGGCACCCCACCCCGCGCCAGTCGCAACCCCCTGCACGCCCTCGCCCGTCACAGCTACGCCGCCAACCTCACCTGGCTGGCCTGGAGCCTGCACAGCCGGCACGGCCCGCTCCGGTTCACCGACAAGACGACCCGGGCCTGGTTCGTGGCCCGGATCTCCGCGCTGCAGGCGTCCGCGCGGGACCAGGGCGTCCCGCTGCGCATCGTGTTGATGGCGCCGACGGGCATGCCCGCCTGTGGGCACGAGGGCATGGCGAAGTCGTGCAGGACCATCGTCGAGGACGGCGGGCGCCTGGCGGAGTGGCTGGACGAGGCGGGCGTGCCCTTCCTCGACCTGCGCGCGCACTGGGCCACCCGGGGCCCGATGGTCCTGGCGAGCGAGGCGGAGCGCGCGCTCGACGACCCCCGCTTCCTGGCGATCCACCCGAGCCCCGAGGGCCACCGCTCCCTGGCCGAGGCGCTGCTCCCCACCGCCCTGCAGGCCCTCGCGCCCGCGGCGCGCCTCCCCGCCCCGACGGAGCCCGTCGCGGCGCACTGAGCCCCGCCCCCGCGCCGCTGCCCCCGCGCCTGCGCCTCGCGCCGGTCAGGCCCCCAGCGCCCGGGCCAGGTCGCCGCCGTCCACCAGCCGGCGCACGGTCGTGGCGCGGGCGAAGGGCGCCTCGCCGCCCACCTCGTGCGACAGGACCACGTCCCCCGCGGCGGTGCGGCCGACCACCCGGGTGAGGACCTCGACCTGCTGCCCGGCGAGCGCGCCGACCTTGAAGGCGACGTGCTCGGCCACCGGGACCAGCCCCTGTGGATCGACCCCGGCGGCGGCCAGCGCCCGGCTGGTCCCCTCGTCGCAGAAGTCGACGTAGGCGGGGTGGTTGACGTGGGCCAGCGGGTCCATCCAGGTGTGCCAGGGCTGGAAGGTGAAGCGGTGCTCCCCCCCCGCGAGGGGGACCACCACCGCCGGCAGCTCGACCGAGGGCTCGTCGGGGCGCTCGACGGGCAGGGCGGCGAGCAGGGCGGCGGGCGCGCGGGACGGCCGGAGCCGGGCGTCGACGTGCGCCCACTGCTGGGTGCAGGCGGCGACCGGGCCGCGCGCGTCGGAGAGCCGGATCTGGCGCCGGGTCAGCGTGTCCCGCTTGAAGTCGTGCACCCAGGTGCGGGCGCGCAGCCGCTCGCCGTAGGCCACCTCGCGGTGGTGCACCGCCGTCATCCCGTAGACGACGAAGGCGGTCCCCTGCTCCAGGTAGCGTGCCGGCGACCAGCCGACGGCGGTGCTGGCCTGGATGGCCAGCTCCTGGAACAGGCGCCAGATCTCGCCGGCGCGCGCGACCTGGCGGGGGCCGGCGGCGTGGCGGGGGATGCCGATCTCGGTCTCGAACACGGGGGCTCCCAGCACGGCGGCCGGCCCTATCCCCTCGCCCCCGCGCCCGGGGCGGGTAGGACAGGCCGATGCCGGAGACCGACCGCCCTCGCCTCGCCGTGTCCTTCGCCGACGGCCTCGACCGCGTGGACGCCCTCGCCTGGGACGCGCTCGGCTCGCCGGACGACCCCTTCACCGAGCACGCCTTCCTGCGCCTGCTGGAGGAGGGGGGCTCGGTCGGTGCCGAGGCCGGCTGGCAGCCGCAGCACGTGCTGGTGCACGAGGAAGGCCCCGGCGGGCGGCTGGTGGGCGCGCTGCCGCTGTACGTCAAGGACCACAGCTACGGCGAGTACATCTTCGACTGGGGCTGGGCCGAGGCCGCCCACCGCGCCGGCCTGCGCTACTACCCCAAGCTGGTGAGCGCCGCGCCCTTCACGCCGGCCACCGGCAGCCGCCTGCGCCTGGCACCGGGACTGGACCCCGCGACCGCGGAGCAGGTGCGGCAGGCCCTGGTCGGCGGGGCCCTGCACCTGGCCCGCGCGATCCAGGCATCGTCGCTGCACGTGTTGTTCTGCGAGGACGAGGAGCGGCAGGCGCTGGAGGGCATGGGCCTGGTCGGGCGGAAGACCTTCCAGTTCCACTGGGAGAACCAGGGCTACGGCAGCTTCGAGGACTGGCTCGCCACCTTCCGCAGCCGGCGGCGCAAGGAGACCCGGCGGGAGCGCCGGCTCCCCGCGGGGGTCGAGGTGCGCACCCTCCCCGCCGGGGAGCTGGACCCCGGGCAGCGACGCGCGGTGCGGGCCTTCTACGAGGACACCTGCCGCAAGCGCGGCGGGCACCCCTACCTGACGCCGGAGACCTTCGACCTGCTCTGGTCGCGGCTGGCGCACCGCGTGCGCGTGTTGCTGGCCGAGGCCGGCGGGGAGACCGTCGCCATGGCCCTGCTCTTCTCCCGCGGGGCGCACCTCTACGGCCGCTACTGGGGCTGCCGCCCGGGCTTTGAGGGGCTGCACTTCGAGCTCTGCTACCACCGCCCCATCGAGCTGTGCATCGAGTCGGGGCTGCGCCGCTTCGAGGCCGGGGCGCAGGGGGTCCACAAGATCCAGCGCGGCCTGCTGCCCGCGCCGACCTGGTCGGCCCACTGGCTGTCCCACGCCGGGCTCCGGCGCGCGGTGGCCGAGGCCTGCGCGCGGGAGGCCGCGGACGCGGACCGGCAGATGGCGGCGCTGGCCCGGCACGGTCCGCAGCACCGCGGCGAGGACGAGCCCACAGGCGGCCCCGCGGCGCTGCCCCGAGAAGAGGGTTAGAGGCCCCGGCGCCGCTGGAGGGCAACGTGGGTGTTCGGAGCTTCCTGAAGGGCAAGCTGGAGAAGCATGGCGGGGCCGTCGGCCTCGCGAAGCACGCCGTGGCCAAGGCCTCGGGCGGCACGCCGGGCGCGACCGCGCGGCCGACGTCGCAGCCCGCCGAGGCGGCGGCGGAGATCCAGGCCGCGCTCGACACCCTGCCGCGCGAGCCCGACCGGGACGGCTTCGTCGCGGTCGCCACCAGCGCCCTGCTGGGCGAGGGGGAGCGCAACACCTTCAAGGTGGGCGAGACCCCCGTCGCCTGCTTCCGCATCGACGGCAAGCTCTACGTCGTGGACGACGAGTGCGCCCACGAGAACGGCCCCATCGGCGAGGGCAAGCTCGACGGCTTTGTCGTGACCTGCCCGTACCACGACTGGCGCTACGATGTCCGCAACGGCGACTGCCTCACCGACCCCGAGCGGCACCTGTCCTGCTTCGCGGTCAAGGAGGCGGGCGGCTACATCTGGGTGGGCCGCAAGACGCGCGAGGGCACGAAGAGCCGCGGCGGTGAGCACGACGACGGCCTGAAGGTGGCCGAGGTCGGCTGAGCCGGACCGGCGCCGCCGGTCAGTTCTTGGTGCCCCAGCCGGTGGGGCGGGGCGGCACCGTCGCGGGGGGGCGCGTCGCCGTGGACGAGGGCGGGCTGGGTCGCTGCTGCTCCTGGAGCAGCCGCGTGGACTCCTTCATGTAGCGGTAGGCCTCCTCGCGCTCGATCAGGCCCCGCCGCAGCAGGTCCTGCAGCGACTGGTCCAGCGTGATGTTGCCCTCGCGCCGGCCGGACTCCATCATCGCGGCGGCCTGGTGCATCTTGTTCTCGCGGATCAGGTTCTTGATGGCCTGGTTGGCCACCAGCACCTCGAAGGCCGCGACGCGCCCGCCGTTGTCGCGCCGCTTGAGCAGGCGCTGGCTGACCACGCCCACCAGGGCGGCGGCGAGCTGCGAGCGGACCTGGGGCTGGGCGTGGGGCGGGAAGACGTCGACAATCCGGTCGATGGCCTGCGAGGCCTCGTTGCTGTGCAGGGTCGCCAGCACCAGGTGGCCGGTCTCCGCCGCCGTCAGGCTGGAGGAGATGGTCTCCAGGTCGCGCATCTCGCCGACCAGGATGACGTCGGGGTCCTGGCGCAGGATGTACTTGAGGGCCGCGGGGAAGCTCAGCGTGTCGGCGCCGACCTCGCGCTGGTCGATGGTCGAGAGCACGCCCTGGTGGATGTACTCGATCGGATCCTCGATGGTCATGATCCGCACGGCCCGGCTGCGGTTGATCTGGTCGACCAGGCAAGCCAGGGTCGTGCTCTTGCCCGAGCCGGTGGGGCCGACGACCAGCAAGAGCCCGTGCGGGCGCAGCCCCAGCTCCAGGACGGGCTGTGGGATGCCCAGCTCCTCGGAGGTCGGGATCTGGCTGGCGATGGCGCGGAAGGCGCCGGCCATCTGGCCCTTCTGGAAGTAGGCGTTCACCCGGAAGCGGTGGCGGTCGTCCATCGCGATGGCGAAGTCGATCTCGCGGTCCAGCTCGTAGGTCGTGCGCTGCCGTGCGGTCATGATGCTGTGCAGCAGCATGCGCATGTCGGCCTCGCCGACCGCCTTGCGCCCCAGCGGCACGAGCTGGCCGGAGATGCGCAGGATGGGCGGACGCCCGACCGTCAGGTGCAGGTCGCTGGCGCCCCGGCGGGTCACCTCGCCCAGCAGGTGCTGCATGTCGAAGCCGCCGCCCGCCACGACCTCAGCCGCCCCCCGCAGCGCGTCCGCGCCGCTGCTCATGCCCTTGAGGTGCAGGGCCAGCTCCTCGGGGCTGGTGGAGTAGGCCATCGCCACCTCCACCCCGACCACCTCGCGGTTGACCAGGTCCACCAGCGCGGTGTTGAAGTTGCGCGAGTGCCCGTCGGAGGCCGAGCGCAGGTAGTCCTCGAGGTCGTCCAGCGACTTGTCCCGCAGCAGGGCCTGGGCCGGCGGGGTGTTCATCAGGACCTCGGCGGCGACCACCCGACCCTGGCCGTCCCGCCGCGGCAACAGCCGCTGGGAGACGATGCCCCGCAGGCTGAGGGACAGGTCGAGCGCGACCTGGTCCCGCAGGTGCTCGGGGAACATGCTGAGCAGGCGCTGCACGGTCTGCACGGCGTCGACGGTGTGCAAGGTCGCGAGCACCAGGTGACCGGTGAGCGCCGCCTGCATCGCGACGTGCACGGACTCCTGGTCGCGCAGCTCGCCGATCAGGATGACGTCGGGGCTCTGCCGCACGACGTACTTCAGCGCGTCGGCGAAGTGCAGGGTGTCGATGCCCACCTCGCGCTGGGTCACGCGGGCGCGCCGGTCCTGGTGGACGTACTCGATGGGATCCTCGATCGTGACGATGTGCACGTCGCGGGTCTCGTTGATGTAGTGGACCATCGCGGCCAGGGTCGTCGACTTGCCCGATCCGGTCGCGCCCGTCACGAGCACCAGCCCCCGCTGGCTCTCGGCCAGCAGCCGCACGGCGTCGGGCATGCCCAGGTCGTCCAGGGACAGCGCGCCTGAGGGCACGGCGCGGGCGACCAGGCCGAGGCGGGACTGCTCCCGGTAGAAGTTCAGGCGGAAGCGCCGCCCGTCTTCGAGGGCCAGGCTGGCGTCGGCGTCCCCCTGCTGCTGGAAGCGCGCCAGGGCCGCAGGAGGCAGCGCCTCATGGATCAGGGCCTCCAGGTCGGCGCGGGTGATGGGGGCCGCCTGCGCGGTGCGGACCCGCCCGTGGATGCGGGCGGCGGGCGGCCGGCCCTCGGAGACGAAGAGATCCGAGGCCTTCCACTGCGCCATCTGCGCCAGGAGCGCGACGACCGGCGACCGGGAGGGGGAGGTGGGGTTCATCGGGGCCTCGGGCGAACGGAGAGTCCGGCCAGGGTACGACCTGGCCCTGCGGGGGGCAAGGGCGCGATGCCCCTGCGAAACCCCCGGGGAGTACCCTGGGGCCATGCGGAGTCCACCCACCGTCACCGAGCCCCGCCTCCGGCAGCTCCTCCACGAGGCGGGCTTCGTGCTGCTCTACGGGCCGGTCACGCTCGCGCCGGTCCTGCTGATGATCCTGCTGCTCGGGCTGGACGGCGCCGACCCGCGGGAGCGGCAGGCCATGCTGGTCGGCGGCCTGTCCTCGCTCATCACGGCCTTCCTGGTGTACCGCCTGTTCCAGCGGGGCCGCCTGGAGAGCCGCCTGCGCGAGGCCCTGGCCGCCCAGGCGACCACCGACGTGCTGACCGGCCTGGGCAACCGGCGGCGCCTGTACGAGGAGATCGACCGCGAGCTGGCGCGGGCGGCCCGTGGCGCCCAGCCCGTCTCGGTCCTGCTGGTCGACCTCGACGGCTTCAAGCAGGTCAACGACCGCTACGGTCACGCGCGGGGCGACGAGGTGATCGTGGCCTTCGCCCGCGCCGCGCGCCGGGCGACCCGGTCGGGCCAGGACACGACCTACCGGATGGGCGGGGACGAGTTCACCCTGGTGCTCTCCGGCGCGGCCGCCGAGCACGCGGCCCTGGTCGCGCGGCGCCTGCGCACGGCCTACCGCGAGGAGGCGGCCGGCCTGGGGCTGGACGCGCCGGTCGCCTGCTCGATCGGCATCGCCTGCCAGTGGCCGGGGCGCAGCCCGGAGCCGGTGGACGACTGGCTCCGGCGCGCCGACGCGGCCATGTACGTGGCCAAGCGCAGCCGCAGCGGCGTGGAGCTGGCCCCGGCCCCGCCCGACGGCGACGACCGGCGCCCGGGCGAGGCGACGGGGCCTGCTGACGCGCTGCCCTGAGCAGCCCCCTCCCTGCGACGCCCCACCGCCTGCGCGGGTCCGCGCGCCTGCCCTACACTGCCTCCGCCATGAACGCTCCGCCACGCGCCTCCCTCTCGCGAGCCGTGCAGGGTCTCCTGCTGGCCGTGATCGGCATCCTCCTGCTGCCGGGCGGCGCCGCGCGCGCCCAGGGGAGCCCCTCGCTGGACGCGAGCGCATCCACGCCGATCGAGGTGACCGTCTGGCACGCCTACCGGGGCGAGGAGCGGGCCGCGGTCGAGGCGGCCCTGGCCGCCTACTCCTCGGTGGACCCCCGCGTCCGGGTCGTGCCGCTGGCCATCCCCTACGAGGGCTACTTCAGCAAGCTCGAGGCCGCCGCCCCCCGAGGCAACGGCCCCGACCTGTTCCTGGCAGCGCACGAGCGCATCGGCGCCTGGCAGGGCACGGGCCTGGTCGCCCCCTTCCCCGCCGACCAGGACACCTCGGACCTGCACCCGACCACCGTGCAGGCCATGACCTGGCAGGGCCAGCTCCACGGCCTGCCGCTGGCCTACAAGTGCCTGGCCTTGTTCGTGAACACCGCGCTGGTCCCCTCGCCGCCGCGCACCACCGACGAGCTGGTGGCCATGCTGCCCGGCCTCACCGGCCCCGACCGCTACGGCCTGGCCTACGTGCACACCGACGCCTACTTCCACGCGCCGTGGATGCACGGCTTCGGCGGCGGCGTCTTCCAGGGCGACGCGGTGGCGCTCGACCAGGCGGGCAACGCCGAGGCGATGGCCTGGGTGGTCGACCTGCAGGACCGGGGGCTGTTGCCCGAGGAGCCCACCAGCGCCCTGGTGACCGAGCTGTTCAACCAGGGCCGCGCCGCGATGGTGATCAGCGGCCCGTGGTTCCTGGGCGAGGTCTCCGACCCGGTCGCCTACCGCGTCGCGCCCCTGCCCATGGTCTCGACCACCGGCCGCCCGGCGGCGCCCTACCTGACGGTCGACGGCGCCTTCGTCAGCGCCTACGCGGCCCACCCCGACCCTGCCCGCGCGGTCGCCCGCTACCTGGCCAGCCCCGAGGTGGCGCTGCGCCGCGCGGTCGAGGGGCGGCAGGCCGTCAGCAGCCTGTCCGCCGCCGCCGACCCGGCCGTGGCGCAGGATCCCGTCCTGTCCGCCTTCCGCGCCCAGCTCGACGCCGCCGTGCCCATGCCCAACCGGCCGGAGATGCAGGCGACCTGGGAACCCCAGGCCCGCGCCCTGCGCCGCGTGACCCGCCACGCGCTGAGCCCGCAGGCCGCCGCGCGCGCCGCCCAGCAGGAGTACGACATCGTGGCGCGGCCCTCGCCGCCGAAGGCCGACCCGCGCCCCTACCTGGCCGTGGTCGGACTGGCGCTGGTGGGCGCCCTGGGCTGGTTCGGTCCCCGGGCCTGGGCCGCCCGCGCCGACATCCGGCAGCACGCCCACGCCTACCTCTACGTGGCGCCCGCGGCGCTGGCGATGCTGGCCCTGGTCGTCGTGCCCTTCGTCGTCGGCGCCGCCGTCAGCCTGTTCTCCCACCGCGAGGGCACCTTCACCTTCGTCGGCCTGGCCAACTTCCTCGACATCCTGCTGGCCCGCGACTGGCCCGTCACCAGCCCGCTGTCCTTCTGGTTCACGCTGGTCGTGACCGTGCTGTGGACGGTGGCCAACGTCTTCCTCCACGTGGCCATCGGCTTGTCGCTGGCCATGGTGCTGCGGGAGCCCTGGTTGCGGCTGCGGGGCGTCTACCGGGTGCTCCTGATCCTGCCCTGGGCCGTGCCCAACTACATCACCGCGCTCATCTGGAAGGGCATGTTCCACCGGCAGTTCGGCGCCATCAACGGCTTCCTGGAGTGGGCCGGCTTCGGCGCCGTGTCCTGGTTCAGCCAGTTCTCCACCGCCTTCGCCGCCAACCTGGCGACCAACACCTGGCTGGGCTTCCCCTTCATGATGGTCGTCACGCTGGGCGCCCTGCAGAGCATCCCCCGCGACCTGGAGCAGGCCGCCGAGGTCGACGGCGCCAGCGCCTGGCAGCGCTTCCGCCACGTGACCCTGCCGCTGCTGAAGCCCGCCCTGCTGCCCGCCGTGATCCTGGGCAGCGTGTGGACCTTCAACATGTTCAACATCATCTACCTGGTCAGCGGCGGCGAGCCCGACGGCAGCACCGAGATCCTCATCTCCGAGGCCTACCGCTGGGCCTTCACGCGCGGCCACCGCTACGGCTACGCCAGCGCCTACGCCGTGCTCATCTTCTTCGTGCTGCTGGGCTACAGCCGCCTGATGAACAGGGTCGCCGGGCAGAAGGTGCTGTAGCGCGCCAGCCCGCCCCCCGGCCTACTTCCCGGCGTGCGCCGCCTGCAGCGCCTCCCGCTCCCCGGCCACCCACTGCACGCCGGCCTGGCTGTCGATCATCGCGGTCACGCCGTCCTCGCCGTAGACGACCGTGCGCGGGTGCCCCTCGGCCGGGACGAGCTGGGCCACCAGGGCCTTGCGCCCGCCGCCCACGTCCTGCTTGCCCTGGGCGGTCAGCACCGCGGTCGGCACCGAGACCTGGTCCCCGGCCAGCAGCGAGCCCTTCCAGGTGTCGCCGCTGCGGGGCAGGGCCGTCGGCAGGACCAGGGGCAGCAGCCACGGGCTGAGCGCCGAGTCCTCGGCCTGGTGGTCGCGGCTGGAGAGGGGGGTGGCCTCGCGGCCCTCGGTCACGACGTCGGTCACCCGGCCCGGGAGCACCGAGAGGGTCCGCATCCGGCGCCCCTCGCGGCGCACCACGGACACGAGCAGGCCCTGGGTGTCGACGGTGACCCCCTCCAGCCAGCCCGCCTCGGCCTGGCCCGGCGCCAGGTAGCGCGCGACCAGCACGGCGCCGCCCTCCTTGGTCGGGGAGCCGTCCAGGGTGACCAGCCCGCCGTACACCCCGCCCGATCCGTAGACCGCCCAGGTCGACCGGTGCAGCGCCAGCGCCGCCGGGTCCACGGCGATCTCGATGTCACCCGCGAGCGCGCCGGACGAGACGAGGGCGGGGACCAGCGCGAGGGCGAGGATCATGGGACCTCCGATGCAATGGGAGCATACCGGAGGCGAAGGTCGAGGACCCTGCGGCAGGACGTCTGCCTGCGGCGCCCCGGCCGGTCAGGAGCAGGACGGCGACAGGGCGATCTGGTAGTTGTCACCACCGTTGTCGTCCCACCAGCTCGACGCGCCGATCCGGTAGAAGATCGCGTACTCGAAGACCACGTCCCCGCCCGGCTGCTGCGGGTGCATCCAGAAGTCCTGGGCCGGCTGGATGTCCACGCCCCACCGCTCACGCCCGTCCCACAGGGTCGCCTCGTACCAGCCGTCGGCCCAGTGGACCGTCTGCCAGTCGTCGGTGGTCCAGACGATGCCCGTGTCCTTGTCGTAGGACCAGTTGGGCAGGGTGTAGTCCACCCAGGCCGAGACGTGCTTCGTCTCGCGCCCGTTGGCGTCCCAGGAGACCGCGCTGACCCAGCAGCCGTCGCCGTCCCACTGGACGACGTCGCTGGCGAGGGCGGGGTTGGACAGCGCGAGGGTCAGGGCCAGGAGCATGGGAGCCTCCATCGGGGTGCGAGGACATGGTAACTCAGTCCAGAGTCACGCCCGCGAGAGCCCTGCGGCGGGCAGGTGAATTCCCGCGCCCACGCGCGCGCACCCCGGCCGCGGCCGCTGGTTAGCCCTCCCCCTCCCGGAGGCCCCGTGTCCCTCGCCGCCTGCCAGCTCGACCCC
>JAKLKF010000117.1 GCA_023150805.1 Myxococcota bacterium | reverse complement strand
GGCCGGAAAAGATCCACGAGGGGAACATGGAAAACAAAGGGGGAAGTCCGGCTTTTTCGTTTCCGGGTGGGAACTATAGAGGTCGTTTGTCGAAAGGGGGGCCGGTGACAGGAGGAGCACCGGGCAAAGCGGATCAGTGCTGCCGCCCTGGGGTGGATCAGCTTTGCCGCCCTGGGGTGGATCAGGTCGGCCGCCCTCAAACACGTCGACGACGGCTTGGTTGACGTTCCCAGCACCCCGGCGCGGGCGGAGGACCACCGCGGGCAGGTCCATCGGCGCGACGACTTCGGGCGTGGCGGCCATCACGCCTGCCACGCGGCTGTCGCAGACCAGCTTCAACTCACCGGAAGCGCCCATACCCGGCAGATCCCCGGCGGCCTGGTCGATCCGGTCGGCGACCGCGTCCGCCCACTCGCTGGCCAGGATGTACAGGCGGCTGCGCCGGCCCCCCTGGACCATCGTTGGAGTCGCGGATCACGCCGCAGTTCCTCCTGGGTGAGCCCAGCGAGCAGGGGCGGGATGCACCGTCGGGGCGCCTCGGACTTCGCCTCCAGTTCCACGGCGGTCCGCAGGTCCTGGTCGAGCGCCATGTGGACGCGAGGGACACGGAGGACGACCAGGACGACCGCGGCCACGCCGGCCCGGATGGCCCGGGTGGGCTGCGCATCGCTTTGGGTGCCCCGGCGGAGGTGGTCCGGGTCCAACCACGGCAACATGTCCGGTCGCGCCCGGCCGGTGGCGAGCTGGCGGATTGCGAGCTTGTCGGCCCTGGGATGGGAGAGGACCACGCAGGAACGCGTCTTGGACATCGGTCCTCCAGCCGTGTGGCTGGGCCGAGATGACGCCGGCAGGCCACGACCTTGTTCGAGCGCATCACCATGGCCGGGCGAGCGCAGCTCATCCCTGCGACGGGGGACGACCACCCCGGAGTACTCCAGGTCCGGCAGCAGGCCTCCCTACGCACCTGCGGGCTGCGACACGGTGGAACCAAGGCTACGGTGCCCGCTCGACCCGGAGTCCACGTGAAGCACCGCACCTCCCTGTTCGCCCTCTCCCTCGTCACCCTTCTGGCCGCCTGCGACGGCTCCAAGTCCACCGACGACAGCGGCGACGGCGGGGCCACCGACGGCGGCACCGGCGACGGCGGCACCGGCGACGGCGGGGCCACCGACGGCGGCACCAGCGACGGCGGCACCACCGACGGCGGGACTACTGACGGCGGGACCACCGACGGCGGCACAACCGACGGCGGCACAACCGACGGCGGCACCACCGACGGCGGCACCACCGACGGCGGCACAATCGACGGCGGAACCACCGACGGCGGCACCACAGACGGCGGCATTAGCGACGGCGGCACCACAGACGGCGGCACCAGCGACGGCGGCACCAGCGACGGCGGCACCGGCGACGGCGGCACCGGCGACGGAGGGACCACTGACGGCGGCAGCGTCGGAGATGGTGGGTCCACCGGCACCACCGCCTGCGTGGCGGTCAATGACGGCGACGACTACAACGACGGCACCAGCATGGGCGGCCCGGGCCTGTTGCTCGGCTTCCGCTACGAGGCCTCGGAGGACGTCGAGGTCGGCCGGATCGAGCTGTTCACCGGAGAGGGCTCGGGCATGTCCGAGCTGGCCATCTGGTCCCACGACGCCGGCCGGAACCAGCCGCTGGCCGAGCTGACCAGCGGCGACTGGCGCCTGGACGTGACCAACGCCTGGCAGGGCGCCGACCTTGACGAGTGCGTCACGCTGAGCGCAGGGGAGACCTACTGGATCGTGTGGACCCCCATCGGCAGTGAGCAGGCCAGCATCCAGGACACGGGGACCGACGTGGTCTACCGCGGCTCCTTCGACGGAGGCGTGACCTGGAACGGGCCCTACGAGGAGCCCTGGAAGTTCTCGCTGCACTGCTGCGAGTAGGGCGCGCCCTTCACGTGGCGACTCTTGGGGGTCGCAGGCCAGCAGCGAGGCAGCCATGCGCTACGCTGCCTGTCGGCGGACCACCACCGTCCCGTCACCTCGTCTCCAGGAGGGCCCCAATGGCTGAGAAGTTGGACCTGCGCCTTCGCGCGACCCGGACTCCGACGCCGGACCTGGACATCCACGATCCGGCCCAGGTACGCGCCTGGCTCGACCGCCACATCGACGCCGAAGTGCTGCTGTCGGGCAGCTTGAGCGATCAGCTCGCGCTGTTCTCTGCCGACGGAGTGATCTGCGGCGACCTCGAGGGAGCCGTCGACCTGGGCCACGAAGCCGCGCTGGTCGCGCTGATTCGCAGCATGGGCGGCGCCTCGGTGTCCAGCCGCTTCCGCCTGGCGGAAGTCATGGTCCCCGGCCCGCACGGAGAGACCCGACGTGCCGCGGCCCGCGTGCAACTGTGGTCCGACCGACCCGACTGGCGCGCCGAGGTCCGGCTGTTCGGAGAGACGGCCGATCAGGTCGGCCGCTGGCTCTCCGAGTGGCAGGAGCTGTCGGGTCACGGACCGGACGACGCCCCCGACTGGCTGCGGGAGCTGGTGGACGCCGGTAGGTACCGTGCGGGCGACACCCGGATGGACGAGAAGCCCACGGGTCCGCCCCAGCTCCGCCCCACCTTCCTGCCGCCTGTCTCGCGACCCCTGCCCGACGACCCCCGGGCCTTCCTGCACGCCATGCACCTCTCACTGGACAAGGAGCTCCTTGCGGGGGGCCTGGACCACGTCATCGCCTTCATCGTGCGGAGCGACCGCCTGGACCGCTGGGACATCCACAGCTTCGGTGGGTTCTCCTTCGATGACGTGTTGTCGGCGCTCTGCCAGATGGAGCCCGGCGACGCCGTCGCGGTGGTGCACAACGGCGTGGCCGAGCTGCCGGACGGCCGAAGCCTGCGGGCCATCATGAGCGTCTGCGAGCTGGGCCCCTGGCTGGGCAGGCGGACCCTCCCGCTGGACCTGGCAGGCTCCGAGCCCGTCCCCCTGCGCCCCGCGTACGGCGAGCTGGAGCCCGTCCAGGACTCCTGGTTCACCCGGGCGACGCCCCTGGAGTTGTCGGTACGTACGAAGGGGCCGGAGGCGTAGCGACGGGCACGATACCTGCCCACCCGTTCAGTACGTACACCCCGTGGCCCGCCGTGCGCATCCTCTGCCCGCTGGTTCCCCTGACTCGCGTACGCTACACTCCCGCCGCCCGGCGCAATGGCCCCCCGGCTCTGCTCTCCGCTCCATCCTCTCCTTGCTGAGCATCGCTCGAATGCCCACTTTTGCCGACACCTTCCAGGCCGCCACGGGAAATCCGCCATTCCCGTTCCAGCAGGCCCTGGCCCACGCGCCCACGCTCCCGGACCTGTTGACGGTGCCCACGGGCTGCGGCAAGACCGCGACCGTCGCCCTGGGTTGGCTGTGGCGCCGCCGCTTCGCCCCGGCGCCGCTGGTCCAGGCGACGCCACGCCGGCTGGTCTACACGCTGCCGGTCCGCACCCTGGTCAGCCAGACGATGGCCGAGGTCCAGCGCTGGCTGGACAAGCTGGGGCTCACGGACGTGGGCCTGCACGCGCTGCTGGGCGGGGCGGTGGACCAGCGCTGGGAGGGCCACCCCGAGCGGGACACGATCCTGGTGGGCACGCAGGATCAGCTCCTCTCCCGCGCGCTGCTGCGCGGCTACGGCATGAGCCGCTTTCGCTGGCCGGTCCACTTCGGCCTGCTGCACAACGACGCCTGGTGGGTGTTCGACGAGACCCAGCTCATGGGGCCGGCGCTGTCGACCTCGACCCAGCTCGAGGGGCTGCGCCGCGCCATGGGCGTGGGCGTTCCCTGCCGCTCGACCTGGATGAGCGCGACCAACGCGCCCGGGCGGCTGCAGACGGTGGATCTGCGGGCGCATCCGCTGGACACCCTTCAGCTGGAGGATGCAGACCGGGCGCACCCGGTGCTGGCCGCGCGCCTGCACGCGCAGAAAGCGTTGCTCACCCTACCGGCCGGCGCGGACCTGGCGGGCGAGGCGCTGGACCGCCACGCCGACGGCACGCGGACTCTGGTGGTGGTCAACCGCGTGGCCCGCGCGATCGAGGTCTTCCAGGCCATCGAGAAGCGCCTGAAGAAGGCCGGCCGCGCGCTGCCGGTGCGCCTGGTCCACAGCCGCTTCCGCCCCGGAGACCGCGGGGTCCAGCAGGACGACGCGCTCTCGCGCGACTTCCACGGGATCGTGGTCGCCACCCAGGCCATCGAGGCGGGGGTGGACATCAGCTCCCGCACCCTGCTGACGGACCTGGCGCCCTGGTCCAGCCTGGTGCAGCGCTTCGGCCGCTGCAACCGAAAGGGAGAGTTCGAGCCGGGCCAGGCGACGGTGCTGGTGGTGGACCTTCCGGACAAGGACGCGGCACCGTACACAGTGGAGGCGCTGGCGCACGCGCGCGCCATGCTGGCGACGCTGTCGGACGTGGGCCCGGCTACGCTCTCGGCCCTGCCCCAGCAGGACGAGCGCCCGGCCCTGCCCGTGCTGCGGCGCAAGGACCTGCTGGAGCTGTTCGACACCGAGCCCGACCTGAGCGGACGTCACATCGACGTCGCGCGCTACCTGCGGGACACCGACGACCGCGACGTGCAGTTGGCCTGGCGCGCCCTGGGAGAGGAACCGCCGCCGCCCGACAGCCCCGCCTTGCACCGCGACGAGCTGTGTCGCGTCGGCATCGGCCCGGCCCGCAAGCTGCTGAAGGAGGCGCGGGCCTGGCGCTGGGACGGCCACCTGGGCGCCTGGCAGGTGGTGCAGCGGCAGTTCGGCGAGCTGCGGATCGTGCCCGGGGACAACCTGCTGCTGGACGTCTCCGTGGGTGGATACGACGCGACCCTGGGTTTCACCGGGGATCCGAAGCACAGGCCGACGCCGGTGCTCCGGCCGGGCCCCCCGCCGGACGCTGACGACCAGGACCCACTGACCACCCGCTTCGGCAGCTTCCTCACCCTGGCGCAGCACAGTCAGGATGTGGCCGAGGCCGTCCGGAACCTGCTCCTGGCGCTGCCGGGGGAGCACCCGGAACAGACCCTGAACCAGGCCGCGCGCTGCCACGACCTGGGCAAGGCCCACCCGGCCTTCCAGGCGATGCTGACGGCCGGGCTGCCTCCCGACGCGCCCCAGCACCAGGGCGGCCCCTGGGCCAAGAGCGACGGCCGCCGGGGACCCCGCAATGCCCAGGGCACCCGCCGCTACCTGCGGCACGAGCTGGCCAGCGCCCTGGTCTGGCTCCAGCACGGCGGCGACGACCTGACGGCCTACCTGGTGGCCGCGCACCACGGAAAGGTCCGGATCCGCCTGCGCAGCCGCCCCGACGAGCGCCCGCCGGCCGACCGGCCCGACCAGCGGCCGGTGCTGGGGATCTGCACCGGGGACGTGGTCCCCGCCGTGGACCTGGGTGACGGGGTGCAGTACCCCGACACGACGCTCTGCACCGACGTGATGGAGCTGGGCGCCGCCCAGGGCTCCTGGTCGGATCGCACGCTGCGCCTGCTGGAGGAGCACGGCCCCTTCCGCCTGGCCTGGTGGGAGACCCTGGTGCGGATCGCGGACTGGCGCGCCTCTGCGATGCGCGCCCCCGACCTGGCGGAGGCCCCGTGACCGTACGACACACGCTCCTCCTCACGGGTTGCCACCCCCGCCCGCTGGCCAGCTACCTCAAGGCGGTGGCGGTCCTGCGCCTGGTGGCCGAGCAGGTCGACTCGGGCGCCACCGCCTGCTGGCAGGGCGACGACCTGGAGCTGACCAGTACACTGGACGCCGTGGGCCTCCGCCGCTTCTTCTCGCAGGACTACCGGCCGACGCCCGTGATCTCGCCCTGGAACGGCGGCAGCGGCTTCTACCCGGGGGACAACCAGTCCGGCATCGAGCCCATCTCCCAGGCCACCCAGCCCCGATTCGCCGCCTATGCCCAGGCGATCCAGGTCGCACGACAGGTGATGGCCGACCAGGGAGTCCAGGAGAAGGTCAAGGACGGAAAGGCGGTGCTGCTGGAGCGCCTGCGCGCCGAGCTGCCCGATGACGCGCTGCCCTGGCTGGACGCCGCGGTGCTCTTGACTGCGGACGGACTGAAGTTCCCGCCGCTGCTGGGCACGGGGGGCAACGACGGTCGGCTGGACTTCTCGAACAACTTCATGCAGCGGCTGTGGGCGATGGAGCAGGCGGGTGCCGGCCTGCAGGCGCAGTGGCTGGACAACAGCCTGCTCGGCACCCCCACCCCCAAGCTGGTGGACGCGGCGATCGGACAGTTCCTGCCCTCCCACGCCGGCGGCTTCAACACGAGCTTCGGCTTCGACGGCAAGTCCCGGGTGAACCCCTGGGACTTCGTGCTGCTGGTGGAGGGGGCCCTGGCCTTCGCGGCCGCCGCGGTGCGCAAGCTCGAAGGCGCCGAGGCCGCCGCGATGGTCTTTCCGTTCATGGTCCGCGCCGCAGGCGCCGGGTACGCCAGCGCAACGGACAAGGACGAGTCCGACACCCGGGACGAGCTGTGGCTGCCGCTGTGGAGCCAGCCCGCCACCTGGCGTGAGCTGCGGCAGCTCCTGGGCGAGGGGCGCGCGATGGTCTCGGCGGGTGGCGGTCCGCGCCCGGCGGTGAGCGCCCTCGACTTCGCCCGCGCCCTGGGTGATCTGGGCGTGGACCGCGGCATCATCGCCTTCGAACGCTACGGCTTCCACACCCGCAACGGACTGTCCACGCTGGCCGTCCCCCTGGGTCGCTGGCAGGTGCGACGCAACCCCTCGGCCGCGCGCCTGGCCGGCCTGGACGCCTGGCTGGACCGCTTCCGCCGCGCTGCCAGCGACGCCAACGGCCCCGCCTCGCTGCGCCGGCTGCGGCGCCGCCTGGACGAGGCGGTCCTGGCCGTCTGCGCGCAGGACACCTGGCCGAACCGGCGGACCCTGCTGCTGACCCTGGGCCAGGCCGAGCTGCAGCTCAACAAGTCGATCGCCTTCGCCCGCGACAAGGGCGTGGCCCCGGTGCCCTGGCTGGACCCACAGTGGCTGCCCGCCCCGGACGAGCAGGGCGTCGAGGAGCGCCTGGCGATCCACCTCGCCGCCGCCGGGCTGCGCCACCGCTTCAGCCTGGCCGAGGGGGATCGGGTCCTGTCCTGGGCCAAGGTCGAGGATCCGGCCCGCGTCTGGTCGGGCACGGACCTGCACCGGGACCTGGCCGCGCTGGCCTTGCGCCAGGACGTGGAGCGCGCGCAGCGCGGACAGGCCAGTCCGCCCACGTTGGTCGGCGCCGACCTGGCGGACCTGGCGGCCTTCTTGGCCCACCAGACCGACGACCCGGCGCTGGCCGACCTCGCCCTGGCCTTCGCCCTGCTCCGGCCCGCCGAGCTGCAGGCCGCGGCGGGTCGCGTCGAGCAGGCCGAGGTACCCTACCTCTTCGCCCTGCTGGCCCTGGCCCACGGCGACGCGCCCCTGCCCCTGGACACCCGCGGCCGCATCCGGGACGGTGACCCGGTCCTGCCGCCGGTCCCGGGCCTGCTGCGCCGCGCCCTGGCCGGCGACGACGTCGGCAGCAGCCGCCTGGCCCTGCGTCGCCTGCGCGCCAGCGGCCTGCCAGCCCGCGCCTTCGCCCACCGCCGGCCCGAGGCCCGCGACATCGGCCTCAGCACCTCGCCCGATCTCACGCGCCGCGCCGCTGTCGCGCTCGCCTTCCCCTTGTCCGTGCGCGCCCGCGCCGCGCTGGTCGCCCGCACCCTCGTCCTGCCCACCGACCTGATGGAGTCCGCATGAGCCGCTTCGCCCTGCCCAACGCCCCCCGCCTGTTGATCCAGGCCGAGCTGCGCCCCATCCAGGGCACGCGCTTCCAGCCCACCGGCTTCCCTGACCTGGGCGCAGCCACCTACCGGCTGCCCTCGGACAAGGACATGGTGCTGGTCGAGTCTGCCCAGTCGATGGCCAACCGCATGGAGGCGGTGTGCTGGGACGGCGTCGCGCACGACCTGGTCCCGGCCCTGCGTGGCCTGCCCTGGGTGCGCGTGCAGCGGCCGGACGGCAGCCACCTGACCAGCTCGGTCGAGGAGGCGCACCGCTTGAACTCGCCCTACATCCTGGAGGCCGAGAAGTCCAAGCTGCTCACGCGGCTGAAGGGCGAGCTGGCCGAGCTGGACTCGGCGGCGGTCGACCAGCGGCAGGTCGCGCGCACCGTGGCCCGCCTGGACCTCAACAGCCTGCTGCACGGGCTCTTCCTGGCCCGCAAGGAGCTGGCCGGCGGGCGGGTGCGGATCTCGCGGGCGCTCTCGTCCTTCGTCGAGGCCGAGGACGTGCGGGTGGCGCCCAGCGGCGGCGTCAAGAACGACATCCTCAACGCCAAGGGGGCCGGCGAGATGGGGGCCGAGAAGGGCTACGGCAACGTGCCCTTCCACCGCGACGAGTACGTGGCCGGGCGCATCGTCGCCTACTTCAACCTGGACCTGACCCAGCTTGGCTCCTACGGCCTGCCCGCCGCGGTGACCGAGCTGCTCTTCGCCCTGGCGCTGTACAAGATCCAGGCCGTCCTGCGCTCGGGCCTGCGCTTCCGCACGGCCTGCGACCTGGACGTGATCGACGCCCCCACCGTCACCCGCCCGGCCGGCTTCACCCTGCCCACCCTGGAGGAGCTGGAGTCCGCGCTGCCGGGCCTGATCGCGGCCGCCCGCGCCACCGACGCCCTGGGAGAGGAGCCCGTCACCGTGGTCACCTTCGACCAGGGCAACGCATGATCTCGCTGCGCTTCGAGCTGCTCGCCGGGCGGCTGCACGCCACCCCCTGGGACGCGCACGTCAACGAGGGGCAGGTCGAGTGGCCACCCTCGCCCTGGCGGGTCCTGCGGGCGCTGGTGGCGGCCTCCTACCGGCTGCCCGAGCGCCCGGACGCCCAGGTCCGCGCCCTGGTTCTTCGATTGGCTGACCAACTTCCGGAGTACCGGCTGCCCCCGGTCACGCTCAGCCACACCCGCGCCTACCTGGCCCAGGCCCGCGGGCGCGAAGGCAAGCTGGTCTTCGACGCCTTCGCCGTGGCCGACCGCCCAGACGGGGCTCCTCCGGTCATCGAGCTGACCTGGCCCGACCTGGTCCTGGACGCCGACCAGCGCCAGCTCCTGGCCGCCATCGTCGCCCACGTCGGCTACCTCGGCCGCGCCGAGAGCTGGGTCCAGGTCGAGGTGCGGGACCAGCCATCGGGTCCACCGAACGCCGTTCCCCTGCCCGCGGGACAGGGTGATGACCCCGACGCGCTGACGCTCTGGGCCGCCGCGACCGACGAGGGCTTCTCCGCCTGGCGCCAGGGCTTCCTGGACGCGGGCGGCAAGGCCAAGGAGGTCCCGGCAGACCGCTACGCCGCCCTGCGCATGGAGACCTCCCAGCTCCACAAGGAGCGCTGGTCCAGCCCGCCCGGCGCCCGACGGGTGCGCTACCAGGTCCAGCCCATCTCCCTGGACCGCCCCCGCCGCCCGGCCCCGGCCGGCCCCGCCCCCGACACGGCCCGCTTCGCCATGGTCGGCGCCGTGCTGCCCGATGTGGAGCGCACGCTGGTCTTCGGCGAGCGCCTGCGACAGGCGCTGATGGCGCGCAGCCGCTCGCCAGAGGGGTTCCCCGATCCGGTCTTCTCGGGCCGCCAGCCCGACGGCAGCCCACAGCAGGGCAACCGGCACGCGATCTTCCTGCCCGCCGACGACGACGGGGACGGCCGCATCGACCACCTCGTGGTGTGGTGCCCCGGCGGCTTCTCGCCGGACGCCGTGCGCGCGATGCAGCGGCTCACCCACCTGTGGGCCGAGGAGGGCGCGGGCGAGGACGGCCGCTACCACGTCCAGCTCGTCGGCCTGGGCGAGGCGCGCGACATGGGCGCCCTCGACACCCTCACCCCCCTCTACCAGCGCGGGACGCGTGATCCCGCGCGAACGGCACTGCTCGGCCGCTCCACCCGCTGGCGCACCGAGACCCCCTTCATGCCCTTCCGACACGCCAAGAAGCGCGGCGACACCTGGCGCGACCTGCCCCAGGACCAGGTGCTCCAGGCGCTCGACCACCTGCCCCACCTCCGCGACCTCCCCCGCCCCACCGTCCACCTGTTCGACGACAGCCCCGACCACGACCGCCAGGAGGCCGTTCGCTGGGCCCGGGGCTTCGTACGCACCCGCCTGCGCGGCGGTGGCTCGCTGGGCAGCACCCGCGGCCACGGCGTCGAGCTGCTCTTCCCACAGCCCGTGCAGGGGCCCATCGCACTGGGCTACGGCGCGCACTTCGGGCTCGGCGCCTTCCGCGCGATCTCCGACCCCTGACCGCCTACCCCCGCACCGCCAGCCCCACCCAGCTCTCCACCTGCCCGCCCCCCCGCGGCGCCCACCGCTGGCGCCAGCGCAGCCGCAGCATGGCCAGCCCGGCGGCCGGGTCGCGCAGCCAGGCGGTGGCCGGGCCCCGCTCCCGCGTCGGCCCGCCGGGCGAGCCCGGGCCCAGCCGCTCCTCGTGGACCAGGCGCAGGCCGGCGGCGCCCAGCATCTGTCGCCAGTCGGCCCAGGTCCAGGGCTGCTCGGAGGCCATGGGGATGCCGAAGCGACGGCGACTGTCCAGGTTGGCCTGCCGCGCCACCTCCGGCGAGGTGCCCTCGCACCAGGTGGCGTCGCTCAGCAGCAGCCCTTCTCCGGGCCGCAGCACCCGCGCGATCCCCGCCAGCGCGACCGGCAGGTCGGTGCCGTACAACACGCTCTCGGCCAGGACGGCGGCGTACCGGGCCTGGGGCCACGTGACGAGCGCCTCGGCCGGCGCGTGGACCACGGACAGTCCGGTCCGCTCCCGGCACAGCCGCGCCATCTGCGGGTGGACCTCGATGGCCTCGACGCGCCGCCCCGCCGCCTGCACCCGCAGCGCGCTGAGCCCCAGGCCCGGGCCGATCTCCAGCACGTCGCCTTCGGGCAGCCCGGCCATCCAGGCCAGCAGGCGCCGGGTCGCCTCCGCCCCGCCAGGGTGCAGGTCCCCCTCCCCCAGGCGCGCCGCGGCGACGTGCCAGGGGATCATCCCTGGCCCTCCTCCCCTCCGACCTCGCCCCGCACCTCCAGCACCGGGCCCTTGCCCCGGCCGCCGGCGCGCCACTGGGCCAGCACCTTGCGGCCCAGGTCCTCGCCCCGCACCAGGGCGCCGGCCTTCTGGGCCACGCCGGGGCCCATCCAGGTGGCGGGCAGGGGGACGTCCTTCACCCGCAGGTCGACCAGGGCGTCGGCGGCCAGGCGGGCCTGGTCGGTGCCGGCCTTCCACATGGCCAGCCAGGCCAGGATGTTGGTGTCGACCAGCCGGCCGACCATCCCCGAAGAGACGGGGCGCACGGTGGCGCCGGGCGGGCGGGGCTGCCGCTTGCGGTAGGGGGCGCCGACGACGTTGACGGCCAGCACGTAGTCGCAGCCGCGCTGGCGCAGGACCTGGGCGGGCACGTTGGCCAGCGGGGCACCGTCCACCATGCGCGAACCCAGGATCTTCAGGCCGGGAAAGGCCGGGGGCAGGCTGCCGGCGGCCCGCACGGCGACCTGCAGGTCCAGCCACCAGGGCTCGTACACCCGGTGGTTGGACAGGTCGGAGGAGGCGGGCACGAAGGGGGTCGGCAGCTCGGCCAGGCTCATGGGCAGCTCGCCCAGGGGCACGGCCTGCCCCTGGATGGCCCGCTCGGCCAGGCGGCCCAGGGCCCGCACGCTGCCGAACTGGCTGCGCCACATGACGCGGACGACGGCGTTGTCCCCGGCCTGGGCCTGCTGGACCAGGTAGCGCAGGTCGGTGGGCAGGCGCTCGGACAGGCGCAGGAGGGCCCGCCCCAGCGGACCGCGGGGGCGCAGCGTGGACAGGTCGAGGAAGCGGTACAGGGCCTGCAGGCCGCCGCCGGCGTAGATGCTGCCCACCAGGGCGCCGAACGAGGTGCCGGCGACGTAGTCGATGGGCACGCCGGCCTCCTCCAGGGCCTCCAGCACGCCGATGTGGGCGGCGCCCCAGGTGCCGCCGCCGCCCAGGGCGACGCCCACGCAGCGCCGCCGCACCATCCGGGACAGCCGCCAGGCGGCCTCGCCGACGGGGTCGCGGTCGACGGGGTCCAGCCGGCCCTGGGGGCCCACCCGCGGGCGCGGCAGGACCCGCCCCCGCTCCAGCGCCCGCGGCGTGCCCCCCCGCGCGGCGCGGGCGAAGGCGGCGACGTCGTCGGGCACCCGCACCAGGTGGCTGGGCATGGTGCCGGGGCGGTCGTCCCGCACGTCGTGCTGGGGCACCTCCCACTGGGTGAAGGTGGCGCTGCGCTGCCGGGCGCGAGCCACGAAGTCGGCGCTGAGGCGGTCGACCCGCACCAGGCGGGTGGGGGCCTCGTCGGTGAACAGCCACCAGCCGTCGGGGTCGGTGTTGAGCCAGACCACGGTGAGCGGCACGCTGCGCAGGCAGTCGATGACGACCAGGCGCGGGTCGGCCCGGCCCTGCCAGCCCTGGCGGATGGCCTCGGGGTCGTGGCGCAGCACCTTCAGCCCCGGCGGCGGCCGCAGCGCCGGCAGGACCTGGTCCGGGCGCGGCAGGTGGACGACGACGTCGTGCACGTCGCCCTGGGCCCGCGCGCCCTCGACCAGGGCGGCGATGTCGGCGAAGCGGTCGGGGACGAGCACGCGCAGCCCCCACAGCGGGCCGGACGGATCGGTGGGCGCCAGCTCGTGGTGCGGAGGCAGGGCCTGCTCGTCGTCGCCGTACTCGGTCCGCCCGGCGACCAGCTCGCCGGGCACGCCCAGGGCCGCGGCGACGGCGGCGCCGCCGGCCAGGTCGACCAGCAGCACCCGCCGCGGGTCGGTGATCTCGCAGAGCCGGTCGGCCTCGTCCTCCTCGCGCGCCAGGGCCAGGCCCAGCCCGGCGGCCACCACGGCGCTGTCGGGCGCCCGGTCGTCGGCGACCAGGACGGTGAGCCGGGCCAGGGACCGGGTGGGCTGCACGCGCTGCGGGTCGGCGAAGATCCGCAGCCGCTCCCAGGCGGCGGGCGAGCGGCGCAGGATGCGCTGGAGCTGGCGACGATCCCAGCAGAGCAGCGCTGCGCCTGCGCCCGCGACGGCGTCCAGCGGCCAGGTGGGCGCGGCGCCGTCGGGATCGGCGAGGACCCCACCCATCAGCAGGTCGCCGATGGCGGCCAGCGCCACCACGCGCCCATCCGCCCCGGCCTGGCGCAGCTCGACCTCGCCCCCGACCAGCAAGGGCACGCGCACGGCAGCCTGGCCCGCGCGCAGCAGGCAGGGGTCGACGCAGGTGTCGGCTGCGGGGGCCACCTCCAGGCGCATCGCGCACTGGAGCACGGCGTTCTGCTCGGCCCGGCCCATCCCGGCCAGCAGGGGCGAGGCGTCGAGCAACGCGACCGCGGCCGCGCGGTCGGTGGAGCCCAGGGCCTGGAGCTGTTCGAACCAGGGCAGCAGGGCCGGCCAGGCCTGGAACAGGGCAGCCAGCTTGCGCCACGGCAGGGCCCGCAGCACGACCTGGGTTCCGGCGGGGGCCTCGGTCGAGATGCGCGGGTTGGCGTAGCCGACGTGGCGGATCTCCACGCCGTCTTCGGCGACGGGGGGGTCCGCCGCGCCCCCGCCACCCAGGTGGGCCCAGGCCTCGGGCAGGCCGAGGAAGCAGCCCGGCCCCAGCAGGTCGACGACCCGGGGGTCACGCCCCCGGGACCAGGGCGAGCCGCCGCCCTCGCGCCGCTCCAGCCGCAGGTGGACCAGCCGCACGTTGCCCTCGACGATGAACAGCAGGCAGGGCTCCCCGCCGACCTTGCCGTCGATGACCTGCCCGACGGCGTCGATGTCGATGGGCGGACCGAAGGCCTGCTCCAGGGCCTGCCGCGCGGGGGCCAGGGCCGCCCCGGCCAGCAGGGGGTGCTCGCTGGGGCGGGGCCGCGCGTCGGCGCCCCGGCGAAGCTCGACCTCGACGTCCAGGGGCGAGGGCTCGCCCGGACGGACGAGGACGGGCGTGGGCATGGGACCTCCAGCCGGCCAGCCTACAACGGGCCGGGGGGCGGCGGCCCCCGCGGCGCTACCCGCCCCGGCGCATCGGCGCTAAGACCCGCCGCATGTCGCCTCCCCCCACCCTGTCGGTCGCCGTCGTGGGCTGGGGCATGGCGGGTCCGGCGGTCGCCCTGGCCCTGGCCCGACAGGGGCACCGGGTGACGGCCTTCGAGCGGGTGCCCGACCCGCAGCCCGTGGGGGCCGGCATCCTGCTGCAGCCCACCGGGATGGCGGCGCTGGCGACGCTGGGCCAGCTCGCGCCCATCGCCGAGCGGGGCGCGGTGATCGAGCACCTGCGCGGCCTGTCCCACCGCGGCCGGGTGGTGATGGACCTGTCCTACGCCGACCTGGCGCCCGGCCTGTTCGGGCTGGGCATGCACCGCGGGGTGATCTTCCAGGTGCTGGACGCGGCGGCCCGGGGGGCGGGCGTCCAGGTGCGGACGGGGGTCGAGGTCGCCCAGGCCCACCCCGAGGGCCCCCGGTGGCGGCTGTCGGACGGCGCGCAGGACCTGGGCGCCTTCCACCTGGTCCTGGTGGCCGACGGCGCCCGCTCGACCCTGCGCGGGCAGGTGCCGCTGCGCAAGTCGGTGCGGCCCTACCCCTGGGGCGCGCTGTGGCGGGTCCACCCCGACCCCGACGGCACCTTCCCGCCCACCCTGCACCAGGTCTACCGCGACACGCGCCAGATGCTGGGCTTCCTGCCCACCGGCCTGGGCCCGACGGGCACGGTGCCCCAGGTCAGCCTGTTCTGGAGCGTGCGCCTGGCCGAGCTGGACGCGGTGCGCCGCGGGGGGCTCTCGGCGTGGCGGGAGCAGGTGCTTGCCCTGGACCCCCGCGCCGCGCTGCTGCTGGAGGGGCTCTCCGACCTGGACGAGCTCCTGGTCGCGCCCTACCTGGACGTGACCATGCCCCGGCGCTTCGCGCTCACGCCGGGTGGAGGCGCCCGCGGTGGCCTGGCCTTCCTGGGTGACGCCGCCCACGCGATGAGCCCCCAGCTCGGCCAGGGGACCAACCTGGCCCTGCTCGACGCGGTCGCGCTGGCCGCGCAGGTCGAGGCGCGCCCCGGCGACCTGCCCGCCGCGCTGGCCGCCTGGGACGCCGAGCGCTCCCCCCACCTGCGCTACTACCAGCTCGCCAGCCGGTGGTTGACGCCGGTCTTCCAGAGCCGCCTGTCCATGATCGGGCCCCTGCGGGACCTGCTCTTCGCCCCGCTGGCGCGGGTGCCCTGGCTGCGGCGGCGGATGCTCGACAGCCTGGCCGGCGTGCGCACGGGCGTCTTCTCGACCCTGCCGCTGCCGGGCCTGCCCGCGGCGCCCGTGCCCCTGGCCCTTCCCCCCCCGCACAAGGTCACAACCTCGTGACCGCCGCCCCGTTGACGGCCGGGCCAGCCGCCGCATAGCAGCGCCCCAACCTCCCGCGCCGGGAGCCCGCCCTCCATCGGAGCCGACCCATGCGCTACAAGCGAGTCCTCTTCAAGATCAGCGGCGGCGCCCTCGCCGGGCCGGACGGCCTGGGCTTCCACCCTGGCGCACTGGACCACATCTGCAAGGAGATCCTGGACCTGCGCGAGCTGGGGGTCGAGGTGGCGGTCGTGGTCGGCGGCGGCAACATCTTCCGCGGCAACGTGGCCGAGGCGTGGGACATCGAGCGGGCCGAGGCCGACAACATCGGCATGCTGGGCACCGTGCTCAACGCGATCATGCTGCGTGCCGCGCTCAAGGCCCGCGGCCCCTACGAGGCGCGGGTGCTCACCGCCATCCGCATGGAGTCGGTGGCCGAGCCCTTCATCCGCCTGCGGGCGATCAAGCACCTGGAGAAGGGCTACATCGTGGTCTTCGGCGGCGGCATCGGCCAGCCCTACGTGACGACCGACTACACGGGCGTGCAGCGCGCGGTCGAGACCCGCTGCGACGCGGTGCTCATCGCCAAGGAGGGGGTGGACGGCGTGTACACGGCCGACCCGAAGAAGGACCCCTCCGCCCGCCGCTACCGCTCGCTGGCCTACACCGACGCCATCGAGCAGGACATCCGCGTGATGGACCAGTCCGCGATGCTGCTGGCCCGCGATCACGGCCTGCCCCTGCACGTCTTCGACTTCGACCAGCCCGGCTGCGCGGGCCGGATCTGCCGGGGCGAGGACGTGGGCACCCTGCTCGGCCCGGACAGCAAGACGGCCCTGGCCGACTGAGCCCGTGGCGGGCCCCCCGCCGGACCTGCCGGTCGACGGGGCGCTGCCGGCCCTGCGCGAGGCGCTGCGGCGGGCGGGCGCCGCGGTGCTGGTGGCCGACCCCGGCTCGGGCAAGAGCACGCGGGCGGCGCCGGCCCTGCTGGACCTGGTGCCGGCGGGCCAGCGCGTGCTGCTGCTCCAGCCCCGGCGGGCCGCGGCGCGGCTGCTGGCCGACCGCATCGCCCAGGAGCGCGCCGGGCCCCCGGGCGAGGTCGGCTACCGCGTCCGCTTCGAGTCCACCGTCACCCCCACCACCCGGCTGGAGGTGCTGACCGAGGGCCTGCTGGTCCGCCGGCTGCTGGACGACCCCTTCCTGGACGGCGGCGAGGGGGGGCGCTGGGGCCCGCCGGTGGGTGCGGTGGTCCTCGACGAGCTGCACGAGCGCAGCCTGCACACCGACCTGGCCCTGGCCCTGCTGCGCGAGGTGCGGCAGGCGCGGCCGGAGCTGCTGTTGCTCTGCATGTCGGCCACCCTGGACCCAGGCCCCGTCGCGGCCTTCCTGGGGGACGCGCCCGTCCTGCGGGCCGAGGGGCGCGCCTTCCCGGTGCGCATCGAGCACGAGGCCCGCGACCTGCAGCCGGGCGACGCCGAGCTGGTGGCGCGGGTCGAGGGAGCGGTCCGGCGGCTGCTGGCCGAGCCCGCACCGCCCGGTGCGCGGGAGGAGGGGGACCTGCTGTGCTTCCTGCCCGGCGCCGGCGAGATCGAGCGCGTCGCGGCCGCGCTGGCCGACCTGCCCGACCGTGGCGTCGCCGTCCTGCCCCTGCACGGCGCCCTGCCCCCACGCGAGCAGGACCGGGCCCTGGCCGCCGCCCCGCCGCCGGGCTTCCGCCGCCGGGTGGTGCTGGCGACCAACCTGGCCGAGACCTCGGTGACCATCCCCGGCGTGACGCTGGTGGTCGACAGCGGGCTGTGCCGCGAGCCGCGCCTGGACCCGGCCACCGGCCTGGAGCGCCTGGAGACCACGCTGATCAGCCAGGCCTCGGCCGACCAGCGGGCGGGGCGCGCCGGCCGGACGGCGCCCGGGCGCTGCCTGCGCCTGTGGAGCGCGGTGCAGCACGCCCGCCGGGCCCCCGCCGACACGCCCGAGCTGCTGCGCCTGGACCTGGCCGGCACGGCGCTGGCGGTGGCCTCCTGGGGCAGCGCGCCCACCTGGCTGAGCCCGCCGCCTCCGGCCTCCTGGAGCCGCGCCCAGGCGCTGCTGGGGGAGCTGGGCGCAACGACCCCCGACGGCGGCCTGACCCCGCTGGGGCGCCGGCTCGCCGCCCTGCCCGTCCACCCGCGCCTGGGCCGGGTCCTGCTGGCCACGCAGGGTGGGCGCCACGCCCCCGCGGCCGCCGCGCTGGCGGCCCTGGTCAGCGAGCGCGACCCCTGGCCCCGCGGGGCGCGCGTGCCGGTGGAGGACCGGCTCCTATCGCTGCGAGGTGGCCCAGCTAGCGGCGCTAGCACGGGCCCCCTCGCCGCCGCGCGGGCCGCCACCCGCCAGCTCGCCCGCCTGGTGGGCGCCCCCGCCTCCGGCCCCGTCGACCTGGACGCCCTGGTCCCCGCCCTGCTCGCCGGCTTCCCCGAGCGCCTGGGCCGCCGGCGCGTCGCCGGCGAGGCGCGGGTGTTGCTGGCCAGCGGGCGTGGGGCCGAGCTGGCCCCCGGCGCGCTGCCGGGGGGGGCCCAGTGGCTGGTCGCGCTGGAGCTGCGCGGGCGGCCCCGAGGTGAGGACCAGGTCGAGCTGGCCGTGCCGCTGACCGAGGAGGCGGTGCTGGCCCTGCCCCGCCAGCGCGCGCGGGTCACCGCCTGGGACCCGTCGCGCGAGGCCGTCGTCGCCGCCGAGGAGGAGCGGATCGGCGCCCTGGTCCTGGTCCGCCGCGAGGTGATGGCCGACCCGGTCGAGGCGGCCGCGGCCCTTGCGCGCGCCGCCGGGCAGGACCCCGCGCGCCTGCTGGACCCCTCGCCGGCCGCGCGGGCGCTGATCCTCCGGGCGCTCTACCTGCGCGCCCGCCGGCCCGAGCTGGACCTGCCGGACTGGCCCGACCTGGACGCCGCGCTGCGGGCGCTGCTGCCCGACCTCTGCCGGGGCCTGCGCCGCCTGCAGGATCTTCGCGGCGCCGACCTGCTCGGCGCGACCCACGCCGCGCTGGGCTGGCAAGCGCGGCAGCAGCTCGACCTGCTGGCGCCCGCCACCTTCACCCTGCCCACCGGCCGGCAGGTGGAGCTGGACTACGACCCGCACGAGCGCCAGGGCGGGGGCCCGGTGCTGCGCGCCCGGGTCCAGCAGCTCTTCGGCCTGGACCGCACCCCCACCGTCCTGGGCGGGACCGAGCCCGTCACCCTGCACCTGCTGGCCCCCAACCAGCGGCCCGTCCAGGTGACCACCGACCTCCCGGGCTTCTGGCGCCGGACCTGGCCCGAGGTGCGCAAGGACCTGCGGGGTCGCTACCCCAAGCACGCCTGGCCCGAGGATCCGCTGCGGACCTCTCCCGAAGACCGCCCGTCCCGCAAGACCGTGGCCCCCGACAGGTAGAGTCCGCCCATGTCCGCATCCCCCCCTCCTCCTCGCTCGCCCTTCGTGCTCGGCCTCGGCTCGCTCCTCGACGAGCTGGGCCAGGCGCTCCTCCCCGGCGCCCTGGGCGCGGCCCTCGGCTACTACCTCAGCGACCAGGGGACCCCCCTGCTGCCCGACCTGCTGGGCGGCCTGTTGCTGGCCGGCGTGCTGGGCGTGGCGCTCATCGTCGGCGGCAAGCTGCTGCACGGCCGCGCCTGGGAGGAGAGCCCCCGGGGGGCGAAGCTGCGCAAGCGGGTGGTCTTCTTCCTGGTGGTGGGCAGCCTGGCCCTGGGGGGGCGCCTGGCCCTGTTCTTCGCCGAGCAGCCCAGCCCCCTGACCGCCCTGCCCCGCGAGGACCTGCACGCCGCCTTCATGGTCGACCTGCAGCGCTACCGCGAGCTGGAGCGCGGCATGGAGGCCACCCTGCGCGGCCTGGAGGCCCAGCCCTGGCTCGGCCCCGACGCGCCCGAGGACGTGCTCTCGGCCGAGCAGGAGGCGATGCTGCTGGACAGCTTCGAGGCGCTGTGGGCCAGCACCGTGGAGATGGACGAGATCCGCGGCTTCTACGAGGACTGGTACCGCTTCGACCCCAGCCGCCTGCAGCGGCCCTGGCACCTGCGCAGCTTCCTGCTGACCTTCGCCGCCGAGCTGACCGTGCACGAGACGGCGGCGCGCTTCTCCAACCTGGTGCTGCCCAACAACAACGCCAAGAAGCTGCTCGACGCGCCGCGGCCCGAGCGGGGCCTGCCCAAGACCGCCTTCAGCGTGTACCGGCAGGAGCTGCTGGGCACCCGCGACCAGGCCCGGGTGCTGGCCGGCCAGCAGTACCTCGACCTGCTGGCGCGGGCGGCCAACGGGCGGCAGGAGACCGCCGAGCTGGGCCTGTCCTGGCTGTGGGAGCGCTGCGAGGCCCACCTGCGCACCCTGGCCCTGGTCGCGCCCATCGACCGCGCGACCCTGTTGGCCCGCGCCGACGCCCAGGTGCTCAAGCGCACGCTCAAGCGGGCCTGGTACCCGGCCCAGAAGGGCGTGGCCGAGGCCATGGGCGACACGCGCACCCGCCGCATCGGCTGGTACCTGATCCCCGAGGACCAGCAGGCCCAGGCCATGGCGCTGTCCGAGCCCGGCGACATCCTGCTCTCGCGCAAGAACTGGTACCTGTCCAACGTCGGCCTGCCGGGCTTCTGGCCCCACGCCATCCTGTACCTGGGCACCCCCGAGCAGCTCTCCACCTGGGCCGACGACGAGGGCGTGCGCGCCTTCATCCAGGAGGAGACGGGCGAGGCGCTGGACCTGTCGACCTACCTGGCCCGCCGCTTCCCCGCCGCCTGGGCCCGGTACGTCGCCCAGGAGGACGGTCACCCCCACGTCGTCATCGAGGCCATCAGCGAGGGCGTCAGCTTCAGCACCATGCCGCACGCCGCCGGCGACTACCTGGCCGGGATGCGGCCCCGCCTGGACAAGCGGGCGCGCGCCCAGGCCATCGCCCACGCCTTCGCCGACCTCGACAAGCCCTACGACTTCGACTTCGACTTCGCTACCGACGCCGCCCTGGTCTGCACCGAGCTGGTCTGGCGCGCCTACCGCCCCGCCGAAGGCAAGCAGGGCTTCGAGCTGCAGCTTGTCGACGTCGCCGGGCGGCGGACCCTGCCCGCCAACCAGGTCGCCCGCCAGTACGCCCTGGCCGCGGACGACCCCGAACGGGTGCTCGACTTCGTCTTCTTCATCGACGCCAGCGAGCGCGAGCGCAAGACCTGGTTCTCCGACGAGGCCACCTACCGGGCCAGCCACGAGCGCACCAAGCTGGACGTCGCGACCCAGTAGGGCCGCGGCGGAGCCCCCCGCGTCCTGCCCGCCCCCCCCTGTCCAGGTCCAGGTGCCGGCTGTTATCCATTGATCTTCCCATCCCGCGACCAAGAAACCCGCCGACCTGGCGTCGCTAGCCCGGCGATCTGGTCGCCGGCGCCCCCGGCACCTGTCCCCACCCGGCTCCCTCAGGCCCGACCCGGGCGGGTAGGATGCCGGGGCCCCCCGGAGCGCCAGTGCTTCCCCTGCTCGCCCTGCTGGCCTGTCCCGCCGACCCCACCGACCCCGCCGGGACCCACGACAGCGGCACCAGCGACGGCGGCGCCAGCGACGGCGGCGCCAGCGACGGCGGCGCCAGCGACGGGGGCAGCCCCGACGGCGGCAGCTCCGACGGCGGCGCCAGCGACGGGGGCGACACGGACGGAGGGACGGGCGGAGACGACACCGGGGAGCCGCCGCCCGAGCCCGTGCCGGCGGTGCAGTTCAAGGGAGAGCGGCCGACGAACGTGCTGATGATCTCGGTGGACACCACCCGCCGCGACCAGCTCGGCACCTACGGCGGCGGCGACACGACGCCCTCCCTGGACGCGATCCTGGCCCAGGGCGTCGTGCTGGACGACCACCGCTCCTGCGCCAACTGGACGGCGCCGTCCATGCTGTGCGCGGTGAACGGCCGCTGGCCCCTGGCCGACGACTTCTGGCCCACCGGCGTCTTCGAGTACGCCGCCGACGGCCGCGTGCCGGTCACTCCCAAGGGCCTGCCCACGCTGGCCTCGCTGCTGGCCGAGCGCGGCTACCGGACGGGCCTGGTCACCAGCAACACGGTCTTCTCGGACTGGAACTCGACCCACATCGTCGCCGGCTACGGCGAGGTGGTGAACACCAACTGGGCGCCCGTCGCCACCGTCAACGCCTCGGCCCTGGCCATGGTGGAGGACCTGCAGGAGGGCGACCGGCCCTGGTTCGTCCACGTGCACTACATCGACCCGCACGGCCCCTACGCCGCGCCGCTGAGCTGGGCGTGGGAGCTGGACGAGATCGACCCGGGCTACGAGTTCCCCTTCGACGTCACCGACGGAAGCGACGTGTACAGCCTGTTCTCCTACTGGCCCTGGCTGACCGAGGAGGAGGAGGAGCTGGCCCGCGCCTACCTGTTCGCCGTCTACCGCGCCGAGCTGCGCTACTGGGACGACGGCGTCGGCTCCCTGTGGCGCCAGCTCGGCGCCATGGGCGCGCTGGACGACACCCTGGTGGTGTTCTACTCGGACCACGGGGAGCAGTTCGGCGACCACGACCAGTTCCAGCACGGCAAGTCCCTGCACCCCGAGGAGAACCGCGTGCTCGGAGCCTTCTGGGCCGACGGCATGATCCCCGGGCGCTGGAGCGGCCCCACCGAGCACCAGGACCTCGCGCCCACGGTGCTCGACGCCCTGGGCCTGGACCCCAGCGACCGGCACGAGGGGACCGTCGTCGGCATGGCCCCCGCGGACCGGTCGCGGTTCTCCTTCTGCTACCTGGTTGGCTACTGCGACCCGGTCATGTCCGTCGTGAAGAACGACGTGCAGCTCATCTACCACTGGGACGGCAAGCGCTTCATGTACGACGTGGCGCTCGATCCCGCGTCCACGACCGACCTGTGGGCGGAGACCGACCCACGGGCGATGGCGCTGTGGACCGAGCTGCAGCCGCAGGTCCAGGCGGTGGCCGAGCGCTGGCCCTTCCTGCGCCCGGTCGACGCCGAGCCCTGAACCGGGTCGCTTCAGTAGGGCAGGTAGCCGTCGTCGAGCAGGTACCGCAGGGTGCCCGTCTCCTCGTCCCACCAGGCGTAGGTCATCGGCTGCCAGGTCCCGTCGAGGAAGCCCAGCAGCGCCGGGGCGTGGCCGAAGTAGTCGTCGGTGTAGCCATAGGCCCGGGTCGTGCCGACCAGCGCCTCGGGCGCGTCCCAGCCGGCGGCGGCGCACTCGGCGTCCACCAGGGTCTCCGCCGCGGTCACCTGCAGGTCGAAGGCCCACAGGCACAGCGCACAGTCCGTCCGCTCGCCGACCGAGGCCAGGGCCAGGCGGACCCGGCACAGCTCCTCGCCCGCGCCGTCGTCGGCGAGGAACACGGCGTCCTCGGTCCCCTCCCAGGTCTCGAGCACGGTCGCCAGCCCCTCGCGCTGCAGCAGCCCGGAGCCCGGCGGGTCGGTGTCGGTGTCGGTGTCGGTGTCGGTGTCGGTGTCGGTGTCGGTGTCGGTGTCGGTGTCGGTGTCGGTGT
>JAKLKF010000116.1 GCA_023150805.1 Myxococcota bacterium | reverse complement strand
GGGAGCCGCGCCCTCGACCGGCGTCGGCGGGCTGCCCGCGCCCGTCGGCGGCGCTCCCTCCGGGCCCTTGCCCTCGGGCGGCGGGGGGCCGCCCGCGCCCGCGGACTGGTTCGGCGTCAGGTCCCCCAGGTCGGGCGTGTCGGAGATGACGATCTCCAGGCCCTCCAGCGGCTGGTCGCCGATGGTGACCGCGTCGGCCAGGCGGCCGGCCGGGTCGGTGGGCGAGGGGCCGTCCTTGTCCTGGTCGACGAAGGCCACGACGTAGACCGCGCCGAAGCTCTTGGGCGCCTCCACGGTCCAGGGGCCCGGCGCGTCCAGCGTCAGCGCGTGCGCCAGCACCGGCGGCCGCCCGGCCTCCATCGTCAGGAAGTCGATGCGGTAGTCACCCGTCTTGGTGCCCGCGTAGGTGAAGTTGCCCTTCAGCGCGACCCCTTCGCCGGCGGTGACCTGGAACTGGCCGGGGGGCTGCCCTTCGGGCGGAGGGCCGCCGCCGGGTCCGCCCGGGCCGCCGCCGGGTCCACCTGCCGGAGGCGGGCCACCCTGGGGGCCGGCGCCGCCGGAAGGGCCCGCGCTGGTGCCCGTCGGATCAGGGCAGCCGGCCAGCAGGGCGAGGGCAGGGAGCAGGGGCAGGAGGCCACGGCGGAGGGGCATGAGAGCCTCACAGGCGCGAGGAGGGCCGCGGCGCCCGGTGCGCACGCGCCCCGCGGGGATACCGAGCGGCGAGGGCGCTGTCAACGGGACGGAGCCGCGCTTCCCCCCGTGTGGGGCGGATCTTCGAGGGCGACCGCGAAGACCCGATCCGGGTCGTCCAGGTCCCGCTCCCACCGGGCCCACGCCAGCGCCGGCTCGGGCGCCAGGCGGATCGCGACGACGAAGCGAGGCTGCCCGTCGACGTCGGGCAGCACGCGCACCAGGGCCGGGGCGTAGCGGTCCGCGATGCCCATGCGCACGACGTCCTCGCCCAGCGGCGCCAGCGCCGGCCGCAGGGCCGCGCCCTGGACCGACATCGCCGCCAGCACCGCGGGCGCCTCGGCCAGGAAGAAGGTGGGCGGCACCTGCTTGTCGTGGCCGGGCATCACCAGGCGGGTGAGCGCCTGCCGCGCCACCGCGGGGGTCACCAGGCCGTACAGGTCGCGGAAGCGCCGGTCGGGCAGCTCCCAGCCCAGCACCCCGATGGGCCCCGAGACGACCAGCTCGCCGGGGCGGGTGAGGGCCCGCAGCGCAGGGGCCTGCGCACGGTAGGTCTCGGCGTTGTCGACCTCGTGCTGCCACTGGCGGGCCTCGGTGCCACCCTCCGAGCCCGGCTCGCGGAAGGCCAGGGCCCGCCAGGCCCCCTCGGGCGCGGCGCGCAGGCCCAGCAGCGGCGCCTGGCCCGCCACCACCGCCGCCACCGCCAGCGCCGCCGCGGCCCCCCGGGGCAGCCGGGCCAGCGCGGTGGCCAGGCCCAGCCAGGCCGCCAGCCAGGCCGGCACCAGCAGGCGTCCCAGCGGCATGAAGTCCCCCCCCACCAGGACGCCCATCGCCACGGCGGCCAGGGCCACCGCCGCGAGAGGCAGGGTGAGCAGCGCCGGCGCCGGCGCGCGCCGCCAGGCCCGGCCGCAGAGCGCCAGCCCCAGGGCCAGCAGCGGCTGCTCCGCCAGGTTGCGCAGCACGTAGGCCAGGCCACGCGCGACCAGGGCCGGCGACAGGCCCACCTTGGTGGTCGCCGTGTTCGACACCCAGGCGTCGAACCAGGCGCGCCGCAGGCCCAGGCCCACCGCCGCCACCGCCGCCACCGCCAGCAGCGACGGCCCGACCCGCCGCCGGCCGAGGGCCGCGGTGCCCAGCAGGACCGCCGCCCAGGCCAGCCCCTCGGTCCGCACCAGCACCAGCCCCGCCAGCGCCAGCGGCGCCAGCCAGCCCGGCCGCGCCAGCCACAGCCCCTCCACCGCCAGCCAGGTCAGCGCGAGCTGCGGCATCGTCTCCAGCCCGCTGGTCGTCCAGGCCGCCACCCCCGGCGCGCAGGCCACCGCCGCCGTCGCCGCCCACAGCGCCGGCAGCGGCAGGTCCAGCTCCCGGTGCCCCACCCACAGCGCTCGCGCCCACAACAGCCCCCCCAGGGCCGCGCTCAGGGCCGGCATCGCGGTGGGCTGGTCCAGGCCCGCCGCGTGCACCAGGGCCCCCACCGCCACCCACAGCAGGTTGCTGAAGCCCTCGACCGGCGCCTCGCCCGGGTTGAAGCGCAGGCCCTGCCCCTCGGCCCAGCTCCGGGCGTAGCGGAAGCTGATGAAGGCGTCGTCGCAGACGAACCACCACCGCCGCACGGCCAGCGCCCAGGGCGGCAGCAGCAGCACCAGGGCGAGCACCAGGCGGGCGGGAGGGCGGGGCACGGCGGGGCATACTCCCACAGGCGCCGCGCTTGACGCGGGCCCCGGCCACGCGGTAGCAATCGGACCCGCACCCCCCCTCCCCGGGACGCTGCAGTGTCGGTCACCCTCCGCGGCTACGTCTTCCTCGACGCGCTCCAGCCCCAGCTCGCCGCCTTCACCGGCACCACCAGCCGCGGCTTCCTGCCGCTCGCCGGCCAGGCCAGCCTGTGGGTCGAGACCGCGCCCGGCATGATCATCAACCGGGTCACCGACGTGGCGCTCAAGGCCACGCGCTGCGCCCCCGCCGTGCAGGTCGTCGAGCGCGCCTTCGGCCTGCTCGAGGTGCACCACGACGACAAGGGCGAGGTGATGTCGGCCGGCGACGCCATCCTGTCCTACCTGGGCGTCAGCCGCGACCAGGTGGTCAAGCCCAAGGTCGTCTCCTCCCAGATCATCCGCGCGGTCGAGCCCTACCAGGCCCAGATCATCAACCGCGACCGCTCCGGCATGATGCTCATCCCCGGCCAGAGCCTGTTCATCCTCGAGACCGAGCCGGCGGCCTGGGCCGTCATCGCCGCGAACGAGGCCGAGAAGGCCGCCAACGTCAACCTGATCAACCTCCGCCCCTTCGGCGCCTTCGGCCGCCTGTGGATGGCCGGCACCGAGAGCGAGATCGACAGCGCCCGGCAGGCCGCCATCGCGGCCATCGAGGCCCTGGCGCGCTGACGCCCCCCGACTCCTTCCCCCTCCGGCGGGCCGTGCCGGGCTACACTCCCTCTCCCCCTCGTTCGGAACACCTGGAGCAGGCAATGGCAGATCTCAAGGGCACCGCCCTGGGCATGATCGAGACGCGCGGCTTCACCGCCATGGTGGAGGCCGCCGACGCGATGGTGAAGGCCGCTCGCGTCGAGCTGGTCGGCTTCGAGAAGATCGGCGGCGGCTACGTCACCGCGATCGTGCGCGGCGACGTCGCGGCGGTGAAGGCCGCGACCGAGGCCGGCGCCCGCCAGGCCCAGCGCGTCGGTGAGCTGGTGAGCGTGCACGTCATCCCGCGCCCGCACTCCAACATCGACGATGTCTTGCCGCTGCTCGGGCAGAAGCCCGAGACCAAGTAGAGCGGGAGGCCCGGCATGAAGCTCGGGCGCATCGTGGGCACGGTCGTCTCGACCCGCAAGGACGAGAAGATCGAGAGCCTCAAGCTCTACATCGTGCGGGACCTCTCGCTGAAGCTCGGCGAGAAGGACAGCTTCGTCGTGGCTGTCGACTCGGTCGGCGCCGGCGTGGGCGAGGTCGTGCTCTACGCCTCGGGCAGCTCGGCGCGCCAGACCCGCATGACCGACGGGCGGCCCGTCGACGCCTGCGTCATGGGCATCGTCGACACCATCGACCTCGACGGGCAGGTCCTGTACGACAAGGCCAGCGACGCCTGGCCAGCCAAGGCTGAGGGCGGCGCATGAGCGGCACCCCGGACAGCGGCGTCCTGAACAAGGACCAGCTCGCCTCGGTCGTGGAGAAGGTGCTCCAGCGGCTGAACCAGGGCGCGCTGCCCGAGCGCACGGGCGCGATGCCGGCCCAGCCGCGCGGCGCCTTCAAGACCGTGGACCAGGCGGTCGACGCCGCGCGCCACACCCACCAGACCCTGGTGGCCCTGCCGCTGGAGAAGCGGCGGGAGATCGTGGCCAACGTGCGCCGCCGCTGCGCCGAGGACGTGCTCACGCTCTCGCGCATGGCGGTCGAGGAGACCGATCTCGGCCGGGTCGACCACAAGGTCAAGAAGAACCTGCTGGTCATCCACAAGACGCCGGGCCCCGAGATCCTGCACCCCGACGCCTTCTCGGGCGACGACGGGCTGACGCTCATCGAGCGGGCCCCCTTCGGCGTGATCGGCGCCATCACGCCCAGCACGAACCCCTCCGAGACCATCATCAACAACGGCATCGGGATGGTCTCCGGCGGCAACGGCGTGGTCTTCAACGCCCACCCCTCGGCCCGCAACACCAGCGTCTACACCATCGACCTCATCAACCGCGCCAGCGTCGAGGTCGGCGGCCCCGACAACCTGATGACCTGCGTCACCGAGCCGACCATCGAGTCGGCCAACGCGCTGATGACCCACAAGGGCATCCGGCTGGTCGTCGTGACCGGCGGCGGCGCGGTGGTCCAGGCCGCGATGCGCTCGGGCAAGCGCTGCATCGCCGGCGGGCCGGGCAACCCCCCGGTCGTCGTCGACGAGACGGCCGACATCGGCGCGGCCGCCCGCGGCATCACCGCCGGCGCCAGCTTCGACAACAACATCATCTGCATCGACGAGAAGGAGGTCTTCGTCGTCGACCGGGTGGCCGACAAGCTGATGGACGGCATGGAGGCCGCCGGCTGCGTCCGCCTGCGCAACCACCAGGTCACGCGGCTGGAGAAGCTGATCCTGACGCCGGACCGCGAGCACATGAACCGCGAGTGGATCGGCAAGTCCGCCGCGCGGATGCTCAAGGCCATCGACGTGCCCTTCAAGGGCGACCCGCCGCTCATCATCGCCGAGGTCGAGGCCGAGCACCCCTTCATCCAGCTCGAGATGCTGACCAGCGTGCTGGGCATCGTCCGGGTCAAGGACGTGCACCAGGGCATCGACCTCGCGGTCCAGGCCGAGCACGGCTACGGCCACACGGCCAGCATGTGGAGCAAGAACCTGGACGCCCTGCACCGCATGGCCAAGGTGATCAACTGCTCCATCTTCGTGAAGAACGCCAGCAACAGCGCGGGCCTGGGCTTCGGCGGCGAGGGCTTCACCAGCTTCACCATCGCCTCGCCGACAGGCGACGGGCTCACCACCGCTCGCACCTTCACGCGTGAGCGCCGCTGCACCCTCGCCGGCTACTTCCGCATCGTCTAGGGGGCGCCGTGTCGTCGGAAGCCCTCGCCCTGGTCGAGGTGGACAGCGTGGCCGGGGGCCTGTCGGCGCTCGACGCCCTGGTCAAGCGCGCGCCCGTCCAGGTGCTCGAGGCCAACCTGGTCGAGCCCGGCCGCTTCCTGCTGCTCTTCGCCGGCGGCGTCGCCGAGGTGGAGGAGTCCTTCGCCGCCGCGCTGGACCGCGCCGGCCAGGGCGTCGTCGACCAGGTGCTCCTGCCCTTCGCGCACCCGGCCCTGCTGGCCGCGCTGCGCGGGCTGGAGGACCACGACGGTGAGCTCGACACCGTCGGCGTCGTCGAGGGCACCCAGGTCGCCACCACCCTGGCGGCCTGCGACCGCTCGCTCAAGGACGCCGATGTGCGCCTGGCGGGCCTGCGGGTCGCCGGCGGCCTGGGCGGCCGCGCCTACTACGTCGTCCACGGCGCCCAGCACGACGTCCAGGCCGCCATCGACGCCGGCGCCGCCGTGCTCTCCACGCGGCAGCGCCTGCACCGCACCGAGTGCATCCCCAGGCCCCACGCCGAGCTGCTGCCCTGGCTGTTGCGCCCCGCGCCCTTCGCGCCCCCCACCCCCCGGCGGAGGTCCTGATGGAGCTGGCCCGCGTCCTCGGCCGCGTCGTCGCGACCGTCAAGTACGAGACCCTGTCCGGCGTGCGCCTGCTGGTCATCCAGCCCCAGGACGCCGGCGGCAACCCCCAGGGCGAGCCCATGGTCGCCGCCGACGCGCTGCAGGCCGGCCCCGGCGACCTGGTCGCGTGGATCACCGGCCGCGAGGCCGCGCTGGCCCTGCCCGACACCTTCGCCCCGGTGGACTGCACCATCGTCCAGATCGTCGACCACGCCTGGCACGACAAGAAGCACCTGGAGGCGCCATGATCCTCTGCCGCGTGCTCGGGAACTGCGTCAGCACCGTCACGCACCCGGTCTACGTGGGCCGCAAGGTGATGGTCGTCCAGCCCGTCGACACCGACGGGCGCACGCCGCTGGGGGACGAGTTCCTGGCCGTCGACTCGGTCCAGGCCGGCGAGGGGGACCTGGTGCTCTGCGCCCGCGAGGGCAACACCGCGCGGCAGATCCTCGGGAACGACGACGACCCGCTGCACGCCGTCGTGATGGGGATCGTCGACGAGGTGGCGGTGGTGCGTGGGGGGTGAGGGGAGGGGGGGGCTGTGGTTGGGAAGACTGCTCGACCTCCTGCTTCCCATCTCGGTCGTGACCTCGATCCTACCGCTGTGGGCGACGCGCCACTTGCCGCTGGTCGACTACCCGGCGCATGCGTCGACCGCAGCCGTCCTTGCGACCTACGGTCAGGACGAAGCGATTCGCTCGTTCTACGAAGTGGATCTCGCGGTCCCCTACGTCCTCATCTACCTGCCATGGGTCATGCTCGCGAAGGCCGGCCTCGGAGTCGTCGAGGCGGGTCGCATGCTGCTCGCGATGTCCGTCCTCGCGGTCCCCCTGGGCTTCGCTGCGCTCCTCCGTGCGCGACGCCGGCCCCCGGGCGTGGCGGTCTTCGCCATCGTGGCGGGCTTCGGGACCTGCTTCCGCTGGGGCTTCGTGCCCAACCAGGCGGCGATCGGACTGACGCTGTTGGGGCTGGCGCTCCACGCCCAGTGGCTGCGACGCCCCGGTGTGTGGACCGGCCTGGCCACGGCGATGGCGGGCCTCCTGATCGCCGGAACCCACGTCATCCCCCTCGGGGTTTGGGGGCTGGTGTGCGGTGTCCTGAGCTTGTTCCAGCGGGGGGGACCGCGGGTGCTGCTCCGGTCGATCGTGCCACTGCTCCCTGCAGGAGCGCTCCTGCTCGCCTGGACCCTGGGCGACGACTTCTCCGCGGCCGTCGGCGGGGGGGCAGAGGTGCGTCGGTTGACGACGAACTTCGCCCGGAGTGCCTTGCTGCCGCGGGTGGTGATGGGCGGGCTGAGTCTTGATCACGGATACCTGGCGACCGAGATGTTCCGAGTCGCGCGGCTGTACGCCGTCCTGGCGGCGGTCACCTGGGGGTTTGGGATCCTCCGCCTTCCCAGCGTCGCGGGTCGGCGCCGGCGGCACCACCAGCACGGCTGGGACCCTGGGCTGCTGGCTGCCACGGGCGCCCTGGTGATCCTGTACCGCGAGGTGCCCGACGAGACGGCCCATGTCTTCTTCCTCTGGGAACGCCTTGGGGTCTTTATCTTCCTGCTAGGTCTGGCCGGGCTGCCCCACCTGCGGGTCGGCGTCCTGCGTCGCTTGTTGCTGGGGATCGCCCTGTTCCTGTCCTTCCGGATGCACGGGCAGCTGGTGATCGACCTCCGCGACTGGGCGCGCCAGCATGAGGGGGCGCTGCAGCAGGTGCTCGGCGCGGTGCAGCCTGACGAGGTGATCGCGGCGGCGCTGACCGAGGACTACAAGCCCGCATTTGGCGATGCGAGCTTGTGGCATCTGGCTCACTGGTCCCTGGTCGAGCGAGGGGCGCTCGTTCCCTTCGGGGCCAATCCATATTTTCCGGTGCAGACGCGAGAGGGGCCGGACCTGGTCGGGGCATTGGGACTGGAGGCACGCAGCTCGGAAGCCGATGTGGTGCAAACCGACTCCGCCCTCCCTGACCTGCTGCTCGTCGCGAGAGCGGTCCAGGCCGACGAAGTCCTCGAGGTCCCTGGCCATTCACGGCGCTTTCGCAGAGTCTTGGCCGCGGGGGAGTTCTGGCTGTATCGGCAGGAACAGTCCCGATGACGGGTAGGCGCCCGGAGCAGACGGAAGGTGGCCGCGGGTCCCTGCCGCTGGGCCTCTACCTGCTGACCGCCGCGGTCTACGCGCTCTCCGGGCCCGGCCGCATCGACATGATCGACGGCCAGTACCGCTTCGAGGTGGCGCGCGGCCTGCTGGAGGTCGGCCTGCCCATCGTGCGGGACGGCGACCTGCCCGACGAGTTCGCGCTGCAGGGCGTGGTCGGGGTGGTCGGCCGCTATGGCGCGTCGGTGTCGGTCCTGGCCGTGCCTCTGCTGGCGCTGGCCCGGGCGCTCGGGCTGGACGGCGTCGACGCGCAGCAGACCGTGTTCTCGTGGCTGTCGGGCCTGGTCGGCGCCCTGGTCGTGCCCCTGCAGTACGTGGTGCACCGCTGGCTGGGCGTCGAGGTCCGCGCGGCGGTCGGCTGGGCGCTGGTCACGGCCTTCTGCACCCAGCTGTGGATCACCTCGGCGGGTGTCTTCGACCAGTCCATGCACGCCGCGTGGCTGCTGGCCGCCCTGGCCTTCACCTGGCGCGCCGCGCAGACGGGCTCCTTGCCCCTGGCTGGGCTGGCCGGCGCGGCCCTGGCCCTGCTGGTCAACCACCAGGAGGCCTACCTGGGCGTGGTGCCCTTCGTGCTGCTGGCCCTGCTGGGGGGGGCGGCTGGCCGGGGCCGGCGGGCCCTCGTTGCGCTGCTGGTCCTGCTGGGCGTGGGCGTGGGGCTGGCGGGCTGGGCCGGGTGGAACCTGTGGCGCCTGGGAGAGGTGCTGCGCTCGGGCAAGGCCGAGGGCGGCATCCACGTCGGCACCAGCCCGGCGCTCGCCGCCCTGGCCCTGCTGGTCAGCCCGGGCAAGGGGGCCCTGTGGTACTCGCCACCGCTGCTGCTGGGCGTCGTGGGCCTGGGGGGGCTGTGGCGGCGGGCGCGAGGCCTGGCGCTGGCCGCGACCGGCGCGGCGGTGGCCCTGCTGGGGCTGTACGCCTCGATGCCCTTCTACAGCGGCGACTGGTGCTGGGGGCCCCGGTACATGGTCCCCTCGCTGGTCCTGGTCGGCCTGGCCATGCCCTTCGCCCGCCTTCCCCGGCCCGCGCTCGGCCTGGTGATCGCGCTGGGCCTGGCGGTGCAGGGGCTTGCGCTCAGCCTGGACCACCACCGCTTCTTCCACGACCGCGGCCTGGTGGGATCGGTCACGGACAAGGATCCCGGCTACTACTGGCGGGAGTCGGCCCTGCTGGCCCGGCCGGCGGAGATCGCGCAGAGCCTGCAGGGCCTGCCCGCCGAGGTGGAGCGCTTCGCCTGCCACCCCTACGAGGGGCGGATCACCTACATGACCTGGGGCCTGGCGCCGCCCCACGGGCACGAGACGCAGCGCAAGTACGCGGTGTTCTGGTTGCCACGGCCCTGGCCCCTGTGGATGCCCTGGCTGCCGCCCGAGCAGCGCCCGGTGCCGGTCGGCGCGCTCACCGGTGCCTTCGTGGCGATGGGCCTGCTGGGCCTGGGCCTGGCGCTGCGGGGCCCGCCGACGACCTCCCAACGCTGAAGCCGGTTGCACCGCTGGCCCCTGCGTGAGTGGTTGCGCCCCATGCCCGGACCCGCCCCTCGCGCGCGCCTCACCCGTCCCTTCGCCTGCCTCCTCGCGTAGGGGGCCCGCGTCGAGCCCCTCCTGCGCCGCCTCCACCTGGACGACGACCGCGGCTGGGCCGTGCGCTTGGCGCGTGCAGCGCTGGTGCCGCTTCGGCGCGAGCTGACCATGCGGCTGGACGGCATGCGGCTCACCTTGCCGCCCGACGCACCCTCCGCCGTCACCTACCGGCTGGGCTGGTACGAGCCGGAGCTGCGCCGTTGGTTCCAGGCCCACCTGCGCCCCGCCATGACCTTCGTCGATGGTGGCGTCTTCGCCGGCTACTGCAAGGTGCAGGCCGCCGCCCTGGTCGGACCGGACGGCAGGGTCTGGGCCTTCGAGCCCGACCCCGTGACGCGCCCCTACCTGGAGCGCAACGCGCGCCAGTATGACCTCCACCAGGTCGAGGTCGTGCCCTTCGCGATCGGTGAGCGGGTGGGAGAGCTGTCCTTGGTCGATGGCGGACGAGAGCGGGGCCGCCTCGGTCAGGACGCTGGCGCGGCCCGTCGAGTCCGGGTGACCTGGCTCGACGCGTGGTTCCAGGATCGGGGCTGGCCTGCCGTCCAGGTCGTGAAGCCCGACCTGGAGACCGGGGAGCTGCTCGCCCTTCACGGAATGCGCGAGCTGATCCGCCGCAACCTGGGGATCCGTGTCGTGCTGGAGGTCCTGCCCGGCCAGGACCCATCCGCCTCTCGCGAGAAGGTGATGGAGCTGGCCGCCACCTGTCGCGAGATCGGGCTGGGAACCGGTGCCGTGGTGGAGCTGGGGGCCGTGCCGGTCCCGGTGGAGCGGGTGCCGCCGCCGTCGTCCGGCAGTCTGTTCAACGTCGTCTCTTCGGAATGAGCGGGCGTCAGACGCCACTCAGCCCAGCGACGCCCGCGGGGGTTCGCCCGGCGCGGATCAGTCCGCGACGGCGATGAACGCCACCGTGGTCGAGCACCCGCCGGCCACGGTGAGGTCGCCCTCGAACCGCTGCCCGAGCTTGGAGACGAAGCCCGTGGCGGACACGGTGAACGTGTCGTCCTCCCCCGCGCAGGCGAAGTCGTCGCCCGAGGTCGGGGCACACTGCATCGGCGTGAGGAGCCCCTGGAGCGTGAACAGCCAGCTTCCGTCGCGCTCCCCGGTGCACACCGCGTCGGCGTACCAGGCCTCTCCGCTCGCTCCCAGGCCGCAGTCGCCGGTCTCGTCGGCAGAGAAGCGCACCAGGAAGTCGTCGCTGGAGATCGGGCAGTCGACCTCGGGGTCGGAGCCGGTGTCGTCGGCAGTGCCGCCGTCCTCGGCCGTGCCACCGTCCTCGGCCGTGCCACCGTCGTCGGCCGTGCCACCGTCGCCGGCCGTGCCACCGTCGTCGGCGGGCCCGTCGTCCTCGTCCTCGTCCTCGTCCTTGTCGCCCCCCAGGCCTGCGCACGCGAGGGTGAAGAAGAGCGAGGCCAGGGCCACGGGCGCGGAGGAGGGCGGCTTCATGAGGCGATCTACACCTCCCCGGGCACGGTGGCCAGGGGTCGCGCGATGCGACGACTCCTGGATGGACCGCACGATGTCGGCGCGAGGAGGGGGCACCAGCGCGGCCAGGCGCCGTTGCGCGCAACCCCAAGGGCTGCTCGTGCCCACAGGCGCGATGAGCACCCTCGCCAATACCGAACACTCACCCCAGCGTCGCCCGCGCCCGCCCGATCACGTTGACCAGGAAGGCCACGGCCATCAGCTCCACCCCCGAGGCCAGCAGCGCCGTGCCCAGGGTCAGGGCCGGGATGGCCGAGAGCGTCCCCATGCCCGAGCGCAGCCAGTCCCCCAGGACCCAGCCCCAGGTCAGCAGGCCCGCCCCCAGCATGCCCAGCGAGGCGACCCGCAGCGGCCGGTCGCCCGCCCGGTGCAGCCAGCGCGACAGCGGGCTGTGCCGGAAGCGCATGCCCATCGACCCGGCGTAGTGGGTGCTGACCACCCCCAGGCCGAACAGGGTGGTCCCGACGATGGCCATGCCCATGCCGAGCACGTTGGCGTGCACGTCGAAGGTCCGGAACAGGATCTCGGTCGGCCCGCCGATCAGCGCCAGCTCCAGCGCGTAGCCGACCGCCGCCAGCACCAGGCCGGGCATCAGCAGGAACAGGCCCGGCGAGAAGGCGATCATGTACTCGACGTGGCGCCAGGCGTCGCGGACGCGGGCCAGCTTGGACTCGCCGATGCGGGGCCGGTAGGGGATGGGCAGCTCGACCGTCTTCAGGTCGGCGTCCAGCGCCTTGACCACCATCTCGGTGGCGAACTCCATGCCGCCGGACTGCAGGGCCATGCGCGGCACGGCGGCGGTGCGCAGGCCGCGCATCCCGCAGTGCATGTCCTTGTAGGAGACGTGGAAGAGCAGGCGGGTCATGCCCGACAGGATGGGGTTGCCCACGTAGCGGTTGAGGAAGGGCATCGCGTCGGCCTCCATCAGGCCCCCGAAGCGGTTGCCCAGGACGAAGTCCGCGCCGCCCTCCAGCATCTTCACGAACTGGCCGGTCATCTCGACGGGGTAGGTGCCGTCGGCGTCCAGCATCACGATGTACTGGCCCCGCGCCTCGCGCAGGCCGCGCAGGTAGGCGTTGCCGTAGCCGCGGTGGTGCTCGGTCACGACGCGGGCGCCGTGCTCGGCGGCGATCGCCGCGGAGCGATCGGTCGAGGCGTTGTCGACGACCAGCACCTCGCCTCGCAGGCCGGCCTCCTGGATCGCGGCCAGCGCGAGGTCCACGCAGCCGCCGATGGCCTGCTCCTCGTTCAGGCAGGGGTAGACGACGGTGACCTGGATGGCGGGCGAGTCCATGGCGGAGGGGCTCCTCGCGGGGGCGCTGCGCTGGTTAACGCCTTGCTCGCGCCCAGGAGGAACATGCGGCTGGCCCTGGTCTACGACGCCGTCTACCCCTGGGTCCGCGGCGGGGGCGAAGCCCACAACCACGAGCTGGCCCGGCGGCTGGCGGCGCGGGGCCACCAGGTGCACCTGGTCGGCATGAAGTGGTGGGACGGCCCGCGGACGCGGGAGCAGGACGGCGTCGTGCTGCACGGGATCAGCCCGCGCGCCGCGCTCTACGGCGCCCACGGCCAGCGGCGGATCGCGCCCCCGGTGACCTTCGGCGCCGCCGCGACGGCCTTCCTGCTGCGGCACCGCTTCGACCTGGTCGACGTCTGCGCCTTCCCGTACTTCGCGGCGCTGGGGGGGCGGCTGTCTCTGGCCCGCCGGCCCTGGACCGTGACCTGGTTCGAGGTCTGGGGAGACTACTGGCGGCAGTACCTGGGCCGCGCCGGGGTGATCGGCCAGGCCGTCGAGCGCTCGGTGGCGCGGGGCTGCGCCTTCCACGTCGCGCACTCGCCCCTGACCGCCGCGCGCCTGCGGGCCCTGGTCCCGGGCATCGACGTCCAGCTGATCCCCTCGGGCATCGACCTGGAGCCCCCCGCGGTCGCACCGCCCCGCGACGCCCAGCGGCTGGCCTGGTGCGGCCGGGCGGTCGACTACAAGAACCTGCCGGCCCTGCTGCGGGCCCTGGCGGGCCTGCCGGGCGCCTGGCACCTGGACGTGGTGGGCGACGGCCCGGCCCTGGCGGGCTGGCAGCAGCTCGCCGGCGAGCTGGGCCTGGGCGCGCGGGTGACCTGGCACGGCTTCCTGCCCGAGCGGTCCCAGGTCCACGCCCTCCTGTCCACCTGCGGGATCTACGTGCAGACCAGCCAGCGCGAGGGCATGGGCAAGGCGGCGCTGGAGGCGGCCGGGCTGGGCTGCGCCGTGGTCTGCGTCGCCCACCCCGAGGTCGCGACGACGGGCTTCTTCCACGACGGGGTGGACGCGCGGATCGTCCCCGGTGAGGCCGCGGCGCTGCGGCAGGCCGTGGCCGGGCTGCTGGCGGAGCCGGCGCGGGCCCGCGACCTGGCCGCGGCGGGGCGGCAGGCGGCCCTGGCCCTGTCCTGGGAGCGGGTGACCGACCGGGTCGAGGCCCACTACCGGCGGGTGCTGGCCGCGCGCCCGCCTGCCTGAGCCGCGGTGGCGCTCAGCGCAGCAGGGGGCCGATCAGGGCCAGGAACCGGTCGCGCCAGTCGGCCGGGTCGTAGTACCGCGCCACCCGCGCCCGCCCCGCCGCCACCAGGGCCGCGCGCCGCGCGGGGTCCATCGCCAGCTCGTGCGCCGCCCCGGCCAGCGCCTGGGGGTCGAAGTCCGGCAGCAGCACCGCCGCGTCGCCCGCCGTCTCGGGCACCGCGGTCCGCGACACGGCGACCACCGGCACCCCGCGGCGGAAGGCCTCGACCACCGGGACGCAGAAGCCCTCGTGGTGGCTGGCCAGCAGGAAGACCGTCGCGCGCGCGTAGCAGGCCTCCAGCACCTCCTGGCTCACCGCGCCCATCAGCTCGACGTGGTCGGCGACGCCCAGCCGTCGACAGCGATCCTGCAGGTCCCTGGCGTAGCCGGCCAGGCGCGGGTCGACCCCGCCGACCAGCAGCAGGCGCACCGGCGCCTCGGGCCAGCGCTCGCGCCACGCCGCGAGGGCGTCGACCAGGTGGTGCTGCCCCTTGTGTGGGCTCATCCGCCCCACGAAGAGCAGGTTGGTCGCTCCGTCGTCCAGGCGGGTGACCGTCGCCGCGTCGGGCACCACGTCGCGCGCCGGCCGCTCCCAGGGCGCCAGCACCTGCGTGCGCCCCGCCGGGGCTCCCCGGGCCCGCAGCTCGTCCCGCGAGTAGCCGCTGCACGGCAGGACCAGGTCCAGCCCGCCCCGCGCCAGGACCAGGCGCGTCTCGGCCCGTCCCAGCGCCGCGCCCGCCGCCCAGGCCGGGCTGTAGGGCAGGAAGCTGCGGGGCGGCGTGACGTTGTGGTAGCGGAAGACCCGGGGCGAGGGGGCCCGCAGGAAGGCGGCCAGCCCCTGGGGCCAGGCGATGGTGTGGTGCAGCAGGGTCAAGGCGTCCTGCTGGCGCGCCCAGGGCAGGTGCGCCGCGAGGGGCTCGGCCGTGCCCTCGCCGGCGAAGATCCGCACCGGGGTCCCCTGGGACTCCAGGGCCAGCCGCATGCCCTCGATGTCGGCGCCGACCGCGCTCAGCGGGGCGTGGTTGCGGACCAGGATGGCGACGGGGCGAGGGGGCATGGCTTCGGTACCGAGGGCGACAGGCACTATCATCGCGGCCCCTTCCGGAGCGTCGATGCTCAAACCCCAGTCCCGCCGCACCATCGGTACCCTCCTCGAATCGCGCTTCATCTGGCGCGGCGCCGTCGCGTCCCTGGTCGCCCTGGGGGTCTTCGCCTACGTGCTTTTGCGGGGTCGCTACCGCACGGAGAACATCGATGACTCCTGGTACCTCTCCATCGCGTGGTCCTATCTTCGCGACGGTCGTCCTGATGATCCCGTCTACGGCGGGAACACAGGCGGCGTCCAGGTCTTCGGCAAGACCTACGCCTTGCTGTGGGGCGCGATCCTGGACCGCGCCGGTTGGACCAAGGCTGGCGGGCAGGCGATCGCGACGGTGGTCACGTTCATTGGTGCGGGGCTCTGGATCGACACGGCTCGCCGCATCACCTTGGACAATCGTCAGACCATCGCCTTTGGACTCCTGCTGTTCACAAACGAGGCGTTCTTTGCGGCAGCAAATCAGGCGAGGCCGGACTCGTTGACCTTTCTTTTCGTGGCGATGACCGTGAGCGCCACAATACGTGGGTGGTACTCTGTCGCTACCTTCTTCATGATGCTCGCTTTTGAGTCTCACCCCGTGGGCATGATCTCGGCTGCGTTCATCATCACAATGCTTCTTGCGAAGGCTCCTTCGCCACTGCGAGTAGCTGGAACCTGGGGTCATTTGTTGGCAGGGACCGTTGTCGGGGTACTCGCGTACCTGCTACTCCACGGGGCTCACCTGGACGCCTATGGACGCACTATCACGGAAAACCTGGGAGTAGGCAACTTCCTCTGGGCATACTACTTCGAGACAACCTACCTGCGGCACCTGCCCGAGTTGGGCCTCCTGATCGGTGCTGCCTTGGTGGCCTGGAGAGTGCGTGGACCCTCGCAGTCGGTAGAAGTGCTGGCTCTCGGCGGGGCGGCGATCCTGTCCACCATGTTGTTCCCAAGGGGGAACTTTCACTACGCGGTGCTGGTGATGCCCGCGCTCCTGTTGTTCCTGGTCTCCCAAGCGGAAAGGGTGCGGGCCCTGTCTCCGTTGCTACTTGTGCATTTCGTGTTGCTGGCTCCGCAGTATGCCTTTGTCGGGTTCCTGAATCGGAAATTTGACATGGTGGACTACTTGGGGGCCGTGGAGGGACTGGTGCCCGATGACGACCTGCCGGTGCTCGGTCGCCCGAATGCCTGGTTCGCATACCAGGATCGGCAGTTCATCTCCTTCGGCTATCAGGGTGACTTCCAGAACCTCGATATTTCGGAGTTCTGGTGGATTGAGGAGCCGGTCTGGGACGGCCTGGCCACTACTGACCTGAAGTCCGCGGTATCGTCCGAGTACGTATCAATGGAGGTTCGTGCTGAGGCAGCGTACCTCGGTGAGTCGATCCGTGTGCGCCGGATGGTCCGGCGCAATGGTGAAGGGGGTGCGCCGTGACCGGCGCCGACAATGAACGTTTGGCGTCGAATGGCCGGAGATCTTCGAAGAACCTGCTTCGAGCTGCGGTCGTGGTCTGCTGCATGGTTGTGTGGGTGCTGGTCACGGACCTGGACTTGCGCGCGGTCTGGGCTGCTGTCCTTGCGCTGCCACCCGTCTTCGCAGGACTGTCTTTGGTTTCGTCTCTCATCGGCCTCTATCTGCACGCGCTTCGTTGGCGAACATTGCTTGCAGCACTGGAGCCGGATGCGACGATCACGTCCTTCGCTCTTTTCAGGCGGACGCTTGCCGGCAACTTCTTCGGTCTGTTCGTGCCATCGTCGCTTGGGGCTGATGCTGCGTACGGATTCCTCACGAGGGACGTGTACCAGCGGCCGGCCGACTCCTGGGCTGTGGTCGGTCTGGCGAGAGCGCTGGGCGCCACGAGCCTGATCATCGTCGCAGGACCCGCGGTGCAGCTCTCTGGCGCGAGTACCGTGCCAGCAGTTGCGGGAGTGCCACTCGTTGCGCTCGTGGCACTGTTCGCAACGGTGGGGCTGCCGATGTGGGGGAGCCGGGTCTTCCGGATGGCGCCCGAGCGGCTGCGGTCGTGGACCACGCTGGACCGTGCCTTGGACAACCGGTCTCGATACTTCGCAGCGCTGCTTCTCTCCGTCGTGAACGCAGTTGCGGTCGCCACTTCCTATGTCGTTCTGGTCGTTGGTCTCGCACCCGGGGTCTCGATCGGGGGAGCGGCCGCAGCCGCATTGATCGCGCAGTTCGCCCATCTGGTCCCGTCTTGGTTCGGGCTTGGGGCCGGACAGGTGGCCTTGGTGGTGCTGTTGGGCGGAGTCGGAGTGGACCCAGAGGTCGCAATGGCGGCTGCGATGGTGAAGTGGGCCCTGGGAACTACGGAAGCGCTCGTGGGCGGCCTGCTGTTCGCACTGGGATGGACGCGATGATGCCCCCCTCCCGCCGCACCTTCCCCCTCGCCCTGGGCCTGTACCTGCTGGTCGCGGCCACCTACGCGCTGACCGGCCCGGGGCGCATCGACAGCATCGACGGGCAGTTCCGCTTCGAGGTCGCCACCAACCTGCTCGACCACGGCGCGCCGGTGCTGCTCGACCCCTACCTGCCCGAGGGCATCGGCCGGCAGGCGGCCATCGGCCGGGTCTCGGGCTACGGCGCGGCGGCCTCGCTGGCGGGGATCCCGCTGTTGCTGCTGGGGCGGCTGCTGGGGCTGGAGGGGCTGGAGGCGCAGCGCTTCCTGTTCTCCTGGACCTCGGCCCTGGTGGGCGCCCTGGTGCCGACGGTGCAGCTCCTGGTGCACCGCGCCCTGGGGCTGCCGGCGCCCCGGGCGCTGGGATGGGCGCTGGTGACGGCCTTCGCGACGCTGTTCTGGCCGGGCTCGCTGTCGGTGCTGGACCAGTCGCAGCACGCGGCCTGGCTGCTCGTGGCGCTGGCGGGGGCCTGGTGGGCGGGGCGGACGGGCAGCCTGGGGCCGGCGGCGGTGGCGGGCGGGGCGCTGGGCTGGCTGGTGAACCACCAGGAGCTGTACGCGGCGGCGCTGCCGGGGGTGCTGCTGGCGCTGGTGCCGGACCTGCGGGACCGGCAGGCCTGGCGGCGGGCGGCGCTTCCGGCCCTGCTCATCTGCTGCGGCCTGGGGGCCGGGCTGTCGGGATGGAGCGCCTGGAACGCCTGGCGGATGGGAGACGCGACGGTCTCGGGCAAGGGCGAGACGCTGGATCTGCGCAACCCGCTGGTGGGCCTGGTCTCGCTGGCGCTCAGCCCGGGCAAGGGCGTGCTGTGGTACAGCCCGCCGGTGCTGCTGGCGCTGCTGGGACTGGCGGGCCTGCACCGCGCGGCGCCCGCCCTGGTGCGGGGGATGGGGGTGGCGCTGGCGCCCGTGCTGCTGATCTACGCCTCGATGCCCTTCTTCGGCGGGGACTGGTGCTGGGGGCCTCGCTACCTGCTGCCTGCGCTGGCGCTGCTGGGGCTGGCGATGCCCTTCGCGACGACGGGTGGCCTGCCAGGCCGCGCCCTGCTGACCGCGGTGGTCGGGGCCGGGCTGCTGGTCCAGCTCCTGGGCATCAGCCTGGACCACCACCGCTTCTTCTTCCACCACGCGCTGTCGGCCTACTTCTACGACGGCGATCCGTGGGTGTACTGGCGGATCTCGGCGCTGTGGGAGCGGCCGGGCGAGCTGCTCGACAGCCTGCGGTGGTCGTTGTCCGAGGCCAGCCGCTTCGGCGGGCACCCCTTCGCGGGGCAGCTCACCTACGCGACCTGGCCCTTGCAGCCGGTGCAGGAGGCGGAGCGGATGTCACGCTCGCTGGCGGTCTTCTACCTGCCGCGCCCCTGGCCTCTGTGGTTCCCGCTCCAGCCGGAGCCGGTGGCGACCCCGGTGCCGCTGGGGACGACGACCGCGGCGTTGGGTGCGGTGGCGGTGGCGGGCCTGGTCCTGCTGCGGCACGGTCTGGGCGGTTCCACCTCGGCCTTGGGGCCCGCCGGCCGCGACGGTCCAGCCTGAGGGCTGCGGCCCGATGCCGCTCCCGACCATTGTGCAGGGTCTTCCTGGCTCCGTCGCGCAGGTACCAGTCTGTTCCATCGGGGGGTCCCCGATGGGGGATGGCCAGGCTTACGAAGGCGACCCTCTACCCATCGGAGTCTGCGATGTTGTCCATCATCGGCCTCGTGCAGATGGCTCTCGGGGCCCCTCCGCCGTCGACGGCCCTGGCGCTGCCCCTCTCCTCGCCCCAGGCGCTGCCCGGCGATGATCGGATCGGCCAGGCCGCCGGCACCCAGGACGAGCCGGCGCTGGTGGCCGGTGAGGGCGACGCGTGGCTGCTGGTGTGGCGGGACACGCGGGCCGCGCTGGCTGGCACGCTGGGCAGTGACGCCACGGACATCTACGGCATCCGGGTCGGGTCCGATGGCGTGCCGCTGGACGAGGTCTCCTTCCCCATCGCCAGCGGAGCCTGGGCTGAGTCCAGCCCCCGCGCGGCATGGAACGGCAGCGACTGGCTGGTGGCCTACGAGGCGGACGCCGCCACCGCTTCGTACTGGAGCCAGGGGGTCTTCGCCAGGCGGGTGGCCGCGGAGGGCCTGCTGCTCGACAGCAGCGCGATCCTGCTGGCGGACGACGATGAGCAGGACGAGTCGCTGTGGGATGTCGCCAGCGACGGCGAGAGCTTCGCGGTGCTGTGGCGGGAGGAGGCGGCCAGCGCCGCCAGCTACGTCCTGCAGGGCACGACGGTGGACTCCGACGGCGTCCCGGCGGTCTCCAGCACGGTCTACGCGCCGCGCTCCAGCGTGTCTGCGCCGGTGAACGCGCGCCTGGCCTGGGCGGATGGGTCCTACCTGGCGACCTGGAGCGCCTGGGGCAACGACGACGACATCGAGGGGCTGCTGCTCGACGCCGGGCTGGCCGCCGACGGTGCGGTCTTCGACATCGCAGGGGACGCAAACAGCTCGGTGTCTCCCGCGGTGGCCGCTGGCGACGGCGTCTTCTACGTGGCCTGGTTCGACGACACCTACGGCGCGTACTGGTGCACCGTGCGGGGCACGCCGGTGACCACCGGCGGAGACGTCGAGGTGTCCGGTGGCGCCTCGCTCAGCGGCGAGGCCTGGCCGCTGGACGTCCACCCGACCGTGGCCTGGTCCGGCGGCGGCTGGGGGGTGGCCTGGGAGTACGGCGCGGCCGCCGCGATCGCGGTCTCGCTGGTGGACGGAGCGGGGGAGCTGGAGGCGTGGTCCACGATCACCGAGGAGGACGGCTACACCCGCACCCCGACCGCCGCGGCCGGTGATGGCGGCGTGTTGGTGGCCTGGGCGACCTACGGTGGGCGCTCGGACTTCGACCTGGAGGTGCTGGCCGTCGACGCAGACGGGGCCCTGGGGGACATCCAGGACGCGTCCCTGGCGGCGCCCGCGCAGACCCACCCCGCGATTGCGGGCGGAGAGGACGGCTACCTGGTGGTCGCGACCAGCACGACCGCGGACGAGGTCGCGATCCTGGCCTGGCGCACGGACGCGGGGGGCGAGGCCCTCGACGCGGAGCCGATCGAGCTGGCGCGGGCGACCAGCCTGGCGGAGCCGGCGGTGGGGTGGAACGGCAGCGTGTGGCTGGTCACCTGGACCGACACCGACGCGTCGACCAGCGCCAACGGCGTCGTGGGCGTGCGGGTGTCGGCGGATGGCGGCGTGCTCGACAGCTCGCCCATCGCCTTGCTGACGGGGACCTCGTCGGCCGTCGCCGCCTCCACCGACGGCGACTTCCTGGTCGCGGGCGTGGTCCCGGTCACCTACAACACCAACCGGTTGCGGGCCGTCCGCGTGTCCGGCGATGGCGAGGTCTTGGACGGCTCGCCGCTCGACCTGGGCAGCAACTACGCCGAGGCGCCCGACGTGGCCCCCTTCGGCACCGGCTGGATCGTGTCCTGGGCCCATCGCCACAGCGCCACGAGCGGGCTGCGGGACGCGGCCTACACGGTGGTCTCGGCGTCGGGCAGCGTCTCGACCGAGTCCCTGGTGCGCACCTCGGGCTCGGTCGCCCGGGAGTCCGGCGTCAACGTCGCGTCGGATGGCGACCTCGCCCTGGTCGTGTGGAGCGACGACGGCGACCTGCGCGGCCGGTTCGTCGACGCGACGGGCGCGCTCATGGGCGACGGCGCCGGGTTCACCATCAGCGCCGAGAGCAACAGCCAGTTCGACCCCGACCTGGCCTGGGACGGCGAGCGCTACGTGGTGGCCTGGACCGACTGGCGCGTCCACCCGACCCTGGAGCCCGGAGAGGGCGACGTCTACCGGACCTGGCTGTCCTCGACGGGTGAGGTCGCCACCGAGGCCGCCGTCGCGGTGGAGGACGTGCCGGAGGGCGGCGCAGCCCTGGCCGGCGCCGACGGACGGTCGGTCCTGGTGTGGACCACCCTGGACAACGAGGCTCCCTTTGGCGCCTTCCGGCTGCGCACGGCGGTTCAGCCCGACGAGGGCGGCGGCGGCGACGGCGGGGCCAGCGACGGCGGGGCCAGCGACGGTGGGACTGGCGATGGTGGGACCGGCGATGGTGGGACCGGCGACGGCGGGACCGGCGATGGTGGGACCGGCGATGGTGGGACCGGCGACGGTGGGGCCGGCGACGGCGGGACCGGCGACGGCGGGACCGGCGACGGCGGGGCGGACGACGGCGGGGCGGGCGAGGGCGAGGCGGACGAGGGCAAGGGCTGCGCCTCGGCGGCGGGCGCCTCTGGGGGCCTGCTCTTTTCCTTGCTGTTCGCGTTCGCCCGGATCGTTCGCGTCCGGCGGGACTGAGCCAGCGCCCCGGGGACCGCGGGCGGGCCGTCAGGGCGCCGGCCAGGCAGCCCGCCGGTCATGGCCGGCCGGGGCCGCTGGCCCCCAGCTCCTCCATCCGCACGCCCGCCCACCGCCGCAGGCGGTCCAGCTCGGCCCGCAGCAGGTCGGGGCGCTCCTGCTGCAGCCGGCGCCAGGCGGGCAGGACCTCCCGGCGGGCCCAGGCCACCCGCTGGTCGGCCTGGCGCGGGTCGGTGCCGTCGAAGTCGTAGAGGGGCGCGGCCGGGTCCCAGCCCATGCGGAAGCGCAGGAAGGGCGCCAGCAGGCGCGCCTGCACGGGGCCCAGCTCGTCGTAGGCGGGCTGGACGATGTCGCGCTGCTCGACCTCGGCCAGCAGGGTGAGGCCCCGGTCGGCCATGGCCTGGCCCTGGCCGAGGTCCTGCCGCGCCATGGTGTCGGCCTGGAGGAGCAGGTCGAAGCCGTCGCGCAGCGGCCCGATGGCCGGCGCCCGGCGGCGGAAGCGCAGGAAAGCGGGCATGGTGGCGCGGTAGATGTCCAGGTTGCCCCTGGCCATGAAGCGCTCCAGGGCGCCCTCGGTGCTCTCCATGGCCAGGTGGACGTGGCGCGCGACCAGGGCGGCCAGGCCGCCCCACTGGTGCAGCAGCGGGTCCTCCAGGTACAGGGCGGCGTACAGGCCGGCGACGCGGCGGGCCCGCGGCACGGGGCGCAGCAGCGTGTCGCCGAGCAGGGCCTCGGCGTGGGAGAGGTCGGGGTCGGGCGGGCTCATGGGGCCCCCTGGCGGAGCTGGTGGGAGAGGGCGAGGGTGGCGGCGGCGGCGCGGGCGTCGTCGTCGTCCAGGGTGCGGCCGCGCAGGTGCAGGGCCCACCAGGCGTCGACGGCCTGCTCGCGGTCCAGGGCGGCGCGGACGGCGGCGGAGAAGGTGCGGGTGGCGAGGTCGCGCTGGCCGTCGGCGGCGGCCTGCATCGCCTGGGCGACCAGGGCCCGGGGCTCCCAGCGCGGGCTGCGGCGGACGACGGTGTCGGCGCGGCGGCGCAGGGCGCGGCGTCCCGACAGGCCGCGGGCGCCGTCGAGCCGGGCCTGGGCGTCGGCGACCAGGGCGGTGATGGCGCGCGCGTCGGTGTAGTCCATGCGCACGTGCAGGGCGCGAGCGACCTGGTCGGCGCGGCGCAGCTCGGCCAGGGCCTCGGCGTGGCGGCCGCCCTCGACGGCCAGCTCGGCCAGGAAGCGCCGGGCGAGCACCTCGCTGGCGTCCTGCTGCACGGCGGCACCCTCGGCCCAGCGGCGGGCCTGCTCGCCCGCGCCCTGCGTGTCGCCCTGCTGCCAGCGCACGACGGCGTCGATGCCGGCGGCCCAGCGCGCGGTGCGCTCGTCGCCGGTGTCCGCGACCAGCCGCAGCAGCGCGCGGTGCACGCCGGCCAGGGTGGCGGCCCCGGCGACGTGGACGGCGCAGGTGGTGGGCAGGGTGGCGGCCAGGGCGGCGTGGTAGGGGTCGCCGGCCCGCAGCAGCCGGGTGGCGGCGTCGACGCCGTCGCTGAAGGCGACCGCGGTCTCGCCCCGCAGCAGGCCGCCGATCGCCCGGTGCATCTGCACGACGGCGGCGCCGACGGGGTCCTCCTGCTCGCGGACGCGGTCGTGGAGCTGGCGGTCCAGCGCCTCGGCCTCGGCGCGGC
>JAKLKF010000115.1 GCA_023150805.1 Myxococcota bacterium | reverse complement strand
GACACCGACACGGACACGGACACCGACACGGACACGGACACGGACACCGACACCGACACCGACACCGACACCGACACGGACACGGACACCGACACCGACACCGACACGGACACGGACACCGACACCGACACCGACACGGACGTCGATCTCTGCTTCGACTACCAGGTCGAGGTCATCGACGCGTCGACCGGGGCGCCGTGTTCGCGCTGCGGCGCCTCCTCCGAGCTGGGCTTCCGGGCCCGGGTGCTGAACACCTGCGACTACGAGGTCTCCTTCGACACGCCGGGGAGCTGCCTGGTCGAGAGCTGGGTGCTGGCGGATTCCTCCTCGACGTCGAGCCTCGCGGATCCCGCGTGTGACTCCACCGCCACCTCGTGGACCATGCCCGCGCTGGGGGACATGCTGGAGGACTTCGTCTACGGGGCGCTGGACGGGGGCGCGTACATGGTGGAGGCGACCTACTCCATCGCCGGGCGGGCCACGGCCGAGACCTCGTTCGTCGTCGAGGACGCGGACACCGACACCGACACCGACACGGACACGGACACGGACACGGACACGGACACCGACACCGACACCGACACCGACACCGACACCGACGCATGCGTGCGCTACGACATCGAGGCCCTGCGCGCCTCGACCGGCACGCCCTGCAGCTCCTGCGAGGAGGGCGAGGATCTCTCCCTCCGCGCGGCGGCCTACAACGACTGCGACTACGAGATCACGCTCACCACGACCTCGACCTGCCTGGCCCCGAGCTTCTCGATCACGGGGCCGGACGGCAGCGCGTCCACGGTCTCGGCGGATGCCTGCGCCGACGCCTCCACCGACTGGTGGATGGGGCCCTACGGCTCGGCGCTGCAGAGCACGACCTGGGGCCGCCCCGAGCCGGGCTTCTACACGGTGACGGCGTCGTTCTCCGACTCGTCGGCCTCCGAGGCCACGCGAACGGTCAACGTGCTCGGCGGTGGGGCGGACACGGGCGGCGGCGAAGATGACTGCCTGAGCTACGCCGTGCTGACCAGCTGCACCGACTGCGCGACCACCGAGGCGATCTCGCTGCAAGGCCAGGTGCACAACGCCTGCGACGTCGACCTGGTCGTCACCACGCCCAGCTCCTGCCTGGTCGACGCCTGGACGGTGACCGACGCCGACGGCGTGGGCGAGACGCGGTCGGCGGATGGCTGCGACGAGGCGGAGACCGAGCACACGGTGCCCCGCCTGTCCTCCGTCACCGAGGACACCGCCTGGGGGCTCCTCGGCGCGGGCAGCTACACGGCGACCGCGGTCTTCGCGGACCCCGACGAGCACCGGGCCGAGGGCAGCTTCCGCGTCGTTCCCTAGCAGCCGGTCGGGCTCGACCCCCCAGGCCGCGGGGCCCTCCAGGCGAGGGCGGAGGGCCCTGCCCCGCGCCGGGCGGCGTCGGCGGACGATCCGGTTACGAGCGGCCGGACTCGCACCGGGATCCTGCCATGCACGCTCTCCTCGTCGGCGCTGGCGCCGTCGGCCAGGTCTACGGCCGCCACCTCCAGCGGGGGGGCGCCCAGGTCAGCTTCCTGGTCAAGCCGCGGCACGCGGCGGAGGCGCGCGCCGGCTTCACCATGGCCGACCTCAACGCCGGCGGGCGCCTGGAGCGCTTCGAGGGCTACCGGGTGTGGGTCTCGCCCGACGAGCTGCGGGGCCAGCGCTTCGACCAGGTGTGGCTGTGCGTCTCCTCGCCGGCCCTCCGGGGCGACTGGCTGGGGCCGACGCTGGCCGCGGCAGGGCAGGCCACCGGCGGCGTCGACGTCGTGTCCTTCCAGCCGGGCCTGCGCGATCCACAGCTGTTGGGGGCGCACGTCGCGCCCGACCGGCTGGTCAAGGGGCTCATCGCCTTCTCGTCCTGGCACGCGCCCCTGCCGGGCGCGCCGGCGGGTCCGGCGCACACGGCCTACTGGTCGCCGCCCCTCTCGCCCAGCCTGTTCGAAGGCCCGGGCGCGGACCAGATCGCCGGGACGCTGCGGCGCGGGGGGCTGCCGGCCCGGGTGGGGCCCGCGCTGGCGACCACCGCCCGGGGCTCGGCCTTCCTGCTGCCGACGGTGGCGGCGACGGAGTGCGCGGGCTGGAGCTTCGCCAGCCTCCGAAGGGGTCCCTGGGCCGGGATGGCGGCGCGCGCGAGCCGCCAGGCGATGGCGATCTCCTGCGCGCACCTGGGGCTCGGGGTGGGGCCGATGGGCCTGCTCGCCCACCCCCTGGGCGTCGCGGCCTTCACCACCGCCGCCAGCCTGGTCGCGCCCTTCGACTTCGAGCGCTTCTTCCAGGTCCACTTCGAGAAGGTCGGCGAGCAGACCATGACCGCGCTCGATGGCTGGATCGCCGAAGGGCGGGCCCGCGAGCTGCCGACGGGGGAGCTGGAGGCGCTGCGGCAGGCGCTGCGGGAGCGGCGCGGGCAGGGCGCCGCTTGACGGGCCGCGCCGGTCCGTCGCTTCGTGACATGGGCGGGGCAAGCGCGGGCGGGAGGCGGCGATCTCCGGGCCTGCGCGCTACCTTCGGCGCTGCACCCCGGGATCCACCGTGCGCGACCTCTCTCGACACCTCCCCTTGATGCCCGCGCTCGCCGTGCTCCTGACGGCTTGCGGCCTGGGCATGCAGCCCACGGCCGGGCTCGACAGCGGCGCCTTCCCGGACGGGGGGGGGCTGGACGGGGGCGGCTGCGACGGGGGGGGCGACACCGGCGTCGAGACCGACGGGGGGGGCGGTGACGGCGGCGGGGGAGACGGCGGCGGGGGAGACGGCGGCGGGGGAGACGGCGGCGGGGGAGACGGAGGAGGCGACGGCGGGGCCGGCGACGGCGGGGGTGCCGGCGACGGCGGGGGGGCCGGCGACGGCGGGGGTTCCGGCGACGGCGGGGGTGGAGACGGAGGGGTGGACCCTGGCGACCTGGACACCGACGGCGACGGCTTCACGCCCTACGAGGGGGACTGCGACGACGGCAGCGCGGCGCTCTCGCCCGCGGACGACGACCGCGACGGCTGGTCGACCTGCGACGGCGACTGCAACGACGGCGACCGCTTCACCTTCCCCGGGTCGGCCGAGTCGGAGTCGACCTCGAGCTGCATGACCGACGCCGACAACGACGGGTGGGGCGACGTCAGCCCCGCGGCGGGCGCCGCTGCCGGGCTGGACTGCGACGACGCCCGGGCCGACACCTCGCCGGGCGCCACCGACACCCCATGGGACGGCCGCGACCAGGACTGCAGCGGCGGGGACGCGGGCTCGACGGTCACGGCCACGGGGGACGGCAGCCTGCCCATCCGCGACTACATGGTGACCATCGGCTACGCCACGTTGAGCCGCTGCGACACGATCTACGGCCTGACGGTCACCGTCGACATCGATCACACCTACATCGGCGACCTCTCGGTGGATCTGCAGACCCCGGACGGATCGGTGGTGACGGTGCACAACATGACGGGCGGGGGGACCGACGACATCGTCGGGACCTGGTCCACCAGCGGCGGGACGCTGACGGCCTACGAGTCGCTGTCCCGGCTGGTCGGGCGCAGCGGCTCGGGCACGTGGGGCCTCTACGTGTCGGACTGGGCGGCCGGGGACCAGGGGACGCTGCGGAGCTGGAGCCTGAGCGTGCAGTGCCCCTGAGGACGGCGCAGAGAGGGTGTTGGGCCCGGCAATGAGCGCACCTTCGACCACGGGTGCCTGGCGCTTCGCCTGGCTGGCCGGCGCATCGTTGGGCCTGGGCGTGCTGCTGGGGGCCATGCTGCGGGGCCTGTTCGCGGGCGTGCCGCTGCCGTTCGGCCGCTTCGTCGAGCTGCGCCACGCCCACAGCCACCTGGGCTACTACGGGGTGTTGATCCCCCTGGTGTGGTGGGCCTGGGCCCAGGGAGGGCCGCGACCGCCGGGGCCGCTGACCACCGCCGTCTACGCGGGCGCCGTCCTGGTGGCGACCGTGGGCTTCGCCAGGGAGGGCTACGGCTTCACCGCCATCGTCGCCAGCACGGTGGTGCTGGCGATCTGGCTGGGATCGGCCTGGCGGGCCGCGCCGCAGCTCCGGGAGCTGCGCTCGTGGTGGGCCCCGGCCACGCCCTCCATCGTGGGCTCGGCCGTCGCGATCCCCCTGGTCGCCGTGTACTTCCAGCGCGACCCCGCCCTGGCCGGCGAGCTGGTCCAGCTCTTCCTGACCCTGCTGCTCTTCGGGCTGGTCGTGCCCGCCGCCCTGGCGCATCGCCAGGCGCCGCCCCCCCTGGCGCCCCTGTGGCTGGCCGGCACCGTCGGCGCCGCGCTGGCCCTGGGCCCCTGGCCGCGCCTGCCCGCGCTGGTGTGCACGGCGGTCCTGGGCGGCCAGATCCTGTGGGCCGGTGGTCGCAGCCAGGGCCCATGGGACCTGCGGGCCCTCTGGGGCCTGCTCGGGATCGGGCTGCTGGCCTTCGGCCTGGGCCTGGTGGACGAGAGCCACGCCCTGGCCGTGGCGGGGCTGCACCTGGCCATCCTGGGCCCCGTGCTGGTCAGCCTGGGGCGCCCCCTCTCCCCCCGGGGGCCGCGCTGGATCTGCCTGGCCTACGAGGTCGCGGTCCTGGCGCTGACGGCGGCGGTCGCCCTGCCGCAGTGGTTGCCCTGGGCGGGCTGGCCCAAGGTGGGGGCGGCCGCGGGCCTGCTCATCGCGACGAGCTGGATCCTGGCCGTGCTGGTCCGGGGCTGGCGCGGGGCCTGAGGGGGACACGACACAGCGGCCTCAGCAGGCGCCGCTCGGCCGCAGCAGCGCGACCACGGCGGCCAGGCCCTCCACGACGGGCCCGGCGTGGATCGACCCCGGCAGGATCCGGATCTCCAGCGTCGGCTTGCCCGGGACCTCGTGCACGACGTTGCGCAGGTTGACGTCGCAGTACTTGGACAGCCCGAGCGCAGCCAGGCGGTTCCGGGCGACCGGCCAGGGCAGCGCGCGGAAGCCCGGCTCCCGCACCAGGGCGATCAGCTCCGACGGCCAGTCCCCGCGCCGCCGGTTGGCCGGGTTGCTGCCCAGGCGCTGCTTGAGCGCCGGCAGCGCTGCGTGGAGCGTCAAGACCAGGTCGGCGAAGACGGCCGCGTCGCGGACCGGGGCGGCGTCCAGGTGCAGGTGTACTGCCGCCTCGACCGGCACGGTGAAGCCCAGCGCGCGGGCGGGCGCGAGCAGGGCCTCGAGCGCGGCGTGCAGCGCCCGGGGCGAGCCCGGGGGCAGGGGAGGGGTCACCAGCTCACAGGGGCGCCAGCGCTCGCCTGGCAGGGGGGCGGCCAGGGCCAGGGGGGCGCCGTCGGGGTCCCGCACGCGAAGGAGCCCCCCCTCGTGCTCCTCGACCTCGACCCCGAACAGCGCCGCGAGGGGCGAGAGCGCCTCGGCCGGCCCCCCGTCGGCGCGCCCGTGGCGCCGCACCAGGTGCAGCAGGCGCCGGTCGTCGCTCACCACCCGCCACCAGCCCGGCAGCGGGCGGGCGTCCCGGTCCAGGTCGGCCTGCAAGGTCAGGTCGTCCACGCAGCGGGCGCGCTCGGCCCCCGCCGCGTCCAGCGCCTGGAAGCCCAGGGTCAGGTTGTGGAAGACGGGCCTCCCCGGCACCAGGGCCGGCTCGGTGTCCGGGTGCAGGAAGGGGCGCACCGTCCCGACGGGACCGGCAAGCGCCTGGGCGAGGTCGCGACGGGTCCGCCCGGGCGGAGCCAGGAGCTCCAGCTCGACGCCGACGCGGGGCAGCAGGGGCGGGGGAGGGGAGCGGGGCACGCGCGGGCGACTCTACGTGGTGCGCCGCCCGCGGGCCCGCCGCGCTTCAGGCGGCGCACTCCTGCTGTGCGTCCGGCGAGGCCGCGACCGCGGTCGAGGTGGTCTCCGTGCCGGTGTCCGCGTGCTCACTCTGCGCCGCGTCGTCGGTCGGGCACTCGTCCAGCTCGTCCACGCCGGGGGCGGTGACGGTGGGCACCACGAAGGCGCCGACACCCAGCGCCTGCATCACCGCGCCGGCCGCGTCGGGGTTCACCACGCGGTCCACCGCGAAGCCGGTACCGAGCTTCGCGTCGGCGCCCACGGTGGCGACGCCGGTGGCGCCGGCCTCGAAGCCCAGGGCCACCTGGACCCGGCCGACCAGGCGCGGCGGGGCCACCACCACCCGGCTGGCGGCCTGCTCCAGCGCGGGCAGCCAGGCCGCCAGCCAGGGTGCGGCCACGGGCTGGCCGCAGGCCAGGGCGCACAGCGCCGCGTGCAGGTCGTGGACGGCGTCCAGCACGCTGCTGCCCTCGGGCACCTGGATGCCGGCGTCGGCGACGATCTGCATCGCGTCGGCGCCCGCCGTCACCTGGCCGACCAGGTGCAGGTCGTCGCTGCCGGCGACGACGGCCTGGTCGCCCATCATGCGGGTGGTGGCCATGGCCACCTCGGGCACCGCTGCCGCGATCATCGCCTGGGGCGCGGGCAGCTCGACGGTGCGCTGGAAGCCCATCGCCCCGACGACCGCCGCCAGGCCCTGCCCCGAGGCCAGGCCCGCGATGAGCCCGGGCAGCTCGTCGACGTCGAAGTCCAGCCGATCCGTGCTCTTCGCGTCCTCGCGCTGCCCCTCCAGCAGGACGGACATGCGGCCGTCGAAGTCGGGGACCAGGCCCTGGTCGCCCAGGTGCAGGCCGACCACCACCTCCAGGCTGCCCCGACCCCCCAGCTCATGGGACAGCGCGTCCAGGGCGCTCCAGTCGGTGAGCGAGGCCAGCAGGGGCATGCCGGCCAGCTCGGCCAGCGCCGACAGGCTGTGGCGCAGGGTCACCTGCGCGGCGCCGGGCGAGGCCAGGAGCTCCGCCTCGCCCTTGTAGCGACCGTCGAAGAAGCCCTGCAGGCCGTCCAGGTAGGGCTGCAGCTCGGTGACGAGCGTGCCCAGGTCGACGGGCATCGCGTCGAGCAGCTCCTGCCCGGCGGTGGCCTTGGCCTCGGCCACCAGGGCGGCCCGGTTCTGGACCAGGAAGCTGCTGGCGGGGAAGAGCGTGGGCAGGTCCAGGCCCATGGCGCCGGATGCCACGTTGATCGCCTTGGCGCCGCCCAGGATGGCCAGCACCAGGCCCGGCGAGGCCGCCGCGCCCAGGGCCACCATCATGGCCGTGTCCGCGGTGGTGGTGGCCTGGCCCTGCATGCCGATCTCCACCGCCGCCTCGCCCGTGGCGCCCAGCGCGGCCATCGCCCGCTCGCCGGCGCCCTCCAGCTTGAGCTTCGCGCCCACCTCGGCCATCCCGAAGACCGCCTGGGTCTTCACCTTCGCGACCACCTGGTCGGCCGCCGGCCGGATCAGCTCGATGTCGCCCTTCAGGTCCGCGCTCACCCCCAGGGCGGCCCCGGCCTCGCCGCCCGCGAAGACGCCCAGGCCCACGGGCCACTGGTCCAGCAGCCGGTCCTTGAGGTCCAGGGTCATCGCGTACACCATCTCCACCGGGTCCTGCGCCAGCACCCACGCGCGCACCGCCGCCTCTTCGAGGTGGGCGGCGGCCATGTGCAGGGCGGCCGACATCGGCAGGGCGCCCAGCACGACCTCGGCCATGTCGCCCAGCAGGCCTGTGTCCTGCGCGTCGGCGTCGCAGGTCAGGCCGGCGTCGTCCAGCGCCGCCTGGTTGCTGGTCGCGGCGGTGGTCGCAGGCGCCGCGGGGGCGACGGCCTGGCTGGAGGAGGGGGCGGCGGCGTCGAGCTGGGGGGTCGAGGACTGGTAGACCACGGAGCGCCTCGGGCGAGGGGGTGCCCGGAGCCGTTGCAGGGGGCAGGCCACTCCGTTGTCGTTGTGATTTCGGCCAGTTGTGTGGACCTCTCGCCGCCGCAACCGCCCGCCCGCCCGCCTGCCGGCACCCCCCCTGCCGGTGGGCCGGCACCCCCCTCGCCAGTCCGCGCCGCCTCCGCCTTGCCCCCTGACCGGCGGTCCCCTATCCTCGGCCGCACCTCGACCTGGGAGCCCCCATGAGCAAGGTCACCCGCCGCGGCTTCCTGCGCGGCACCCTGGTCGGCACGGCCGGCGCCGCCGCGGTCGCGTCGACCCCGGCGCGCCCCGCCCGCGCCGCCACCCCCGCCGCCGCCCGCGACCTGGTGGTCGTGCAGACCACGGTCAACGGCCAGCCCCAGGCCCTGACGGTCAGCGCCGACGAGGCCGTCGCCATCAGCCTGCGCGGCGCGCTCAAGCTCACCGGCACCAAGCTGTCCTGCGGGGCGGGCACCTGCGGCGCCTGCACCGTCCTGGTCGACGGCGCGCCCTCCTGCGCCTGCCTGCTGCCGACCACCGCCGTCGAGGGCCGGCAGGTCACCACGATCGAGGGCCTGTCCCGAGGCGGTCCGCTGCACCCGGTCCAGCGCGCCTTCATGGCCCACGACGCCCTGCAGTGCGGCTTCTGCACCCCCGGCTTCGTCGTCGAGGCCAGCGCCTTCCACGACCAGTGGCGCGCGAGCCAGGGCACGGCCGAGCCCACCCGGGACCAGGTCGCCGCCGCGCTGGCCGGCCACCTCTGCCGCTGCGGGGCCTACGAGCAGATCTTCGCCGCGGTCCAGGCCGCGTGCCGCGGGGCCCACGACGGCGCCGACCCGGTCCCGCCGCGGGTCGAGGCTCGCGACAAGGTCACGGGCGCCGCGGTCTACACGGTCGACGTGCAGCTCCCCGGCATGCTCCACGGGCGCGTCCTGCGCTCGCCGCACGCCCACGCCGTGCTCACCGCGCTGGACACCTCCGCCGCCGCCGCCCTGGAGGGCGTGAAGGCGGTGCACCGCCTGGTGCAGGACGGCCAGGTCGTGCGCTTCGCCGGCCAGGAGATCGTCGCCGTCGCCGCCGTCGACGAGCCCACGGCCCGCCGGGCCATCGCCTTGCTGGCGCCGCAGTGGGAGGTCCGGCCGCACGTCCTGGACATGGCCGCGGCCCGGGCCGAGGGCGCGCCCCTGGTGTGGGAGGAGCTCAAGGAGGCGCCCAGCGCCGCCGAGGGCCCGGTGCTGAAGGCGAAGATGTCGGGCAACGTGCGAGGGCCCTTCAGCTCGGCCATGCTCGGCAAGCCCGGCGGCGCCGAGAAGCGCCTGGCGACCGCCCGCGCCGAGGGGCGCACCGTCTCGGGCACCTTCCAGACCCAGGTCCAGGTGCACGGCGCGCTCGAGCCGCATGCCTGCGTCGCCTGGTACAAGGCGCCCACCGAGGTGGTCCGCGGAGAGCTGCCCCGGCCCCAGGTCGAGCTGTGGGTCTCGACCCAGGCCGTCGCCTGGCTCCAGGAGGAGGTGGCCACCCACTGGAAGCTGCGCGCGCGCGACGTCACCGTGCACAGCGAGCACACGGGCGGCGGCTTCGGCGCCAAGGCCACGATGGCGACCGAGACCCTGGTGGCCGTCGAGCTGTCCCGGGCCGCCGGCGCCCCGGTCCGGGTCGCCTGGGATCGGGACGAGGAGCTGACCGTCGGCGGCAACCGCCCCGGCCAGGAGATCACCGTCGAGATCGCCCACCTGCCGGACGGCAGCCTGGACGCGCTGCGCAGCGAGGCCTGGGGCAGCAGCGGCGTGGCGGTCGGCAACGTCACCGGCATGGTGGCCCGCCTGCTCTACAAGTCCGACTACAAGCAGCTCGACGACTACGACGTCGTGACCCACGCCCCCCCAGGCAAGCCCTTCCGCGGCCCCGGCGGCCCGCCGGTGATCTTCGCCCTGGAGCAGGTGATGGACCAGCTCGCGGGCAAGCTCGGCCAGGATCCGCTCAGCCTGCGGCGGGCCTGGGACGGGCACCAGGGCCGCCAGCGCCTGTACGACTGGATCGCCGCCGTGCCGGCCTGGCGCGACCGGGCCTCGCTCCCGCGGCAGGGCCGCTTCCGCCAGGGGGTGGGCCTGGCGCTGGGCAACTGGTTCACCTTCGTCAGCCCGGCCGCGGCCGTCACCATCGACGCCGACAGCGACGGGATCCTCGCGCGCACGGCCACCCAGGACATGGGCCAGGGCAGCCGCACGGTGGTGGCCGAGAACGTCGCCCGCGTGCTGGGCGTCAAGGCGCGGGACATCCAGGTCCGGCTGGGGCACAGCGAGGACGGCGGCGGCGTGATGTCCGGCGGCAGCCGCACCACGGCCAGCATCGGCCCGGCCGCCGCCCAGGCCGCCGAGCAGCTCGTCCAGGAGCTGCTCGACCTGTGCCGCGGAGAGCTGGGTTGGGCCGACGCCCAGGCCGTCGGCGGCGGGATCCAGCACGGCGGCACGGTGACCCCCTGGCTCCAGGTGCTGGCGGCCACCGGCCCGGTCAGCACGCTGGGCCGGCGCAAGCGCGACCCGGGCGGCTACTTCCTGCCCTTCGGCGCCGCCGGCATCAAGATCGGCAAGGACCTGGGCGCGGCGGTGCAGCTCAGCCACGTCGAGGTCGACACCTGGCTGGGCCGCACGAAGGTGCTGGGCTCGTGGATCGGCATCGCCGCCGGCCGGATGCACGCCCCCGTCCTGGCGCGCAGCCAGGTCCAGGGCGGCGTCATCCAGGGCATCGGCTACGCCCTGTACGAGGAGCGCCGGCTCGACCCGGCGACCGGCCAGCTCCTGACCCGGGGCATGGACGACTACCGCATCCCCGGCATCGGCGACGTCCCGCCCATCGAGGTGCGCTTCGACGACCAGCCCCTGGACGGCGTGCTGGGCGGCGGCATCGGCATCGGCGAGGTCTGCACCCTTCCGACCGCCGCCAGCATCGGCAACGCCGTCTTCGACGCCACCGGCTGGCGCCCCTCCTCCCTGCCCATCCGCCCCGACCGCCTCGTGGAGGCCCTGTCGTGATCTCCTTCCCCAAGAGCATCGAGGCGGCCGCCGCCGGCAAGGGCACCCTGCGGGCGGGCGGCACCGACCTGCAGGAGCTGCGCCACCTGGGCGTGCACCAGGGCGACCTGGTCGACCTGCGCGACGTGGCCGGCCTGGACCGCTTCGAGCTGGACGAGGCCGGCCTGCACCTGGGCGCGGGCCTGTCGCTGGCGACCGTCGCCACCGACCCGCGGGTCATCGACGGCTTCTCCGGCCTGGCCCAGGCCGCGGGTGGGCTGGCCACGCCGCAGATCCGCAACCGCGCCACCCTGGCCGGCAGCCTGCTGCAAGAAGTGCGGTGCTGGTATTACCGCAACCCCCACCAGAGCTGCGCCAAGAAGGGCGGGGCCGTCTGCCTGGCGCGCCAGGGCGACCACCTCTTCCACGCCTGCTTCGACCGCGGCATGTGCGTCGCCCCCCACCCCTCGACCATGGCGATGGCGCTGCTCGCCCACGACGCGCAGGTCGAGCTGCAGGACGGCAGCCGCCTGGACATCCCCACCCTGCTCGGCGACGGCAGCGATCCTCGTCGCACCCACGCGCTCTCGCCGGGGCAGGTGGTGGTCGCCGTGCACCTGCCCCTCGCCGAGCCCCTGGAGCGCGCCGCCTACGGCCGGGCCATCTCCCGGGCGCGGGCCGAGTGGCCGCTGGTCGAGGTGATCGCGCGCCTGTGGCTGGACAAGAAGGGCAAGAAGCTCACGGAGGCCCGGGTCGCCATCGGCGGCGTGGCCAACCGGCCCTTCGCCCTGCCGGCGGTCGAGGCCGCCCTGGTCGGGCAGGAGCCCACCGACGAGGTGCTGGCCGCCGCCGCGGCGTTGGCCACCCAGGGCGCCAGCCCGCTGCCGATGACCGGCTACAAGATCAAGCTCATCCCGGGCATCGTCCACGACGTGCTGCTGCGCGCCCTGGGCGACGGCCTGATCGTCCCGCCGCCCCCTCCCGTGCCGGAAGCCACCGGCGAGGTGACGCCGTGAAGCTCTGCGCCCACCTGCAGTGCAAGGCCCTGATCGGCCGCGCCTTCGCCGACCCCGAGGAGCTGGCCGCCAGCCTGGTGCTGTCGGACAGCCCCTTCACCTGCCTGCACACGACCCAGCCCTGGGGCCCGGACCAGTCGCTGTGCGCGCCGGAGCGCTGCCAGCCCGGCCGGGCCTGCTTCGAGCGCTCGCCGCGGGACCCGAGCGCGACGGTCGCCTGAGGCCACGCTCCGGGGCGGCCTAGGCGCCGTCCGCGCAGCGCGCGCAGCGGCCGAAGACCAGGAAGTTCCGGCCCTCCACGACGGCCCCCGGCGGCACCTGGACGTGGGGCATGGGCTGGTCGTGCAGGCAGGTCATCGCGCCACAAGCCGTACACAGGAAGTGCGCGTGGTTGCCCGGGCAGCCGGGCTGGCCCCGCCGGTTGGCGCCGTAGCGCCAGGTCCCGTCCACCCCCAGCACGCGGTGCACCAGGCCCGCTCCCTGCAGGGTCGCCAGCGTGCGGTACAGCGTGATGTCGTCCACGCCGGCCAGGGCGGCCTGCAGCTCGGCGTGGCTGGCGGGCTGGTCCCGCGCCTGGAGGTGGTCCAGGACGGCGAGGCGCGCGGGCGTGCGCCGGAGGCCGGCGGCGCGCAGGAGCTCAGGCGAGGCCATCCCCTCGCTCTATCGGACCGCACCGGGGCCCGCGAGGCGCAGGTCGCGAGCGCGCCGGCGCTGCGGTAGGCTGCGCCGGTCCCGAGGGTCCCGATGCCGACTGGCCGACTCCCTGCTCGACCTCTGCTCGCTGGCGCCGCCCTGGCGCTGGCCGCCCTGGTCCTCCTGCCCCCGGTCGAGGCCCAGCCGCCCGCGCCCGCGCTCTTCTGCGAGGTGTACGTGGACGCGCCGGCCTGCGCCGGGGGCGATGTCGGCTGTGACACCTGCCACACCTCGGCGCCGTCGCTCAACCCCTACGGCCAGGACCTGTCCCTGCACCTGCTCGTGGGCGAGGAGCGGCCCCTGCACGAAGACCTGTTCTCCGCCGGCCTGGGCGACGCGCTCGCCGCGGTCGAGGCCCTCGACTCGGACCAGGACGGCTACGGGAACCTGGCGGAGATCGAGGCCGGCAGCGAGCCGGGAGACGCCGCCAGCCAGCCGGCCCCTGCGGACTGTACAGACCTGGACGACCAGGACGAGTGGGATCTGTGCGGCTACGATCCCGACTACGCCTACAAGAAGGTGATGATCGACTTCTGTGGACGATCCCCCACCCTGGCCGAGCGGCGGGCCTTCGAGGAGCGGTCGGACCCCTCCGACGCGCTGCACGAGGCCCTGGACCTGTGCCTGGACACCGAGCACTGGCGGGGGCGCGGCGGGCGGGTGTGGAACCTGGCCAACAAGAAGATCGGACCGCTCAAGGCGGTGAAGGCCGGCCGGGACAGCGGCCCGATCCCGCTGGCCGACTACGACGACGACTACGCCTACTTCGTGTGGACCCAGACCGACGGGCGGGACGCGCGGCTGGTGTTGACCGGGCAGACCTTCGTCAGCGCCTGGGACCGGGGCGGCGTCACCGTGTACGAGGAGTGGGATCGCAGCCCCACCCAGGACTACGAGCAGCGGGGCCACGACCGCTACCAGGCGGTGGAGAAGGAGCGGCGCGCCGGCCTGTTGACCCATCGCTGGTTCTTGATGTCGAACACGATGTTCACCGCGGTGCCCCGCACGACCGCGGCCCAGGCCTACCGCGCCTTCCTGGGCTACGACATCTCGAGGCTGCAGGGCCTGGATCCCGTCGCCGACGAGCCGATCGACTACGACGACAAGGGCGTCGGCGCCGCCGGCTGCATCGACTGTCACTCGACCCTGGACCCGCTGACCTACCCCTTCAGCCGCTACGAGGGCATCGGCGGCGGCAACCCCCAGGCGCCGTCCTACAGCTACGACGAAGACCGCATGGACTGGTTCGTCGACACCGACGGCGCGGACGTGGCGGACACGCCCGAGGCCGGCGTGATCTTCGGCCAGCCCGTGGAGGACCTGCTGGAGTGGGCCCAGGTGGCGGCCAACAGCGAGGCCTTCCGGCGCGCGACCGTGCTGGACTACTGGGTGATGCTGCTGGGCGAGCCGCCCCGCGGCACCGAGCAGGGACAGTACATCGCCCTGGTCGACGCCCTGGCCGACGAGCACGGCCACAGCGTCGAGGCCATGCTGCACGACCTGGTCGACACGGAGGCCTACGGTGCGCCCTGATCACCTGCTGCTGTGGGCGCTGGGTCTGTCCACGTTGCTGGGCCCGGCCTGCAAGACCGCCGACGACCCCGGCACCAGCGCCAAGGCGCGGGTGATGCCCAAGCACGGCCAGGTCTGGGGCCGCGACCTGGCCACCGGCCTGGGGCTGCAGGAGTGGGAGCTGTGCCAGGAGCTGGGCCAGCTCGACTGCATCTCCGACGCCCACCTCATCACGCTGGGGGGGGTGGAGCCGACCACGCTCGGCATCGACCAGCCGCTGGCCAACGCCGCGGTCAGCGCGCCCATCGCCGTCGACCGGGTGGCGATGGCCGCCTGCGGCGAGCGCTGGGAGCGGGACCTGGCCGGCCCGGCCGTGATCTTCGGTGCCGTCCTGGAGGCGAAGGCGGGCGCGGATCGCAAGAAGGCCCGGGAGGAGGTCTCCTCGCTGCTGGTGCAGCGCCTGCTGGCCCGACAGGCCACCAAGGACGAGGTCGCGGCCCTGGTCGACCTGTACGACGCGCTGGAGGACATCTCCGAGGAGCCCGACCGGGACTGGGCGATCGGCGCCTGCATGATGGTGGCCACCAGCACCGAAGCCCTGTTCTACTGAGGGCCGACCGTGCCCACCCGCCGCGACTTCATCCGGGGCCTCGCCGCCGCCACGGGCGCCACGGCCGGCAGCAGCCTGCTGCTGGACCACCGCGCCCTGGCCCAGTCCTCGCAGGACCCGCGCTTCCTGGTCGTGCTCTGCGCCAGCGGGGGCGGCTCCATCATCGACGGTCCCCTGGCCATCCCGGCCAGCACCAGCGCCAGCCCCGACACGGTCAACACCTTCCCCGACGAGTGGGTCCGCTCCTGGAAGGGCTCGCCCTTCCGCGTGGCCGACGTCTCCGGGAGCGCCATCGGCGCCATCCCCGCCTCGTATGCGGTCCAGCCCTCGACCTTCTTCGAGCGGCGCCGCTCCGAGCTGATGGTCGCCACCCTCACCGGCACCAGCGTGAACCACCAGGTCGCCCAGCGCCGCGCGGTCACCGGGAACGAGGCCTGGATGGGCCGGACCCTGCAGGAGCTGGTGGCCTGGCAGTACGGGGCCGAGGCGCCCATCCCCAACGTGCACCTGCTGGCCGGCTTCGGCTTCAACGAGCACGGCACGGACCCGGACGTGCCGAGCTGGGCCGGCGGCCAGGTCGTGGCCAACCCCGCGGCCTGGCCCCTGTCCCTGGACGGTCGCCGGGGCCAGCCCCATGCGGTCAGCGCCGAGGTGCTGGCCGCGATCCGCGCCCAGCGCAACGAGGTCTTCGAGCCGGCCACCCGCTTCGACCGGGTCTTCCAGGCCTCGCCGCGCCTGCTCGAGTGGAAGGACCTGCGCGGCACGCCGCAGCAGCGCATCGAGGACGCCGACCTGATCACGAAGCTGATGTACGCCAGCGACAGCGACAGCTTCCCGCTCTCGGCCTTCGGCCTGTCCAGCTCCCCCTCGGCCCAGGCGGTCCGCGAGGTCTTCCCCGACGTGGACCGGGACCCGCTCCAGGCCCAGGCCGCGATGGCCTACCTGCTGCTCAAGTACCGGGTCAGCGTGTCGGTCACCCTCGGGCCCGGCTTCGACTTCCTCTACGACGACAGCGGCGCCACCACCGGCGACCTGCCGCTGAACAGCGTGCTCAACCCGCCCCTGGCCTTCGACGTCAGCCACCAGGGCCACCGGGCCGGCCAGGCCGTGGTCTGGAACCGCCTGTACGGCGTGGTCGACGGGCTCATCAGCCTGCTGTCGGCCGAGGACTACGGCGACGGCAGCAGCCTGTGGGATCGCACCATGATCTACGTGGCGACCGAGTTCGGTCGCCAGAAGACCCGCCCCGCCGGCGCCGAGGACTGGGGCACCGGGCACGACCTGAACAACGGCGTGATGGTCTTCAGCCCCCTGGTGCCGGGGGACACGCTCCGCGGCGGGGTGGACCCCGACACCGGCCTGACCTACGGCTTCGACCCCAGCTCGGGAGCGCCCGACCCCGGCCGCACCACCGCCGAGGCCGAGGTCTTCGCGGGCCTGCTCGGCGCCCTGGGCGTGGACACCTCGGGCAGCGGCCTGCCGGACGTGCCCGCGATGCGGCGGAGCTGAGCGATGCCCTGCACCCTGCTGATGCTCGCCCTGTGGGCCTGCGGCTCCGTCACGGACGAGGACCTGGACGGATCCCCCGCGGGCGAGGACTGCGACGACCTGGACCCCTTCGTCTACCCCGGCGCGCCCGACGACCCGGGGGACGGCGTGGACGCCGACTGCGACGGGGTCGACCCGCCCTGGCCCTTCCTGGGGAGCTGGGTGCTCACCTCGCTGTCCGCCAGCTACGCCGGGATCCCGCTCTTCGAGGAGGGCACGGCCGAGGGGCTGCTGGTGCTGGACCCGGCCTTCGACGCCTCCCTGGAGGTCGGGGTCACCGTCTCCGAGGTGATCGCCGGCCAGCCGATCCCGATCGCGATGGCCTTCGCGGGCTGGGCCTCGCCCTTGCCCGGCGACGGCTGGGTCAGCGTGTGGGCCGAGGGAGAACAGTACGACGAGCAGATGCACATCGACTGGCTGTGCCAGGTGGTCGCGGGCGAGGCGGACGCCGCCGGCCTGGCCTGCGCGGGCGAGCTGAAGGCCCTGGAAGGCAGCCTGGACGCCACCGCCACCTTCGCGGCGCAGTAGCGGCCCCGGCGCTCCGGCCGCGCTGTCGGCCGCGGTCGCGAGGGGCTACTCGCAGCCCTCGGTGTCACAAGCGAAGGTCTCGCCCGCCCCGTAGGCGAAGGCCGTGCCCGCGCCGCCGGTGTCCTCGGCCACGAAGACGTCGTCGGGGCTGTTCTCCGTCTTCTCGCTGTCGCCCCAGTCGACGTCGAAGCTGAACAGCTCCGCCAGGTAGAGCCAGGCGCCGCCGCCGTCGCCCAGGTCGGCGACGTTGCTGGTCACCTGGCCGCCGTCCAGGGTCAGGGTCGCGTCGCTCAGGTAGAAGCCGCCGCCGTCTTCGTCGCTGCGGTTCGAGGTGACGCTGCACTCCTCGAAGCTGACGTCGGGGCCGCCCTCCAGGGCGGCCGCGCCGCCGAGGGGGGCGGAGTTGTTGTCGACGAGGGTGTCGGAGATGACGATGTCCGAGGCCGCGACCGCGAAGAGCAGGCCGCCGCCGTAGGCCTCGGCGACGTTGTCGTAGATCTCGGCGCCCTCGACGGTGCTGTAGGAGGACTCGACGGCCATGCCGCCGCCCCAGTTCGCGGTGTTGGAGTTGACCGTCACGTCCTTGGCGGAGACGTAGGTCCCGGAGATCAGCAGCCCTCCCCCCGACGCGCTGGCCGTGTTGCCCGTGTAGGTGCCGCCGGTGACCGAGCCCAGGGTCAGCTCGCCGGTGGTTTCGTCCTCGATGCTGAGGACCATCATGCCGCCGCCGAAGACGGCCGCGTTGCTCGAGAACTCGGCCCCGGACTCGGCCTCCACGCTGCCGCCGTTGACCAGGCCGGCTCCGCCGTAGCCGCCGGTGCCGTCCGCCAGGGTCACGGCGTTGTTGCTGGTGAACACGCTGTCGCGGTCGATGGTGAACTCCCCGGCGTCCACCATGAAGGCGCCGCCGTAGGTCGCCTGGTTGCCGCTCATCGTGACGTTCTGGAAGATGGCGTTGTTGGCGTAGACCGCGCCGCCGGAGGTGGTCGCCCGGTTGCTGGTGAAGGTGGTGTCGATCGCCGTCAGCGTGCTGCCGTTGTAGGCCAGCACGGCGCCGCCGTAGGCGCCGCTGTTGGCGTCGAAGACGCAGTCCTCCACCGTGATCGACAGGGCCGTCTTGGCGGTGAAGGCGTCGATGCCGCCGGTGTAGGTGCCGGCCCCACGCGAGAAGGTGACCCCGCTGACGTGCAGGTCCCCGCCGGCGGTCAGGATCGCGCTGCCGCGGGCAGCGGTCAGCGTGGTGACCGAGGCGCCGCTCACGCCTTGGATGGTCGCCTTGCGGGTGGTGGTGAAGGGGCCCGTGTAGGTGCCCGAGCAGAGCTGGACGACGTCGGCCTCGCCGGCGGCCTCGAGCGCGGCCGTCAGGGTGGTGTAGGTGGCGCCGGCGACGGTGATCACGCCGTCCTCGCTGGTCTTCTCGTTGCAGTCGTTGTCGATGCCGTCGCAGAGCTCGCTGGCGCCGGGGAAGCGGCTGCTGTCTGCGTCGTCGCAGTCCCCGCCGACGGCGCTGGTCAAGGGCGGCTCCGAGCAGGCGACCACGCCCGTGCCGTCCTCGCCGAAGCCGTCGTCGTCGGCGTCGACGTACCAGGTGCCCGCGGTGCTCAGGTCGACGTCGTCGTCCTCGTCGTCCAGCCGGTCGTCGCAGTCGTCGTCCACGCCGTTGCAGACCTCGGCGGCGCCGGGGCCGATGTCGGCGGTGGTGTCGTCGCAGTCGCCGCCCACGACCACAGCACCGGTGGGCCCCTCGCAGGCCATGATCACGGCGTCGTCGTCGCCGAAGGTGTCCCCGTCCTCGTCGGGGTACCAGGTGCCCTGGGTGCTGGTATCCAGGCTGTCGTCGTCGTCGTCGACCAGCTCGTCGCAGTCGTCGTCCCAGCCGTTGCAGACCTCGGTCGCCCCCGGGAACACCGCCGCGTTGTTGTCGTTGCAGTCCTGGTCGACGGGGTAGCCGTCGCTGTCGGCGTCCACGCCGTCGGCGCCGCCGTCCCCGCCGCCCGTGTCGTCCGTCGTTCCGTCGCCTCCGTCCTTGTCGCCGCAGGCCAGGAACAGGGTGAGAAGCAGGGTCAGGCTGGTCATGGGGCTCCTCCGGGCGCGTGTCGGCGGTCAAGGTACACCGAGCGGGGCCTCAGGGGGGAGCGTCCCGCGCGGGGCGCCATCCGCGCAGCAGCGCGGCGACGACGGCCTGCAGCTCGGTCGCGAAGTCCACCCGCATCACCGACAGCTCGGGGCGGTCGAGGACCGCGGCAAGGGCCGGCGAAGGGCGGCTGGAGAGGGACAGGCCGACGATGACGGCGTGCAGGCGGCGGAGGAAGGCGGGCCCGTCCCCCGGGGCCAGGCCGGGGAGGTGCGCCTCCAGCGCGGTGGCGGGGCCGTCGAGCAGGGCGGCGAGGTCGAGCTTGAAGGCGAGCAGCACCTCGGGGGGGAGGTTGCGCTCGAGGATCGGGTGGAGCACGCCCAGCAACCGCAGCAGGCGCGGACGCGCGACCAGGGTCCGGGCCAGGTGCGCGGCCACGCGCTCGGGCTCCCGCTCCTGCCGGGCCGAGAGGTCGGCGAGCAGGCCAGCGGTCCAGCGGTGCAGCTCGTCGAGCACCAGCGCCAGGAAGATCTGCTCCTTGGTGTCGAAGTACAGGTAGAGCGTGCCCTTCGCCAGGCCGGCCTCCTGGGCCAGCCGGGACATGGTCAGGTCGACCACGCCGCCGCAGCCGGGCACCTCGTCGAACAGGCGGCCCGCGACGGCCAGGATCTCCGCCCGTCGCGCGGCCTTGTCCTCGGGCGCGCGCGCGCGGTGCGGGGCGGGGCGGGGCGCTGGCAGGGGATCTCTCCTTGGGGGCGCGGGCCCGTCCGTGGGGCCCGCCGTCCTGGCTAGCGATCCCGCCAGGTCAGGGTCACCGAGAGCAGGCCCAGGTTCTGGTTCCCGTTGTCGCAGTCCTCGGGGTCGGCCCAGATCTCCTCGGTGCCGGCCAGCGTCCAGGTCACCCCGTCGGTGGAGACCAGGCGGTCGACCATCTGCCAGGTGCCCATCTCGTCCGGGCTCCACAGCTCGCGGGTGTTCGCGTCGAGGAAGTTGAAGCCGTACTCGGCCCGGGTGGGGGGCACGGTCTCCAGCAGCGCCGAGCAGGTGTCCTGGTTGTAGGTGAGGGTGCCCTCGTAGGTCCGCTCGCAGGACTCGCACAGCCGTCCGGTGGTGACCAGCCGCAGGGCGCTCACGGCGTCGGCCACGCAGTCCTCGATGTCGACGTCGACCTCGATGCCCCAGGCCTCGCACTCGATGGTGTAGCCGTCGAAGAAGACGTCGCTGCGGAAGTCCATCTGCTCGGGCAGCGCGCAGCGCCAGTGGCTGGCGCAGTCGCTGTCCTCGCAGTCGGCGGCGCCGTCCTGGTCCTCGTCGCGGCCGTCCTCGCAGTCGGTCTCGTTGCTGGGGACCTGGTTGCCGCCGTCGCCGCCGGCCCCGCCGTCCGCGCCCCCGTCGCCGCCGCCGGTGTCGTCCTGCGGTCCGGGCGGTCCGCCGCCGTCGTCCTTGTCGCCGCAGGCGAGCAGCAGGCTGAGGGCGACGAGCGCGAACGGGCGAGCGGTCATGGGCAGTCCTCCGGATGGTCGCAGCCTACACCAGGCCGCGGCCGTCGGCGGAAGAGGTGCCCTTATCGGCCGACGCCGCCGATCAGGGGGTAGGGGTTCTCCCACTCGCCCTTGTTGGCCTTCATGGCCGCCAGGATCGACAGCACGACCAGCAGGAAGCCCACGCCGCAGGTCGCGCTGCCCAGCGCCCAGGTGATCACCTGGAAGAGCGTGGCCTGCACCGCGTGGTAGGCGACGTAGCGGCTGCTGTCCTTCTTGATGAAGTAGATGATCAGGGGCCCGAAGATCGGCGCGACGAAGGTCAGCAGGTGCGCGGCCAGGGCGAAGGTCTTCTCTTCGGAGGTGACTTCGCCACCCCAGGTCAGCTCGGTGCTCATCTCGGCTCCACGGGTTCGGGGGCGGATCCGGCTACAGGTGCCGGCCCATCCTAATCAGAGCGGGAAGTCGGCGCGCACCTGGGCCAGGGTCTCGGCCACGACCCGCGCGGTCCACTCCAGCTGCCCGGTGGTGTGGGTGCTCGACAGGAAGAAGCGCAGGCGCGCCGCGTCGTCGGCGACCGCGGGGTACACGATCGGCTGCACGTTGACGCCTTGCTCGTTCAGGCGCTGCGACAGCCACAGCGCGTGCACGCTGTTGCCGGTGATGACCGGCACGACGCCGGACTCGCCGTGGGCGGGGCCCGTGTCCAGGCCCCGGCGCGTCAGCTCGTCGTGGAAGAAGCGCGCGTTGTCCTGGAGCTGCGTGACGCGCCAGGGCTCCTCCAGCATCAGCTCCAGGCTGGCCAGGGCGGCCATGCCGTTCGCCGGGGTCAGGCCCGCCGAGTACACGAAGCCGGGCGAGGTGTACTTGAGGTAGCGCACCAGCTCCTTGCGGCCGGCGATCCAGCCGCCGCAGGAGGCCAGGCTCTTGGACAGCGTGCCCATCCAGACGTCGACCCGCCGGCCGTCGATGCCGAAGTGCTCCCGCACGCCCTGGCCGGTGGCGCCGACGACGCCGAAGCTGTGGGCCTCGTCGATCATCAGCAAGGCGCCGTGGCGCTCCTTGGCCGAGAGCAGGCCCGGCAGGTCGCAGAGGTCGCCGTCCATGCTGTAGACGCCCTCGGCGACGATGAGGCAGCGGTCGTAGTGGGGCCGCAGGGTCCGAAGCTGGCGCTCGAGGTCGCCCACGTCGTCGTGCTTGAAGCCGCGCCGCACCGCGCCCGACAGCTTGATGCCCTGCAGGATGCTGTCGTGGATCAGCTCGTCGTGCAGGACCAGGTCGGTGGGCCGCATCAGGTGGCCGATGGTGCCCATGTTGGTGGCGTGGCCGGCGGTGTAGAGGATGGCGTCCTCGGTGCCCTGGCAGCGCGCCAGCGCCTGCTCGAGCTGGCCGTGGAAGGGCCGCTCGCCCGAGGCGACCCGGCTGGCCGAGACGCTGGTGCCGTAGCGGTGGATCGCCTCCTCGACCCGCGCCAGCACCCGCGGGTCGCCGGACAGGCCGACGTAGTTGTAGGAGCTGTAGTTGACCAGCTCCCGGCCCTCGACGGTCGAGACGTTGCGGGCGGTGCCCTCGTGCACGCGGAAGTAGGGGTTCTTCACCCCGATGGCGGCGGCGGCCTCCAGGCGGTCGGAGAGGGCCTGGATCTCGGGCCAGGCGGCGAAGTCGACCTGGGCGGGCTTCGCCGTGTAGCCGGCGCTCTCGCCGACGCCCGTGATCTCGCGCAGCTCGGCGGCGACCTCCTCGGCCAGCAACAGGGGCGCGCCCGCCTCGTCCCGCAGGACGATGGTGCCGGTGAAGCGGTCGCCCTCGGCCTGCCCGGTCCAGACCTCGGCCCGCAGGGTGCCGGCCGGCAGCGGGGCGAGCTGGACCAGCCGGCGGAAGCCGATCGGCGTGCCGGCGCGGTGGAAGCGGGTCCAGGCGACGTGGGCCGAGAGCTGCATGGCGCTGTCCAGCGCCAGCGGGTCGACGGTCCAGCGGGAGAAGGGCGCGTCGGGGATCCAGGCCTCGGGCCGGCCGGTGGCGACGACGCCGCGCACGAAGTCGTCGCCGACGCCGTCGATGCTGCGGATGCCCTGCAGCAGCGGGCCGTGGAAGGTCAGGCCGCCGTAGAACTCGGCCAGGGACAGGCTGGGGGCCTGCCCGCCCTGGGCGGGGGAGGGGACGGCGGGCAGGTCGGCGAGGGGCCGAACCCGCGCCTTGTAGGCCAGGGCCCGGCGCTCGCCCTGGCGCAGCTCGGCCCGCTCCCCGCGGGCGGAGAGCTCGATGGTGACGGGCTCGCGGACGGTGACGCCCTGGAACAGCCGCAGGTCGAGCACCTCGAAGGGGGGGGCCTGGCCGGGCGGCAGGGCGGCGCGCGCGAGCAGGTCGGTGGCGCTGGCCAGCGGCAGGACGGGCACGCCCTCGATGGCGTGGTCGAGCAGGAAGGGGTGCGTGTCGACCGAGAGGGTCTCGGTCCAGCGCACGGCCCGCGTGGTCCAGGGCAGGTCGCGGCCGACGACGTGGGCGCCGGGCGTGGCCAGCGCCGCGAGCAGCGCGTCCAGGCCGGCCTGGGTGCCGACGAAGTCGATGCCCTCGGCCCGCATGGCGCCCTGCACCGCGGCGGGGATGCCGGCGACCATCTCGCTGTCGGTCCAGGGGCCGAACTCGGCGCAGGCGGCGCCGTCCTGCTCGGCCAGGGCGGACAGCAGGGCGTTGCCGGCGGCGTACCAGGCCTGGTGGCGGTTGCCGAAGCGGCCGGCCCAGGAGCCCATGGCCACCGCGGCGCGGGGGCGGCGGCCGAGCGCGGCCAGGCTGTGGCGCCAGCCCTCGACCTTGACCCGCAGGGCCAGGGCGCCGCGGGCCGGGTCCACCCCGCCCAGCGGCCCGTCGGCCAGGACCCCGGCGCCGTGCACCAGCACCAGGGGGCCCGCCCCCAGGTGGGGGGCCAGGGCCGCGGCCAGGGCGGCGGCGTCGAGCACGTCGGCGGCGACGTGCACGGCTCGGCCCTGGGCGACCAGCTCGGCGGCGGGGCCCTGGGGGGC
>JAKLKF010000114.1 GCA_023150805.1 Myxococcota bacterium | reverse complement strand
CGGGCGCGCCCTGGTCGAGGTCGAGTGGGACCCCACGGTGTCCCCCGACCTCGGCGTCCGCGACCCCGGCGCCGCCGGCCTCGGCGCGCGGGCCGACGTGCGCGACACGGTCCCGGCCGCGCAGCTCTTCGCGGCCGCCGACGAGGTGCCGGACTGGCCCCCGCCGCGCGCCGCCGCCCCGCCTGCCGCTTCGGCGCCGGTCGGTGACGCGGCGCCCGCTGCCTGGCGGGTCGAGGGTGACCCCTCGGACCTGCCCGAGCCCGCCTCCCTCGCCCGCCCCCAGCCCGCGCCCTCGGTGGTGGTGGACCCCGTTCGTGGCCTCGCGGAGGAGTCCCTGGACGAGGACGACGACGAGGACGAGGACGAGGACGAGGAGGAGGTCGAGCAGGACGTACCGGCGCCCGCCCTGGCCCCGCGCCCCGCCGCGCGCCCGACCCCCTCCGGCGGCGCCGCCAGCCGCCGCGTCTCGGTCACCCCCGGCCACCTCGTCTCCGGCGGCGAGAGCGCCGGCCCCGACCTGTTCGCCGCCGCCTCCCGCGCCTTCGAGCTGCCCCACCTGGGCCTGCTCGACGCCCACGAGCGCGACATCGCCCGCTTCGACGAGATCGAGCTGCAGGGCCTGGCCCAGACGCTGGAGGCCAAGCTGGCCGACTTCGGCGTCAAGGGCGAGGTGGTCGCCATCCGCCCCGGCCCCGTCGTCACCACCTTCGAGTACGTCCCGGCCCCCGGGATCAAGCTGTCGAAGATCTCGGGCCTCTCCGACGACGTCGCCATGGCGCTCAAGGCCCTGCGCGTGCGCATCGTCGCCCCCATCCCCGGCAAGGGCGTGGTCGGCATCGAGATCCCCAACAAGGATCGCCAGACCGTCTGGCTGCGCGACATGCTGGCCAGCGAGTCCTTCCGCAAGCACCCGGGGCCCCTGCCGATGGTCTTCGGCAAGACCGTCGAGGGCAAGCCCTACGTCGGCAACCTGGCCAGCATGCCCCACCTGCTGGTCGGCGGCACGACCGGCTCCGGCAAGAGCGTCGGCGTCAACGCCATGCTGCTGTCGATGCTCTACACGCGCACCCCCGAGGAGCTGCGCCTCATCCTGATCGACCCGAAGATGCTCGAGTTCGAGCTGTACCGGGACATCCCCCACCTGCTGCACCCGGTCGTGACCGAGCCCAAGCTGGCCAGCGCCGCGCTGAAGTGGGCCTGCGTCGAGATGGACGAGCGCTACCGGATCCTCTCGCGCTGGGGCGTGCGCAACATCGCCTCCTACAACAAGAAGGTCGAGCACGAACTGGAGGACTGGTCGGTCGAGAAGGCCTGGCGCTACGCCCCCGCCGACTGGCCGGGCAACGAGGCGCCGCCCACCCCCAAGCGCATGCCCTACATCGTCATCGTCATCGACGAGCTGGCCGACCTGATGATGGTCGCCGCCAAGGACGTCGAGGAGAGCATCATCCGCCTGGCCCAGAAGGCCCGCGCGGCTGGCATCCACCTGATCGTCGCGACCCAGCGCCCCTCGGTCAACGTCATCACCGGCCTCATCAAGGCCAACATGCCCAGCCGCATCGCCTTCCAGGTCCGCACCAAGGTCGACGGCCGCACCATCCTCGACCAGAACGGCGCCGAGAACCTGCTGGGCAAGGGCGACCTGCTCTTCCTGCCGCCCGGCGTCTCCGACCTGGAGCGCGTGCACGGCCCCTTCGTCAGCGACGAGGAGGTCCGGCGCGTGACCGACTTCCTGCGCGACCAGGGCAGCCCCCACTACGAGGCGCAGATCACCGCCGACGACGAGGAGGAGCAGCCCCTGTCCGAGGACGACTTCGACGACCTGTACGACGTCGCCGTCGCCTACGTCTGCCGCCAGGGCAAGGCCAGCGCCTCGATGATCCAGCGCGAGTTCAAGATCGGCTACAACCGCGCCGCCCGCATCCTGGAGTTCATGGAGCGCGAGGGCGTGGTCGGTCCGGCCGACGGCGCCCGCCCGCGCGAGGTCCTGGTCGGCTCCCACGCGAGCTGAGGCGGCGGGGACGCAGGGGCCGCCCTGGGGGGTCCGAGCCGCGTGCCCGCTTGCGTGGGCCTGACCGTGACGCTACGCGGCGGCCTCTCCTCTCCTCCGCGCCGCGCGCACCTCGCCGCCTGGAGACCCCCGTGCCCCTGCCCGCCGCCTCCCGCCGCCTCCTCGCTGCCGCGGCCCTCGGCCTCGCCCTGGGCGTCGCCCCGCTCCCGCAGGCCCTGCTGTCGGCGCCCGCCCACGCCCAGGACGCGCCCGAGCCCGCCACCGTGCAGGAGCTCGTCTCCGCCGTCGAGGCCGTCTACAAGGACGTGCAGACCATCAAGGCCGACTTCTCGCAGGTCACGCGCTCGGCGGCCATGGGCGAGGGGGAGCGCCAGCGCGGCCGGATCCAGCTCATGCGCCCCCGCATGATGCGCTGGGACTTCACCACGCCCGAGGCGCGCCTCTTCGTGACCGACGGCAAGACCATGTGGGTCTACTCGCCGGCCGAGAAGCAGGTCATCATCACCAGCGACCTGGGCGCCGACGACAGCGGCGTCGACCAGCTCCTCACGACGCTGGAGAACCTCGACGACCTGTTCGTGGTCAAGCTGCTCGACCGGCAGGGTGGCGCCGAGAAGCGCTCCTACGTGCTGGAGCTGGTGCCCAAGAAGCAGGGCGGCTTCAAGTCGCTGCGGCTGGAGCTGAACCGCCGGCGCTACGAGCTCGAGAAGCTCGTCATCGTCGACGCCTTCGACAACGAGACCGAGATGAGCTTCACCAACCTGAAGCTCAACCCCACGCTGGCGGCGTCCGAGTTCACCTTCACGGTCCCCGCCGGCATCCAGGTGGTGCGCGCCGACGGCATGTGAGCCCTGGCGCGCGGAGGAGGACGATGGCCGAGCGTGTGCACCTGGTCAGCCTGGGCTGCCCCAAGAACCGCGTGGACAGCGAGGTCATGGTCGGCCAGCTCGTCACCGGCGGCTTCGAGCTGGTCGACCGGCCCGAGGACGCCGACGTCATCGTGGTCAACACCTGCTCCTTCATCCAGCCGGCGACCGAGGAGTCCATCGAGACCGTGCTGCAGATGGCCGGGTACAAGGACACGGGCCACTGCCGCAAGCTGGTCGTCACCGGCTGCATGGTGCAGCGCTTCGGCCGGGCGCTGGAGGACGAGCTGCCCGAGGTGGACCACTTCCTGGGCACCGGCGAGTACCACCGCATCACCGAGGTGTTGCAGGCGCGGCAGGGGCAGTCCCCCAAGACCCACGTCGACACGCCGCTGTACATCCACGACGAGCTGGCCCCCCGGCTGAACTCCTGGAAGCCGCACAGCGCCTACCTCAAGATCAGCGAGGGCTGCGACCACCGCTGCACCTTCTGCATCATCCCGCAGCTGCGCGGCAAGATGCGCAGCCGGACCGTGCCCTCGCTGCTGGCCGAGGCCCGCGCCCTGGCCGGGCAGGGCGTGGTCGAGCTGAACCTGGTGAGCCAGGACAGCACCGCCTACGGCCGGGACCTGGGCGACGGCAGCGACCTGGGCGCCCTGCTGCGCGGGCTGGCGCGGGTCGACGGCCTCTCCTGGATCCGCCTGCACTACGCCTACCCGATCGGCCTGCCGGTCTCGCTCCTGCAGGCCATCGCCGAGGAGGAGCGCGTCTGCTCCTACCTGGACATGCCCCTGCAGCACGCCAGCGGGCCGATGCTCCAGGCGATGCGCCGGGGCGTGACCCGGGCCGGCCAGGAGCGCATCCTGGACCGCGTGCGCAGGCACGTCCCCGGCATCGCGCTGCGCACCACCTTCATCGTCGGCTTCCCGGGCGAGACCGACCAGGACTTCGCCGAGTTGCTGGACTTCGTGCAGGCCCAGCGCTTCGACCGCGTCGGCGTCTTCACCTACTGCCAGGAGGAGGGGACGCCCGCGGCCACCCTGCCCGGCCAGGTGCCCGACGAGGTCAAGCAGGAGCGGCAGCGGATCCTGATGCAGGCCCAGGCCGAGATCAGCCGCCAGGCGCTGCAGGCCCAGGTCGGCAAGGTCCTGCGCGTGCTGGTCGACGGCCCCGGCGACGAGCACCCCGACCTGCTGGTCGGCCGCACCCAGACCCAGGCGCCCGACGTCGACGGCGTCGTCTTCCTGGACGGCCCCGGGCCCGAGGTGGTGCCCGGCCGCTTCGTCGACGTGCGGATCACCCAGGCCGCCGAGCACGACCTGGTCGGACGTGTTGTCTAAGCCCCAGAAGGCGCGTACGCTGCGCCTGCAACGGACGTGTGGAGGAACGACATGCTCGCGCTCGCCCTGACCCTGATGCTGGCCTGCGACGGTGGCAACACCGGCGTGGGCGGCGATGGCACCACCGACGACTCGGGCGACACGGGCCCGGTCGTGGACGAGGCCTGCCCCACCATCACCCACACGCCCATCGAGGCGGCGATGCCCCTGGGCGAGCCGATCGACGTGAGCGCCGTGGTCGTCGACGACCTGTCGGGCGTCTTCGTGGTCAAGCTCTACTACAAGCAGGAGACGACCACGACCTGGGACGACGTGGGCATGACCCTGTCGGGCACCGACACCTACACGGCCCAGATGCCGGGGAGCGCCGTCGGCTCGGGCGGAATGGACTACTACATCCAGGCCGTCGACATCGATCAGAACGGCTGCACCCTGCCCCTGGACGGCGAGAGCGACCCCTTCCACTTCCGGGTCACGGCGGGCTGAGGGCGGCAGGCGGCTCCTCGCCCGCCAGGCCCACCGTGTCCTCGGGGCGGGCCAGCTCGTGGGCCAGCACCAGGCGGTAGCGCGACCCGGCGACCCGGGCGGCCCAGCCCAGCAGCCCCGGCAGCGCCGGGTCGTCGTGCTCCAGCAGCACGGCGGTCCGCCCGCGCGTGGCGAGCAGGTGGGTGATGCGGGCCTGCAGCTCGGTCACCTCCCGTGCAAAAGGCACCGCCGCGCGGGCCGCGGCCGGGTCCAGCTCCGGCTCCGCCACGTCGACCAGCACCTCCTGCCAGGCCCGCGCCGCGTCGCGGGCGACGGCCAGCGAGTGGGGCAGGAAGGGGCGGACGGCGACCGTCAGGGGCAAGGGTGTGGCGACCAGCGCGGCAGCCTCCCGCTCGCCCAGGCCGCCGATCACCAGGCCCAGCAGCGGTCGCTCCCGCCGGTTGGGCGCAGCCGGCGGCGTGGTGTCGGCCGGCAGCGTGGGCACCAGCAGCAGCGCGCGCCGCGGCGCCGATCCGGCGTAGACCCGGACCAGCGCGTCCAGCTCGTCCCGGGGCACCAGGTGCAGCTCCACCCCTTCGGCGCGGGCGGCCTGCCGCAGCCCCTGGGCGACCTCCTCGGCGGCGCGCCCCGGCGGCACCGCCCAGGTCTCGGTCCGCAGCCCCTCGGCGCCGACCTGGCTGTGCCGCAGGGTCAAGCCCGCCGCGGGCAGGGCCGCCGCCAGGAAGGCGTCCACCTCGGCCGGGTCGGCCGGAGCAGGGCCGCCGCCGTCCCGGGCCCCGCCGTCCACCACCATCCGGGCGAGGAAGGGCGCGGCCCACAGCCCGGCCATGCCCAGCGCCAGGGCGAGGCCCAGGGCCAGCACCCGCCCGCTCAGGGCGCGGCCCGGACCCGGTCCCATGCCGCACGGAGCTGGGGGTCGATGGCGAGGCGCTCGGCCAGGCTGCCCTCCCAAGGCACGTCGGCGGCGTGGGCGTCGTCGCTGCCCTCCGCGACCCGGGCCAGGTCGGCGTGCAGCGCCTGGGCCTCGGCCGGCGGCAGGCGGTCCAGGGCCTGCTCCAGCCGGGCCCGGGCGGCCGCCGGCGCCTGGTCCAGCGGCACGACCAGGTCGGGCTCCACGCCCTCCCCGGGCGTGAAGCTGCGCCCGGAGGCAAGGTGGTAGCGGGCCACCGTCAGCTTCAGGGCCGAGCCGTCCTCGAACTCGTAGACCTGCTGGACCGAGCCCTTGCCGAAGCTGGGGGTGCCGACCACCGCGGCGCGCCCCAGCTCCTGCAGCGACCCGGCCACGATCTCCGAGGCGCTGGCCGACATGCCGTTGACCAGGACCACCAGGGCCAGGTCCCGATCGCCCGGCGAGGGGCGGGCCGCGTGGGCCTCGACCACCTGCCCGTCACGCCCGCGGGTCTCCACGATGAGGCCCTCGTCGGCGAAGAGGTCGACCACCGCGACCGCCTCCTCCAACAGCCCGCCGGGGTTGTCGCGCAGGTCGAGCACCAGGCCCTCCAGCGGCCGGCCCCCCTGCTCCTCCAGCGCGACCAGGGCCTGGGCCAGCTCCGCCGCCGTCCGCTGCCGGAAGTGCTCGATGCGCGCGTAGCCTTGCCCCGGCGCCAGCAGGGCGGCGTCCACCACCGGCGCCACGACCTGGTCGCGCACCACCGTGCGCTCCAGCCGCTCCTGGCCGCGCAGCAGCCCCAGCCGGACCGGCGCCCCGCGCTCCCCCTCCAGCCCCTGTCCGACCTGCTCCAGGCTCCTGCCCGCCAGCTCCTGCCCGTCGATGGCCACCAGCAGGTCGGCGGGCTGCACCCCGGCCAGGTCGGCGGGCCCGCCGGGCACCACCCGCCCGATCCGCGCCCCCAGCGGGTCGGGCCGGATCTCGACGCCCACGCCGAACCACCGGCCCTCGTTGCGGTCCTGCAGGCTGCGCCAGGCGTCGGGGTCCAGGAAGACGCTGTGCGGATCCAGGCTCTCGGCCATCCCGCGCACCGCGGCGTCGACCAGGGCGCGGGGCTCCACCGCCTCGACGTACTGCCCCTCGATCGTGGTCATGGCCCGGGCCAGCGTGTCCAGGGCCGCGTAGGGACCGCCGCCCGCCGCGCGCGCCGAGCCGACCAGGCTGGCGCCCGAGAGCAGGCCACCGGAGAAGGCCAGGCTCACGGCGCCGAAGGAGAGCAGGGTGTGCTTCATGGGCACCACCGGCGGGGGAGGGGGGCAGGGGAGGGGGCCGCCGTCGGGCCGGCGCCGGGCGCAGGCCGAGGGGGGAAGTGCAGCATGCCCGGCGGCGCGGGCCGCGGCTACCGCGGCGCCAGCCAGGGCAGGGGATCCTGGGGGCTGCCGTTGTAGCGCAGCTCGAAGCCCAGCACGTAGCCGCGCCCGTCGGTCAGGCCCGAGTTGCCGACCATGCCGAGCACGTCCCCGGCGCGCACGCTGTCGCCCGTCCGCACCTTCAGGCCGTTGGCGTGGGCATAGACCGTCGAGTAGGGCCCGTGCTCGATCACCACCGTCTGGCCGTAGCCGGGCACGAAGTCGGCCAGGCGGACCGAGCCGTCGAAGACCGCGCGGAAGGGCGTGCCGTACTCGGCCGAGATCTGCAGGCCGATGCTGTCGAACTCCTCGCCGGTGCTGGGATCCATGTAGGGGCCGAAGCGCCGCACGAGCTGCCCGGTCGTGGGCCAGGGCAGGCGGCCGAAGCTCTCGCGGAAGCTGCCCTCGGGGTTGATGACCCGCACCTGGGCCTGGATCGCCTCGGCGTCGCCGCCCAGGCCCAGGCGCTGGTCCAGGCTGCGGCCGATCTGGCCGTACTGGGTCATGGCCGAGCTGGCCAGGCCGCGGCGGCTGCGGATCTCGTCGAGGGTGGACATGCGGCGGGCGCGCTGCTCGCGGATCTCCGCCTCGCGGAGCTGCAGCTCGGCCCGCAGCGCCGTCATCGCCATCAGGTCCTTCTCCAGGGCCTGCTTCGCCGTGCTGCGGTTGGCCATGGCGTCGGCGTACTGCTTCATGCGCGCCAGGTCGGCCTTGAGGATGGCCAGCATGTAGACCGACCGCCGCCGCAGCTCGGCGGGGTCCTCGGCGCCGAAGACGATGCGCGCCAGGCCGCGCCGGTGCAGGCGGTACAGCGCGCGCAGGCGGGCCTTGACCTCGGGCCGGCGGGCGGCCAGCAGGGCCTCGGCGCTGGCGGCCGTGTCCTCGTTGCGGCGGGCGCTCTCCTCCAGCGCCAGCAGCCGCTCCTGGATGCCCTCCCGCTGGTCCCGCACCGCCTGCAGCTCCCGGTCGAGCGCGTTGAGCTGGTCCAGCACGTTGCGCTCGTCCAGGCGCGAGGCCTCCAGGTCGCCGGCCCAGCCCACGTCGACGGGCGCCTGGGCGGGCGCGGGGGCGGCGCGCAGCAGCAGCGCCGCCAGGGCGAGGGCGGGCAGCGCCCCGGGGCGGAGCCGGGGGGCGCTCATGGAGCCGAGGCCAGGAAGCGGCGCACGGAGAGCAGGGAGGCGGCCGTCCCCAGCGTCAGGCCGAGCAGGACCAGGACCGCCTGGTAGCCGCCGGGCAGGAAGGCCAGCTCGCCCGCCAGCCCGAGCTGCAGCGCCTCCTGCAGGCGCAGCACCAGCACCTGGTGCACCCCCCACAGCCCGGCCAGCGCCAGCAGGGCCCCGAGCAGGCCCTGGACCGCGCCCTCGATCAGGAAGGGGGCGGTGATGTAGGCCCCGGTCGCGCCCACCAGCTTCTGCACCTCCAGCTCGTCCCGCCGGCTGTAGACGATCAGGTGCACGGTGTTGGCGACCAGGAAGAGCGCGGCGACGCCGATCAGGGCGCCCAGCACCGCGCCGAGGAGCTGCAACAGCGACAGGAAGGCGTTGAAGCGCTCGATCCACTCCTGGCCGAACTCGACGTCCTCGAAGTCCGGCCCCGCCAGCCCCTGGCCGAAGGCGGCGATGGCCGCCGGGGTCGCCTGGGCGGGCACCAGCTCGATCTCCAGCGAGGCCGGCAGCGCGTTCTCGCCCAGCTCGTCGAGGACCGGCTCGATGTCGTCCACCCGCTGGACCAGCCACTCGCGGGCGTCGGCGGCGCTGACGTAGCGCACGCTCTGGACCTCGGGCCGGGCCGCCAGCTCGTCGCGGCGGGCGAAGCGGCGCTCCTCGGGCACGTCGTCGTGGAAGTAGGCGCTGAGGTGGACGTCGCGGTCCCAGGTGTCGACGATGGCGTTCAGGTTGAACTGCACCGTCAGGTACACGCCCAGCAGGAGCAGGGCCGCCGCGATGACCATGGTGGCCATCGCGTTGAGGTACAGGTGCTCCCACAGGGAGCGCCCGGCCCGTCGCAGCACGTGTCGCAGCGCGTGCATCAGGTGCTCTGCCCCTGGACCAGGCGGCCCTGCTCGAAGCGCAGGCGCCGGTAGGGGAAGCGGTCCATCAGCCCCACGTCGTGCGTCGCCACCAGCACGGTGGTGCCCCGCAGGTTGATCGACTGCAGGATCTCCATGACCTCGATGGCCATGCCGCCGTCGAGGTTGCCCGTGGGCTCGTCGGCCAGCAGGATCGAGGGGTCGTTGATGATGGCGCGGGCCACGGCGACGCGCTGCTGCTCACCGCCGGAGAGGGTGCGCGGGTACTCCCCGCCGCGGCCGCGCAGGCCCACGATGCCCAGCACCGCGGCGACGCGGCGCTCGATCACCGGCCGCGAGGTCCCGATCACCTCCAGCGCCAGGCCCACGTTCTCGGCCACCGTGCGGCTGTGGATAAGCTTGAAGTCCTGGAAGACGATGCCCATGTTCCGCCGCAGCGCGGGCAGCTTGCGGGCCGAGAGCCGGGAGACGTCGACCCCGCCCAGCAGCAGCTTGCCCTCGGTAGGGCGCTCGGCGCCGTACAGCAGCTTGAGCAGCGTGGACTTCCCGGCCCCCGAGGGCCCGGTGACGTAGGCGAACTCCCCCTTGGCGATGCGCAGGTTCACGTCGCGCAGGGCGCTGACCTCGCCGTAGCGCTTGTGCAGGTGGTACAGCCGGATCACGCCGCGCTCCCCGGCAGGCCGTGCCAGGTCGCGTGGTCCCGGTCCTCGATGTCGACCACCTCGGGGCGGTGTGGGGCGTCCAGGAAGTAGCGGCCCACGCGCTCGAAGCGGTCGGGGTTGTCGGTCACCAGGAAGCGGCTGCGGCCCCCGGCGTCGCGCTCGCGCAGCAGCCCGCGGGCCGCCAGCAGGCTGGCGGTGTCGTCGGCGGTGGCCGTGGCCGAGTCGACCAGCACCGCGCCGGGCAGCACCGCCTGGATGGCCGCGCGCAGCAGCGGGTAGTGGGTGCAGCCCAGGATCACCGTGTCCGGGCCACCCCGCAGCGCGGCCAGGTACCGCTCGGCGGCAAGGCGGGCGATGGGGTCGTCGCCCACCCAGCCCTCCTCGGCCAGCGCGACGAACATCGGGCAGGCCACGCCCTCCACGCGCAGGTCGGGCCGCGCCTGCCGGAGCTGGGCGGCGTAGCGGCCGCCCTGGATCGTGCCCTCGGTGCCGATGACCGCGACGTGGCCGTTGCGCGTCAGCTCCAGCGCCCGCTGCACCCCGGGCTGGATCACGCCCACCACGGGGATGCCCCGCGCCTCGCCGGTGCGCTGCAGCGCCGGCAGGGCCCAGGTGGTCGCGGTGTTGCAGGCGACCACCAGGGCCTTGATGCCGCGCCCCAGCAGGTGCCCCGCCACGCGCTCGGCGTAGCGCACCACCGTCTCGGGGGAGCGGGTCCCGTAGGGCACGCGGGCGGTGTCGCCCAGGTAGAGCAGGTCCTCGCCGGGAAGGCGCTGGCGCAGCGCGGCCAGGACCGTCAGACCCCCGACACCCGAGTCGAACACGCCGATGGGAAGCTGCTTGGGAGACACGTCGCCAGGCCCGATCTGCGGCGGGGGAGGGGAGGGGAGGGCCACCCGGCGCGCGGCTGCCGTGGCCGGCGGCCGGCTGCGGAGGGTAACACGGGGCTCCCGAGGACAGGGATCCGCGCCCGGCCCGCCGACCGGGTAGGGACAGGCGACCGGGGACCTGGGCCCCCGGGTGCAGGAGCAGCGCGGTGCGCGTCGCGGTCTACGGCGGCAGCTTCAACCCCCCCCACGTCGGGCACGGCATGGTCGTGGCCTGGCTGTTGTGGACCGGCCGGGTCGACGCCGTGTGGATCGTGCCCGTCTTCCACCACGCCTTCGAGGGGCAGCAGGACAAGCGCCTGGCGCCCTTCGCGGAGCGGCTCTCGTGGTGCCGGGCCCTGGCCGCCCAGGTCGACCCCGCGGGCGACGGCCGGGTCCAGGTCCTGGCGGTCGAGCGGGACCTGCCCGTCCCCAGCTTCACCATCGACACGCTCTGCCACCTCGCGGCCCGCCACCCCGGGGTCGACCTGGTCCCGGTGGTCGGCGCCGACGTCGTGCCGCAGCTCCCCCGCTGGCGGCGCTGGGCCGAGCTGCGGGCGCGCTTTCCCCCCCTGGTCGTCGGGCGCACGGGCCACCCGGTGCCCGAGGGCGCCGTGCTCTTCCCCGACGTGAGCAGCTCCGAGGTGCGCCGCCGCCTGTTGGCCGGCCAGCCCGTGGACCACATGGTCCCCGCCGGGGTGCTGGCCTGCATCCGCCAGGGAGATCCCACGGCCTGGTGGGGCCCCCTGGCCCGGTGAGGGCGCGGGCCCTCAGGGCGAGGGGCGGTACAGGCTGACGCCCTTGGCGCCGTCCTCGTTCTCGTTCAGGCCCCCGGCGACGAGCGCGCCGAAGGCGTCGTCCACCGCGACGCCCGCCAGCGCCACCGGCTCGGGCAGCGCCCCGGCCGGCGCGTCCAGGTCGCAGTCGCCGACCAGGGCGAAGCGCTCGGTGTCGGCGTCGAAGACCTCGGCGCAGGGCACCGCCCAGGCCGTGCCGTAGACCATGTTCCAGAACTCGCCGATCTCGGTGGTGCCGCCGACCACCAGCACGTCGCCGTCCGGCAGCGCCACCATGCGGTGCATCGCCCGCGGGGCCTTCATCGGGTCGGTCTCGGTCCAGTCCTCGCCGTCGTAGATCCACGCCCGGTCGCTCACCTCGGCCTCGAAGTAGAACAGCTCGCTGGCCGCGGTCGGGACGGCGCCGCCCGTCAGCAGCACCCGCCCGTCGGGCAGGGGGGCCATCGCCGGGTGGATGAGCTTCTCGGGCAAGGCGCCCGCCGAGGAGATCGTGCCGGCGTTGCCCACCAGGTCGCAGGCCTGCGAGCCGTCCCAGCGCGAGCCGGAGGGCGCCAGGCCCCCGCAGACCAGCACGCCCTCGGAGCCCAGGGCGGCGGCGCCGTGGAAGAGGAAGGGGCCATCGGGCGTGCCGTCCACCAGCTCGAAGCCGCCGATCAGCGGGTCGAAGATCTCGGCGGTGGCCTGGGCGTTGAACTGCCCGGCGGTGCCGTAGCCCAGGCCGCCCACCAGCACGACCGCGCCCGAGGGCAGCTCGGTGGCGGTGTGGCCGCAGCGGGGCTGGACCAGGGCCGCGGCCTCGCTCAGCGTCTCGACGGTGTCGGTGGCGGGGTCGAAGAGGAAGCTCGACCAGGTCGCGGTGCTCAGGTCGGGCAGGTAGGAGCCGCCGTCCTCCTGCATCAGGGCCGCCGCCCCCCCGGCCACCAGCACCCGGCCGACCAGCTCGTGGTTGCCGCGGGTCAGCGGGGTGGCCGAGTGGCAGATCCGCCCCTCGCCTCCGTCGTCGCCGGCGGCCTGGGCGTCGCGCGGCGGCATCTGCACCTCCAGCTCGGTGAAGGCCAGGTCATCGCTGGCCGGCGCCAGGGACAGGGCGAGGATGCTGCTGGTCGACTCGGTGCCGAAGACCCCCTCCTCGTTTCCGCCGAAGAGCAGGAAGCGCCCGTCCCCCCCCGCCGCCAGGGCGCCGAAGGCGCTGGGGTCGGGCAGGTCGGCCAGGTGCCCGACCTCGTCCACGGCGCTCACCAGGACGCGCAGGTCCAGCCCGCCGGTCTGCAGGGTGAGGGGGGCGGTGCGCCCGTAGGCCCGCAGGGTGCTGCCGACGTAGCCGCGCAGCTCCAGCACCGTGCCCTCCAGGGCCGGCAGGTCGTCGAAGGTCGAGGAGTCGCCGGCCGCCAGGCTGGAAAGCGGCATCACCACCGGCTCGTCGCCCAGGGCGTCGAAGACCAGGTCCATGCTGTCCAGCTCGGTGAGCAGGGCGCCCTGGTTCGGCGGCAGCACGGGCGTGATCGACAGGCTGTAGTCGGCCCCCCCCTCGCCGCCGCCCCCGGTGCAGGCGGCGAGCAGCGCGGCGGCGGGGGCGAGCAGCAGGGGCAGCGTCATGGAGCCGGTCCAGGGGCGGGGGGGCGGGATGCGGCGCGGTGGGCCGGACGCGCGGGCGCCCTGGCCGGTTCGGGCGAATCGTAGGGTCACCCGCGCCGGAGCGCAACCGCCGGTCAGGAGCGGCGCGGCTTGCTGCCCCCCCCAGCGCGGGGCAAGGTGGGCCCATGCTCCGTCGCAGCGCGCTGCTCGCCTCCGTCCCCGGCCTGGCCCACGGCTTCACGACGCGCCAGGGCCCCGATGCCCTCGACGCGGGGCGGGGGCTCGACCTGGGGCCGGGCGCCCCGCCGGCGAGCTGGTCCTGGGTGGCCGACCAGGCCGGCCTGCCGGGTGCCGGCGTGGCGCTGCTGTCCCAGGTGCACGGCGACGGGGTCGTGCACGCGGGCGCGCCGGGCCTGCGGGGCGAGGGCGACGCCCTGTGGACCGAGCTGCCCGACCTGCTGCTGGCCGTGCGGGTGGCCGACTGCGTGCCGGCGCTGGTGGTGGACCTGGATCCCCGGGGCCGGCCGGCGCGCGTGGCCGCGGTGCACGCCGGCTGGCGCGGGGTGGCCGCCCGGGTGGTGCCCGCGGCCCTCTCCGCCCTGGGGAGCCCGGCCGGACGCCGCCTGGCCGCCGTCGGCCCCTGCATCGGCGTGGACGACTACGAGGTCGGCGCCGAGGTGGTCGAGGGGCTCTCCGCCGTCGTGCCCGCCGAGGTCTTCCTGCGCACGGGGCGCCGGCCCGCGCGCTGGCAGGTGGACCTGCGGGCCGCGGTCGCCTGGCAGCTCCACCAGGGCGGCGCGGAGCAGGTGGACGTGCTGCCGGACTGCACCTTCCGCGACCCGCTGCTGCACAGCCACCGGCGCGACGCCGCCCGCGCGGGGCGGCTGGCGGCGGTGATCGGCCGGAGCTCGTGAGCGGGGGACCCTCGGCGTGGGGGCTGGCGGCCCTGCTGCTGGTGGTGGCTTGCGGGCCCGCCGAGCCGCTGCGGAGCCGCCGGGACGCCGCCCAGGCCTACGACCAGGGCCGCTCCCTGCTCTCCCAGGGGGACCCCGTGGGGGCCGAGCAGGCCTTCGCCCGCGCCGAGTCCCTCGACCCCGACAGCCCCACCCTGATCGCCTGGCGGGCGCGGGCCCAGGAGCTGGCGGGCCAGGTCGACGCCGCGCTCGCGACCCTGGACCGGGGACTGGGCCGCTTTCCCCAGGACGCCGACCTGCGCCGGAACCGCGCGGCGCTCCGGGCCCGGGGCGGCGCGCTGGACGCCGCCGCCGCCGACCTGCGGATCCTGCTCTCCGCGGGCGCCCTGACCCCCGCCCAGGCCGCCGAGGATCCGGACCTGGTGCTGCTGCGCGCCCGGCCGGACCTGGCCCCCCTGGTCCCCCTGCCAGCCCTGTGGGCCGAGCTGGTCGGCGAGCCCGGCAGCGTCCTGCTCGGCGACGACTACGACGCGGTGTTGACCCTGGACGCGCCCGACGGCGCGCTGGCGGTCCGCGACCTGGGCGAGCCTGCCGCGCTGCTGCGGCGGACCCGCGTGGTGGAGGACGTGGTGGGACAGGGGGGCGGACGCACGCTGCGGCGCGTGGAGCTGACCTGGCGCGCGGTCGCCCCCGGCCAGGCCCGCCTGGGTCCCTGGTTGTGGACCTCGGGCGGCGTCTCGGGGCTGACGGAGCCCCTGCCGGTCGAGGTGGTCGCGCTGGGGGGGCGACAGGCCCAGCCGGAGGCGCTCGCCGGCGAGGACCTGGTGCTCCCCTCGACCCTGCTGGACGGGCGCCCTGCGCCCTGGGCCGGCGAGCTGGACGGCCGGCTGGCGGTGGTCGGGCCCCCGGGCGCCGAGCCGGCGGTGGAGGTCGACGGCGGCCCCCTGGCCCCCGAGGAGCGCTGGGAGCTGCGCAGGCAGGGCCAGCCGCAGGTGCTCGCCTGGCTCTACCCGCTGCCCGCCGCCGCCCGGGTCCGCCTGCGGCAGGGCCGGGGCCTCCTGCTCGACCAGCAGTGGGCTCCCTCGGCCGGCTGACGCCTCGGCGGCCCGGGCCCGCCGCCTCGGGCCTCAGCTCGGGTCGGCAGCGCCCCCGTCGGCAGCGCCCCCGTCGGCAGCGCCCCCGTCGGCAGCGCCCCCGTCGCCGGACCCGCCGTCGCCGCACCACGCCTCGCAGCCGTCGAAGCCACCCTCGGCGTTGCCCGCGGTGTCCACGTCGCAGGCGCTGACCGAGACGGACTCCTCGCAGACCATGCCGAAGCCGCTGTTGTCCTGCGAGCTGCTGCCGGCGAAGGAGACGGTGCCGCCCGTGAGCACGATGCCGTCCTCGGCGCTGCCCACCACCGAGACCGCGCTCAGGCTGGCCGACAGGTCCTCCAGGCGCAGGCCCGCGCCGCCCGCGCCGCTCACCGTCAGCCCGTTGACCGTGGCCGTGCTGGTGCCGGCGGCGCCCAGCCCCTGCAGGTGCACGCCGTCGTCGCTGGTGTCGGACACCTCCGCCCCGAAGATCGAGATGGTCGTCGAGGCCTGGGCCCCCACGTAGATGCCCCGCCCCGCCGCCACGCCGTCGATCTGCGCGCCGTTGAGGTACAGCGTGCCGGCCGTGTAGGTGGTCTGGGCCGACAGGCCGTCGCCCTGGTCGAGCACGCCGGCGCCGTCGATGACCAGGTCGGTCAGCTCCCAGGAGCCGTCGATCAGCTCCACGGCCGAGGCGTCGGCGTCTCGCACGGTCAGGTCGGCGGCCTCGACCGTGCAGCCATAGGCGACCACCGAGGGCTCGGTCGTGTCGATGGCCAGGTCGTAGGCCCAGGTGTCGCCCGTGTAGACCGCCGTGCGCGAGGTGGTGGTGCCGCCGTCCTCCACGGTGACGCGGTCCAGGTCCAGGCTGCCGTTCTCGCAGGCCAGGGCGTAGGCCCCGTGACCGGTGACGGTGAGGTCGGTGGCCGAGGCGCTGTTGCCGTCGCCGACGTAGAGCACCAGGCCCAGGTAGTCGGTGAAGCTGTTGTTGGTCAGCGTGGCCGTCGAGGGGTCGGTGCCGTCGCTGTAGAGCTCGACGCCGTTCACGCCGCCCTGGAAGACGTTCTGGGTGATGGTCGCGTCCGCGCCGTACCAGACCTGGATGTCCGAGCCCGACCACAGGTAGTAGTCGTAGCGGGTGAGCACGCCGCCGCTCATGAACTCCTCGCTGCGGTCGAGCACCTCCTGGCGGCTGTCGGCGAAGCTGCTCCCGCCGACGTACAGCGACTCGGACTGGTAGCTGCAGATCGCGCTGGCGAAGGCCCCGCCGGGGGCCCCCGAGAAGGTGCCGTAGGTGATGTCGGCGTCCGCCTGGAAGGCCATGATGCCCGCGCAGTCGGTGTCGGCGACGGTGATCCCGTCGATGGTGAGCTGGCCGTAGATGCCGGTCAGGCCATAGCCCGCGATGTCGCGGATCTCGCCGCCGGTCCAGTCCAGGTCGCCGTCGTAGAACAGCACGCCCACCTGGCTGTCCACGGTGGTGCAGGCCTCCTCCTTGGTCGCCGCGGTCGACGTCGTCCCGGTCACGACCACGTCGGTGGCCGTCAGGTCGACCCCCGAGGCGTACAGCCCGTGGTTGCCCTGGTCGGCCAGGGTCACCCCGGTCATGGTGGAGCTGCCGCCGCCGGGCGAGGCGACGAAGGCGCCCACCCCGGTGTAGCCGCTGACGCTCGAGTCGGTGATCGCGGTGGTCGGCGCGTAGAGGAAGAGGCCGGCGCTGAGGTAGACGGCCTCGTTCCACTCGTCGGGGCCGACCTCCAGCACCGCGCCGGGGGTGCCGATCACGGTGGTGCCGGCCACCTCGGCGGCGCGGGGCGCGTAGGCGTAGATGCCGCAGGTGTAGGCGTCGGTGATCGAGAGCCCCTCGGCGGACAGGTCGGCCTCGCTGGCCAGCACGCCGAAGTCGCCGCCGGTGATCTGGTCGCCGGACAGGGCGGCGCTGCCGCCCAGGACCAGGACGCCGTAGTCGAGGACGTCCTCGATCACGTTGCCGGAGGTGCTGAGGGTCGCCTCCTCCGCGGCGATGCCCACGCTGTCGTCGGCGGTGGTCGAGGTCCGGGACAGCGACCGGAAGGTCGACGAGCTGACCTGGACCTCGGCCCCTCCGACGGCGATCAGGCCGTAGCCCTTGCCGTCCTGGACGCGCAGCCCGGTGACGGTGGCCGACCCGCCGTCGATCGAGACGCCGCCGTCGTCGGCCCCGCTGACGTCGACCTCCTCGAGCTGCAGCCCGGTGGCGTCCACCGCCTGCACGCCCCACTGGGCGGGGTCGGTGACGGTGATCGCCGTCAGCCGCACGTCCGCCGCCCCCTCGACCTGGACGCCGACCTTCTCGCCCTCCACCACCAGGTCCCGCGCCGCCGCGCCGTCGGCGGTGATGCGGACGGGCGCGTCCTCCTCGTCGGCGGCCAGCAGCAGGTCGGGCGAGCCGACCAGGGTGACGGCCTTGTCGAGCAGGATGTCCTCTTCGTGGGTGCCTGCGGGGCAGGCCGCCATGCTGATCTCCGCGCCCTCGGCCGCCGCGGCGACCGCGTCGTTGACCCAGGCGAAGCCGCCGGCCCCGTCCACGGTGATGCAGCCCTGCTCGGCGGTGGTGCCGCCGTCGCCGGTGCCGCCGCCGTCGGCCGTGCCGGTGTCGTCGACGGCACCGTCGCCGTCGTCCTTGTCGCCGCAGGCCAGGGCCAGGGTGAGCGGGAGGAGCAGCGACAGGAGGGGGGAGGAGCGCATGGGTTCTCCAGGAACGGCGGCGGGATCCGCCGGGTGTACTCGGACTGGCAGTGAAGCACAAGGCGCGCGCACCCGCGCCTGCCCCCGGGGAGCGGCTGCAGAGCGTCGCGGGCGGGCGCTCGGACGGGGACGACGTGATAGCCGGGAGGCCCTCGCGCAGCCGCTGACGGCCATCCCCTCCTCCCGAGGTCCGCATGTCCTCCGACCCGGCCCACCTCCACCAGGCCATGCTCGACCGCCTCGCCCGCACCAACGCCCTGGCGCTTGAAGGCGGCGGCGCGGACGCCATCTCCAAGCAGCACGCGCGCGGCAAGCTCACCGCGCGCGAGCGGGTGGAGGCCCTGCTCGACCCGGGCACCTTCCGCGAGCTGGACCGCTTCGTCACCCACGACTGCACCGACTTCGGCATGGACGACAAGAAGGTGCTCGGGGACGGCGTGGTCACCGGCTACGGCCGCATCGAGGGGCGGCTGGTCTACCTCTTCGCCCAGGACTTCACGGTCTTCGGCGGATCCCTCTCCGCGGCCTATGCCCGCAAGATCTGCAAGGTGATGGACCTCGCCATGAACAACGGCGCGCCCATCATCGGCCTGAACGACTCCGGCGGCGCCCGCATCCAGGAGGGCGTGGCCAGCCTGGGCGGCTACGCCGACATCTTCCTGCGCAACACCCTGGCCAGCGGCGTGGTGCCCCAGCTCTCGGCCATCATGGGCCCCTGCGCCGGCGGCGCCGTCTACAGCCCCGCGATCACCGACTTCATCGCGATGGTGCAGAAGACCAGCTTCATGTTCGTGACCGGGCCCGACGTCATCAAGGCCGTCACCCACGAGGACGTGAGCAAGGAGCACCTGGGCGGGGCCTCGGCCCACACCGAGGTCAGCGGGGTCGCCCACTTCAGCGTGCCCGACGAGCTGGCCTGCCTGGCCCTGCTCCGGGAGCTGCTCTCCTACATGCCCGACAACAACATGTCCGAGGCGCCGCGGCGGGCCACCACCGACCCCGTCGACCGGACCTGCCGCCAGCTCGACACCCTGGTCCCGGCCAACCCCAACAAGCCCTACGACGTCAAGGACGTCATCACCGCCGTCGCCGACGAGGGCCGCTTCCTGGAGGTCCAGCCCGACTACGCGGCGAACATCGTCGTCGGCTTCGTCCGCCTGGGTGGCCGCAGCGTGGGCGTGGTCGCCAACCAGCCCGCCCACCTCGCCGGCGTGCTCGACGTGGCCAGCAGCCTGAAGGGCGCGCGCTTCGTGCGCTTCTGCGACGCCTTCAACATCCCGCTGTGGGTGATCGAGGACGTCCCCGGCTTCCTGCCCGGCGTCAACCAGGAGCACGGCGGCATCATCAAGCACGGCGCCAAGCTGCTCTACGCCTTCTGCGAGGCGACCGTGCCCAAGGTCACGCTCATCACGCGCAAGGCCTACGGCGGCGCCTACTGCGTGATGAACAGCAAGCACATCCGCGCCGACCTGAACTTCGCCTGGCCCACCGCCGAGATCGCGGTCATGGGTCCCGACGGCGCGGTCAACATCATCTTCCGCCGCGAGCTGGACGAGGCCAGCGACCCGGTCGCGACCAAGGCCGAGCTGGTGGAGGACTACCGCGACAAGTTCGCCAACCCCTACCGCGCCGCCCAGCTCGGCTTCATCGACGAGATCCTGGTGCCCAGCTCGACCCGGGCCCGCCTGGTCGAGGCCTTCGACAGCCTGCAGGGCAAGCGGGCGCAGAACCCGCCCCGCAAGCACGGCAACATCCCGCTGTAGGCAGCCTGGCCGGACAGATCCTGTCCGGCACCCGCGCCGGGGGGTCGATAGGTCGCCCGGGTGACCGTGCCCTCCGATCCCCTGGTCGCCTTCGGACCCGCGACGCGCGCCTGGTTCCAGGCGGCCTTCCCCGCGCCCACGCCGGTGCAGGTGGGGGGCTGGGCGGCGATCACGGCGGGCCACCACGCCCTGCTGCTCGCGCCGACCGGCAGCGGGAAGACGCTCGCCGCCTTCCTGTGGGCGCTCGACCGCCTGCACCATGCCCCGGCCGCCCCGGCCGCCCCGGCGGGGGTGCGGGTGCTCTACGTCTCGCCGATGAAGGCCCTGGTGCACGACGTGGAGCGCAACCTGCGCACGCCCCTGGCGGGCATCCAGGCGGCGGCGCGGGGCCTGGGCCTGTCCCTGTCGGCGGTGCGGGTGCGGGTGCGAACGGGCGACACCCCGCCTTCGGACCGGGCCGCCTTCCAGCGCGACCCGGGCGACGTGCTGGTGACCACGCCCGAGAGCCTCTACCTGCTGCTGTCCAGCGCGGCGCGGGCGCGCCTGGCGACGGTGGAGACGGTGATCGTCGACGAGATCCACGCCGTCGCCGGTACCAAGCGCGGGGTGCACCTGGCGCTCAGCCTGGAGCGCTTGCAGGAGCTGGTCACCCGCGGCGGCGCGCGCCCGGCCCCCCAGCGCATCGGCCTGTCGGCCACGCAGCGACCGCTGTCGGAGATCGCGTCCTTCCTGGGCGGCGTCCAGGACGGGCGGCCGCGGCCCGTGGAGATCGTCGATCGCGCGGCGCCTCCGGCCGTCGACCTGCGCGTCGTCGTGCCGGTCGCGCAGATGGAGCGCGCGACGGCGGTGGTGCCGCTGCCAGCGGTCCCCGCCGGCCTCGATCCCGACGCCGACGGCCTGCCGGCCCTGGCGGCGACCGGCCGCGCCTCGCCCGCTCCCAGCTCGACCTCCGGCGACCGCCAGGGCATCTGGCCCGCGATCCACGCCGCGATCCTCGACCTCGTGCGGGCGCACCGCAGCACCATCGTCTTCACCAACAGCCGCCGGCTGTGTGAGCGGCTGGCCCAGCGCCTCAACGAGCTGTGGGCCGAGCAGGGGCACGCCGAGGCGCTGGTGCGCGCCCACCACGGCAGCGTGAGCCACGCCGAGCGCGCCGAGATCGAGGAGCTGCTCAAGGCCGGGCGGCTGCGCGGCATCGTCGCCACCAGCTCGCTGGAGCTGGGCATCGACATGGGGGCGGTGGACCTGGTCGTCATGGTGGAGAGCCCGGGGGCCGTCTCCCGCGGCCTGCAGCGGGTGGGCCGCGCCGGCCACCAGGTCGGCCAGACCAGCGTCGGGCGCCTCTTCCCCAAGTTCCGCGGCGACCTGCTCGAGGCCGCGGTCGTGGTGCGCCAGATGATGGCGGCCGAGATCGAGCCGACCACGGTGCCCACCAACTGCCTGGACGTGCTGGCCCAGCACCTGGTCAGCGCCTGCCTGGAGGGGGAGCAGGACCGCGCCCACCTGCTGTCCCTGGTGCGGGGGGCCTGGCCCTACCGGTCGCTGGGGCAGGGGCCCTTCGACGCGGTGCTCGACATGCTCAGCGGCCGCCTGCCCGGCGACGACCAGGGCGAGCTGCGGCCGCGGCTGGTGTGGGACCGGGCGGCCGACCGGCTGCGGGCCCGCGGGGGCGCCCGGCTGGCGGTGTTCTCCACGCCGGGCACCATCCCCGACCGGGGCCTGTACGGGGTCTACCTGGCGGGGGAGCCCGAGCCGGCGACCGACGGCCGGACGCGGCGCCCGGCCCGGGGCCGCCGGCTGGGCGAGCTGGACGAGGAGATGGTCTACGAGTCGCGCAACGGCGACGTGATCCTGCTGGGCGCGTCGAGCTGGCGCATCGTGGAGATCCAGCGCGACCGGGTGCTGGTGGCCCCCGCGCCCGGGCAGCCGGGGCGCATGCCCTTCTGGCGGGGCGAGGGGCCGGGGCGCCCGCTGGGCCTGGGCCAGGCGATGGGCGCCTTCGTGCGGGAGCTGTCGGCCATGACGCCCCCCGACGCCCACGCCCACCTGGTCGGCGCCTGCCACCTCGAGCCGCAGGCGGCCGAGAACCTGCTGGGGTGGCTGGACGAGCAGCGGCAGGCGACCGGCGTGGTGCCCAGCGACCGCGCCATCACCGTCGAGCGCTTCCGCGACGAGGTGGGCGACTGGCGGATCTGCATCCTGAGCCCCTTCGGCGCCCGCGTGCACGCGCCGTGGGCCATGGCCCTGGAGGCCACGCTGGGCGACCCCGCCCGGGGCGGGGGGCACACGGGCCTGCAGTCGATGTGGACCGACGACGGCATCGTGCTGCGCTTCCCCGACCTGGCGTTGCCGGCCGGGGGCGACGACGACGCGCCGGTCCTGGCGCCGGCGCTGCCCGACCTGCACCTGCTCCTGCCCGATCCCGACCAGGTCGAGGAGCTGGTGCTGGGCCAGCTCCGCCACACCGCGCTGTTCGCGGCCCGCTTCCGCGAGGCGGCGGCGCGCGCCCTGCTGCTGACCCGCAAGTCCCCCGGGCGCCGCACCCCCCTGTGGGCCCAGCGCCTGGCCGCCCAGCGCCTGATGGCCCTGGCCGCCCAGGACCCCTCCTTCCCGGTGGCGCTGGAGGCCTGGCGCGAGTGCCTGCAGGACGTCTTCGACCTGCCGGCGCTGCGGGCCATCCTCTCCGACGTGCACGCCCGGCGGATCGCCGTGCACGAGGTCGAGACCCCCTCGCCCTCGCCCTTCGCGCGGGGCCTGGCCCTGGCCTACGTCGCGGACTTCCTCTACGACGGCGACGCGCCCCTGGCCGAGCGCAAGGCCCAGGCGCTGTCGCTGGACCGCGGCCTGCTGCGCGAGCTGCTGGGCCAGGAGGAGCTGGCCGGGCTGCTCGACCCCGACGTGCTCCGCCAGGTGCAGGACGAGCTGCAGGGCCTGGACCCCGACCGCCGGGCCCGCAGCGCCGACGGGCTGTGGGACCTGCTGTGGCGGGTCGGGGATCTTGCGGTCGACGAGGTGGACGCCCGCTGCGGAGAGGGGCTCGGTCCGCGCCTGCGCGAGGAGCTGCTGGCCCAGCGGCGGGTCGCCTGGCTGCGGGTGGCGGGCCAGCCGCGGCTGGTGGTGGCCGAGGACGTGGTCCTGTACCGGGACGCCCTGGGCTGCGCGCCGCCGGCGGGCCTGCCGGCCGCCCTGCTCGAGGCGCGGCCCGACCCCCTGCGGGCCCTGGTCGGCCGCTTCGCGCGCGCGCACGGGCCCTTCTCGACCGAGCAGGTGGCGGCGCGCCTGGGGCTGCTCCCGGCCCTGGTCCTGCCGGTGCTCGAGCTGCTGCGGGCCGAGGGCCGACTGGAGCACGGCCCGATGCGGGCGGACCAGGGGGGCGCGGCCCAGTGGTGTGACGAGGAGGTGCTGCGGCGGCTGAAGCGGCGGACCCTGGCGCGGCTGCGCGGCGAGGTGGCGCCGGTCGAGGCGCCGGTGCTGGCGCGCTTCTGCCTGGCCTGGCAGGGGGTCTGGACCGGCGCGGGCCGACCCCCACCGCGGCCGGGCGCGCTCGACGACGCCATCGTGCAGCTCGAGGGGTGCGCCCTGCCGTGGGGCGAGCTGGTGCGCCGGATCCTGCCGGCCCGCGTGCCCGGGTTCCGGCCCGAGGCGCTGGACGCGCTGGGCACCAGCGGGGCGGTGGTCTGGCTGGGGCAGGGCCGCCTGTCGGCGCGGGACGGCGCGATCGTCCTGTTGCGGCGCGAGCAGGTGCCGCTGCTGGCGCCCGACCCGGGGCAGCCGCCGGCGGAGCGCGTGGGGACCGCCTGGAGCCCGCTGCACGCGGCGGTGCTCACCTGGCTGGAAGAGCGCGGCGCCTGTTTCTCCGTCGAGCTGCACCAGGCCGCGGCCCGGACCCTGGGCCACGCGGTCCGGGGGGACGAGGTCGACCAGGCGCTGTGGGACCTGGCGTGGGCGGGGCTGGTCACCAACGACAGCTTCCACCCGCTGCGGGCGCTGCTCGCAGGCGCGCGTCGGCCGCAGCCGGCGGCGGCCGGGCGGACCTTGCCGCGCCCGAGCGCCTCGGCGGCGCCGCGCGGGCGGC
>JAKLKF010000113.1 GCA_023150805.1 Myxococcota bacterium | reverse complement strand
CCGGTCGGCCGCGCGGAGGGCCTCGGTGGCGGCGGGGTCCAGGGACAAGGCGGGGGGCAGGGCGGGCGCGCCGGCCCCCGCCGGCGGGCGCAGCAGGAGCAGCCCACCGGGGCGCAGCGCGCGCGCGGCGGCCGGCAGCAGGTCGGCCGTCAGCGGCAGGCCGGCGCAGGCGAGGTCCAGGCCGACCGCGGAGAGGGAGCCGGCGGGCTGGGCGGCGAGGAGGTCGCCGGGCTCCCCCTGCTGGGGCACGACGCGCCCGCGGGCGAGCGACCGGAGCTGGGTCGGGGCCAGCCACGGCGCCGGCGGGATCTCCGGGGGGAGCTGGCCGGTCAGCAGCAGCCGCACCCGAGGGTCCCGCGCCGCGGCGCGCGCGGGCAGCAGGGTCTGCAGGCGGAGCACGTCGTCCCGGGAGAGCCGCGGTCCCAGGGCGAGGCGGAGGGCCAGGGACCACCGCCGGCCGGCCCACCCGCTGGATGCGTCCTCCCGGAAGCCGGCCTGGACCCGCCCCGACAGGCCGAGCCGGCGCAGGTGGGCACGCAGGTCGGCGGCCCCGCGATCCAGGGCGCCCAGGCGCTCGCCCAGGCCGATGCGGACGAGCTCCTCGCGGGCGTCCCACCAGGCCCGGGAGGCACCGTGCAGGCCCGGCGGGGCCGGCCCCGACCCTTCGCGGCGGCCGTCCCGGACGTAGTGGTAGAGGAAGAGGCGCCGCCCCGGCGCGTCCAGGCCGAGCAGGCTGCGCAGCGTCGGCAGGGGCAGGGTCCGGGCCGCGGCGAGCTTGAGCTCGGCGAGGGCCAGCGGTCCGGGGTCGGGGTCGACGACGACCACCTCGTCGGCGCCTGCGGCGAGCAGGCAGAGGGCCTCGTCTCCCGCGCCGCAGGTCAGCAGGACCCGTCCGCCGGCCTCCCCCGTCGACGCGACGGCGGCGCCGAGGCACGAGGCGGTGGCGGCGGGGTCTCCCCAGCTCCAGGCCGACAGGGGGCGCGCTTCTTCCAGCGGGACCTCCGGCGGGGCGATCGCAGGAGCGCGGGCCTCGACCGCGGCAGGCAGGTATCTTCCCAGGCCCGGCCCGCCACGGGCGGCTGCTCGCCCCCTCGCCCTCCCCCTGCCCGACCCGCCTCCGCCCATGTCTCCTTCGCAGGCCCCCGCGCTCGTCCTCTCCACCTCCGCGGCCGTCGCCGACCTCGCCAGCGCGCTGGCGGGGGTCCCGCTCCTCGCCGTCGACACCGAGTTCCACGCAGAGCAGCGGCTGCTGCCGACCCTGATGACCGTGCAGCTGGCCACCGCGGACGGACGGGCGTGGCTGGTCGACGCGTTGCAGGCGGACCTCTCGCCGCTGGGCCCGGTGCTCGACGCGACCGAGGTGGTGGTGCACGGCGGGCTGCACGACGTGCATCTCCTGACGGCCGCGACGGGCTGGCGGCCGCGGGCCCTGCTGGACACCCAGCGCCTGGCCGGCCTGGCGGGCTCGCCCTACCCGGCGCGCCTGGCGGACCTGATGGCGCGGTGGCTGGGGGGCAGCAAGGGGCCGAGCATGGCCTTGACCGACTGGTCGCGCCGGCCGCTGAGCGAGGAGCAGGTCCGGTACGCGCTGGAGGACGTGGCATCCCTGCCGGCGCTGGCGACGCGGCTCTCGGCGGAGGTGCAGGCGCGGGGGCGCATGGACTGGGCGCGGCAGGCCAGCCTGGAGCTGTGGGACGAGGCCCGGGCGCCCGCGCGGCCGCTGGACGGCTGGCGCGCCTGGGACGTGGCCCCCGCCCTCGACGCGGACGAGCGGCGCGTCCTGGCCGGCCTGATGCGGTGGCGGGACGACCTGGCCCGCGAGCGGGGACAGCCGGCCCACTACCTGCTGGGCGACAGCATGGCGCTGGCCCTGGCCCGGACCCGGCCGACATCTCTGCAGGCGCTCGCGACCGACCGTCGCCTGGCCAGCGGCTTGCGGCAACGACACGGCCCGGCCCTGGTGGCCTGCATCCAGCGCGCGCTCGCTGGCCCCGCGCCGCCCCCGGTGCCGCCCCAGGCCCCCGGGCGGGCGACCCTGCTGCAGGCGTGGGCGCAGGCGCAGGCCGAGCAGACGGCGATCGCCGCCGGCCTGGCGCTGCCGCCGACGTGGCTGCACCGGGTCGCCGAGGAGGGGCCGGCAGCCCTGGCGGGCTGGCGGACCGAAGCGCTGGGCCCCGCCCTGCGCCGGCTGTGGGCGGGGGGGACGGCGGTGGGCCTCGACGCCCGCGGCGGCGTGGAGATCATCGCGCTGGACGACCGGGGGCGTTGAGCGCGGCGCGCGCAGCCGGTAGGGTGCGCCCGGCCTGGCACGCGCACCGACCGGCGCGCTCCGTGGCTGGAGGTGCAGTGGTCCCCTCGCAGGCCTGGGTCCCGTCGCTGACCGTGCTGTGGATGATCGTGGTGATCGCGGCGGTCTGGGACGCCTGGCAGCGCCGGATCCCCAACGGGCTGATCCTGGTGGGCCTGCTGCTGGGAGCCGCCTTCCAGGTCCAGGCCGCGGGCCTGGACGGGCTGTGGGCGTCGCTGGGGGGTGCGGCCGTCGCCCTCCTCGTGCTCATCGGGCCCTTCGCGATGCGCATCATGGGCGGCGGCGACGTGAAGCTGGCGATGGTCTGCGGCGCATTCACCGGGTGGTCCGCGGTGCTCCAGATCATCCTGCTGGGAACCGCGGTGCACGGCGTGGTTGCACTGGTCTTCATCTTCGCGCGCCTCGTGGCGAAGTCCAGGGGGCGCGACCTCGCGAGCGCGTCCAAGGTGCCGCATGCCGTCGGCTTTGGCGTCAGCACCGTGCTTGTCACCGCAGGGCTGGTCACGCTCTGGTAGGCCATCGACGGCGGCACAGTAGACCAGCGCACCGCCGGTCGATAGGCTTCTGGCGACCCGGGTGACCAATCGTGGCCACCCCGACCACCCGCCACTCCCCGTCCCTGGAGAGGCGGTGAGCGAGGCCCTCGCCCCGCTTCGCCTCCCCTGGCCTCCCCCGGCCTATACTCGGCCTCCCGTCCGACCCGCGGAGCTCCCATGGCGCGCCAGCAGTCCTCCCCGCGATCCCGCACCGCCCTCTACCTGGCGGCCGCGCTCGTCGCCGCGGCCATCACCGCGGCGGTGGTGGCGCAGGTCGTGAAGGCCTACCAGAAGCAGCTCGAGAGCCAGGCGGCCCGCCCGCAGACGGTGGAGACGGTCGTCGCCGTGCGCGACCTGTACATGGGGATCCCGATCACGCAGGAGGACGTCGCGCTGCGCCAGCTCGCCCCCGAGATGGTGCCGGCCGAGTCGGCCTTCCAGTCGGTGGACGAGGTGGTGGGCCGCACCCCCCGCGAGCGCATCCTGGCCAACGAGCTGCTGCGGACCGAGCGCCTGGCGCGCCGCGACGCCGGCATCGGCCTGAACGCCATCGTGACCCCGGGCAAGCGGGCCATGGCGATCGAGGTCAACACCGAGTCCGGCGTGGCCGGCTTCCTGCAGCCCAACAACTTCGTCGACGTCATCGTCACGATCAAGCCCGACGACGACGCCGTCGACGCCAAGTGGGTGACCGAGACCATCCTGCAGGGCATCAAGGTCCTGGCCGTGGACAGCAACCTCGGCAACAACGAGGAGCAGGAGAAGAAGAACCGCACGCAGCGGCTGCGCCCCTCGGTGACGCTCGAGGTCACGCTGGAGGAGGCCGAGAAGCTGGCCCTGGCCTCCAGCAAGGGCGAGCTGCACCTCGTCCTGCGCAGCGACGTGGACATCACCCAGGTGGAAGACCACGGCCCGATGGTCATCAACAACATCATCGGCCTCGACCCGGTCGAGGAGACCAAGCCGACCACCGTTCGTCGCCTCCGCAACACCAAGCCCGCCGAAGCAGGCCCCGCCGACACGGTGGAGGTCATCCAGGGCGCGGACCGCACGACCGAGAAGTTCGACGAGCAGGGCAACAAGATCGAGGACAAGAACAAGCGCCGCTGAGCCCCAGCCGCACCACGCTCCCCGGAGAAGCACATGAAGTCCATGTCCTGGCTGCTGTCCGCGGCCCTCGCCCTCCCGGTCCTGGCGGCCGGCGCTCTGTCGCCCTCCACCGCCCAGGCCCAGCAGTCCGCCGCGCAGTGGGTGGACGTGCCCGTCGGGCAGTCGTTCATCTACCAGGAGAGCCGCGACATCCAGCGGGTCCTGATCTCCAACGACGAGATCGCCGAGCTCAAGCAGCTCACGCCCGGACAGTTCCAGGTCCGGGGCCTCGCCGTCGGCTCGACCGACCTGTGGGTCTGGTTCAAGGACGCGCCGGACAAGCCGGTCTCCTACACGCTGACGGTCCACGAGGACCTGAGCGACATGATCCGCCGGGTCGACCAGACCGTGGACGCCAACCCGCCCCGGGTCTACCCGCTCATGCAGCGGCTGGTCGTCGAGGGGCCGGTGGCCGACGTCGAGACGCTGGAGCGGGTCGCCGCGATCGCCAGCATCTACGACGAGGAGTTCATCAACCTGATGACGGTGGCGGGCGACCACCAGATCCAGCTCGAGGTGGTGTTCGCCGAGGTGGACCGGCGCGCCTTCCGCGAGCTGGGCGTCAACGCGCTGTGGGGGGACAACGCGCTGGGGATCGGGATGCAGGGCCCGGCGACCGTGCCCTCGGCCGTCGGCTTCCGCGACAGCGCCAGCAACCTCAACTACGGCATCGTCCAGGCCGCCACCACCGGGACCTTCCAGCTCCTGGGCACCTTCGGCGGCAACGTCGACCTGACGGCGATCATGTCGGTGCTGGAGCAGTACGACGTCTCCAAGATCCTGGCCCGCCCCACCCTGGTGGCCCTCTCGGGCCAGCAGGCCGAGTTCCTGGCCGGCGGAGAGGTCCCGATCCCGGTCGCCCAGCAGGGCAACAAGATCTCCGTGGAGTTCAAGGAGTACGGCGTCAAGCTGGTCTTCGTGCCGACGGTCCTCGGCGGCGAGGTCGTGGACATGCGGGTCTACGTCGAGGTCTCCGACATCGACTCCAGCAACTCGATCCGGCTGACGGGCATCGAGATCCCCGCCTTCATCGCGCGCAAGTCCCAGTCCCACCTCCGGCTGGAGAGCGGGATGACCTTCGCGATGGCGGGAATGATCAACGAGACCTCCCGGCAGACGACCGCCCGCATCCCGGTGCTGGGCGAGATCCCGCTCGTCGGCTCGCTGTTCCGCTACGTCAAGCACGAGCGGAACGAGTCGGAGCTGCTCATCTTCGTCACGCCCCGCCTGGTGCGGCCGATGGCGCCCGGCGAGGTCCCGGCGCTGCCCACGAGCTACGAGGACAACAACCCCAACGATCTCGAGCTTTTCCTGCTGGGGGTGGATCACCGCCTGGGTGACAAGGACGACGACGACGACGATGCTTCCGGCCAGCCGCAGGGCGCGGTCGGCCTGGCTCGGTAGGAGCACCGGATGCGGCGCCAGGGCGTCAACAGGGGCGCAGCCCAGGTCGTGGTCGTCGGCGTGGACGCGCGCGGCATGGGGCTGATCCGGGAGTGCCTCGGCACCGAGGCGGTGTTGCCTGCCAACAGCATCCCCTACCACCAGGCGGTGGACGCGGTGCAGAGCCAGCGTCCCAACGTGGTGATCACGGGCTTCGACGGCGACTTCGAAGAGGCGGTGCGGCTGGGTCCGCTCCTGCAGGCGCAGGGGCAGGGACTGCAGCTGGTCGCGATCTCCCAGCAGACGGATCCCGAGCGCATCCGCGCCGCGATGCGGGCCGGCTACCGGGAGTACGTCGTGCTGCCCGAGGACTCGGGCCTGCTCCGCCAGGCCGTGCGAGAGTCCGACCTCGCGGCGGGCCACGCCGAGGACCAGGGGCAGCTCATCTCCGTGGTCGGAAGCAAGGGCGGCGTCGGTTCGACCCTGCTGGCCTGCAACCTGGCTGCGGAGATCTCGCCCGTGCAGCGGGTCTGCCTGGTCGACCTGGACTTCTCCATGGGCGACGTGGCGGCCTTCCTCGACCTGCAGCCCAAGAGCTCGCTGCAGGACCTGCTGACCAGCCTGACCCGCCTGGACAGCCGGATGCTGTCCGGGTCGGTGTCCGTCCACCCCAGCAAGGTCCACGTGCTGGCCCAGCCGACCGAGCTGATCGCCGACGAGCAGATCTCGGGCGAGCAGGTGCTGCAGGTGCTCACCGTGGTGGCCGACACCTACCAGTTCGCCGTCGCCGACTGCGGCTGCCGCATCGACGAAGCGACGATGACGACGACCGCGGTCTCCGACCTGATCCTGCTGGTCACGAACCCCGACGTCCCCAGCGTGAAGAACGCCTGGCGGCGCCTGCAGCTCATGGAGCGGCAGGGGATCGAGAAGGGGCTGATCCGCCTGGTGGTGAACAAGTGGCGCAAGGGGACGGAGCTGTCCCTCGCCGAGATCGAGAAGAGCCTGGGCATCCCGGTGGCCGCCACCGTGGCCTACGACGAGCAGACCTGCCTCGCCGCGATCAACGCCGGGCGGATCCTGCGCGACGTGGACAAGCGCAGCCCCGTGGTGCGGGACATCAGCGCCATGGTCAGCCTCGCGACTGAAGGCGCCACCCGGGTCGAGGCCGGCCCGGCCGAGAAGAAGCCGTTCGGATGGCTGTTCAAGTAAGGAGACCCGACAGGGTCGAAGCTGCTCCTGGAAATCCCCCTCCTCCGAAGCCCTGCCAGAGGTAGTCCATGTCGTCCCGCCTCATCGACCGTGTTCGTGGAGCCCAGCAGCGCTACCGCAGCCCGACCGCCTCGGAGTCCCCGGAGTTCGAGCAGATCAAGCGCCAGCTCCACAGCGAGCTGATCGAGGCGCTGGACTTCGAGCAGGTCAGCAAGACGCCCCGTGAGGAGCTGGCGCAGCGGCTTCGCAAGACCCTGACCGACCAGGTGGAGAGCCGCTCGCTGCCGCTCAACCGCCTGGAGCGGGAGCGCCTGGTCGACGAGATCCTCGACGACATCCTGGGCCTGGGGCCGCTCGAGCCCCTGCTGCGCGACCCGGAGATCTCCGACATCCTGATCAACGGACCCAAGACGGTCTACATCGAGAAGAAGGGCCGGCTGCAGAAGACCAACGTCCGCTTCCAGGACGACAACCACCTGATGCAGATCATCGACCGCATCGTGGGCGCGGTCGGCCGTCGCATCGACGAGACGAACCCGATGGTGGACGCGCGCCTGACCGACGGCAGCCGCTTCAACGCCATCATCCCGCCCCTGGCGCTCGACGGCCCGACGGTGTCGATCCGCCGCTTCGGCACCGTGCCGATCACGGCCGACGACCTGATCGCCTTCGGCAGCGTCCCCCGGCCGATCCTGGAGGTCATCAAGGGCTGTGTGAAGTCCAAGCTCAACATGGTCATCAGCGGCGGCACCGGCTCGGGAAAGACCACGCTGCTCAACGTGATGAGCTCCTTCATCCCCCCCGGCGAGCGCATCATCACCATCGAGGACGCCGCCGAGCTGCAGCTCCAGCAGCCGCACGTCGTGCGGCTGGAGACCCGCCCCCCCAACCTGGAGGGCAAGGGCGAGGTGGTCGCGCGTGACCTGGTCAAGAACGCGCTGCGCATGCGCCCCGACCGCATCATCCTGGGCGAGATCCGCGGGGCCGAGGCCATCGACATGCTCCAGGCCATGAACACGGGCCACGAAGGGTCGATGTGCACGGTCCACGCGAACACCACGCGCGACGCGCTCGCCCGCTTCGAGACCATGATCGGCATGGGCATGCCGAACCTGGCAGACAAGAACATCCGCGAGATGATCGCGCGCGCCCTCGACATCATCATCCAGGTCGACCGCCTGTCGGACGGCTCCCGGCGCCTGCTGGCGGTCACCGAGATCCTGGGCATGGAGGGTGACGTCGTCACCACCCAGGACCTCTTCGTCTTCCGCCAGAGCGGCGTGGACGATGACGGCAAGGTGCGGGGCCGGTTCATGTCGACCGGCGTCCGCCCCAAGTTCACCGGCAGGCTCGCCAGCAACGGCATCCGGCTGTCCAGCGACCTGTTCCGATTCCAACTGGACGTGTAGCAATGAACCCGCTGCTCCAGGTCCTCGTCGCCTCGATCGTCTTCGTGGGCGCCTTCGTCGTCCTCAGCTTCGTGTACTGGGGCGTGCAGGCGCGCAAGGAGGAGCAGCAGCGCGAGCTCGCGCGGCGCCTGGGGCAGCTCTCGGGCGACCCCGGGAACACCCTCTTCCGCACCCAGGTCAAGGACGAGCTGGCGGACGCCCTGGGCAACCTGGGCCGCACCCTGGACGAGCACATCCAGCAGGCCAACGTCGAGTACACCGTCTCGGGCCTGCTGGTGCGCATGGCCGGCTTCGCGGCCATCGGCGTGATGGTGGGCGCCGTCATCTTCCAGAGCCTGGTGGCGCTGATCGGCCTGGCGGCGGGCTTCGTGCCCTATGCCATCCTGGTGAGCAAGAGCAACGAGCGCGCCTCCCAGATCAGCGCCCAGCTCCCCGATGCGCTCGACCTGATGGCCCGCTCCCTGCGCGCGGGACACGGCCTCTCCGACGCCATGCGGATGTGCGCGGAGGAGTGCCCGATGCCCATCGCGATGGAGTTCGGCCGCGTCTACGAAGAGCACAACCTCGGTCGCGACCTGCGTGACGCGCTGTACAACATGATCCGTCGCAACCCGCAGAACTTCGACATGCGGATCTTCGTGAGCTCGACCCTGCTGCAGCGCGACACCGGCGGCAACATGATCGAGATCCTCCAGAACATCAGCAAGACCATTCGCGACCGCTTCATCTTCCGCGGAAAGGTCAAGGCGCTGACGGCCGAGGCCCGGTTCAGCGCCTACATCCTCGGTGGTCTTCCCTTCGCGGTGACCGCCGCCATCGTCGCCTTGCGCCCCGACTACCTCGACCCGCTGATCCAGGACTCGCTGGGCCACATCTTCCTGGGCATCGTGGCAGGCCTGTTCTCGACCGGGATCTTCGTGATGCGCAAGGTGTCCCAGGTGGAGCTGTAGACCGTGCCCGAAGAAACCAACAGCATGCTGGCCGGAAACGGCATCATCTTCGGCGTCGCTGCCCTCGTCTTCGCGACGACGCTGCTGCTCTTCTGGGTGCTGCGCAAGGCGTTCAAGTCCGACCGGACGGCCGCCACCCGCATCCAGGAGCTGACCGGCACCCAGGAGGCCGAGAGCTTCCTGGCCAACGAGGGCGTCCAGAACCTGGCCTCCCAGGTCAGCTCGATCGCCGCGCCCTCCGCCGAGGACGAGCGCAACATCTTGCGGCGCAGGCTGGTGCAGGCCGGCTGGAGGCAGCCCAACAACCTGGAGATGTTCAGCGCGCTGCGCGTGGTCCTGGCCCTGTCCCTGCCGATGATCCTGGCCCTGATCGCCCAGCCCGACAAGCTGGTGACGGTGCTGCTGCTGGTGCTGCTGGGCGCGTCGGCCGGGTACTACATCCCGGGCATCGTGCTGAGCAGCCGCGTCCAGGAGCGCCAGAAGCTGCTGCTGCGTCCCTTCCCGGACTCGCTCGACCTGCTGGTCAGCAGCGTCGAGGCGGGGCTCGGCCTGGACGCCGCCTTCAAGCGCGTCGCCGAGGAGATGGAGAACGCCGCGCCCGAGCTGGCGAGAGAGCTGCAGCTCGTCAACCACGAGGTCGCCGCCGGCGTGCCCCGCATCGACGCGCTGCGCCACCTGGACACCCGGACCGGACTGGAGGAGGTGGCCGCCCTGGTCAACGTGCTCACCCAGGCCGAGCGCTTCGGCACCTCGGTCGCGCGGGCGCTGCGCGTGCACGCCGAGATGGTCCGCACCCGGCGCATGCTGGCGGCCGAGGAGCAGGCGGCCAAGGTCTCGCCCAAGCTGACGGTGGCGATGATCCTCTTCATCCTCCCCTGCCTGATCATCATCCTGATCGGACCCGCGGTCATCAACGTGATCCGCATCCTGCTGCCCGCGATGTCCGGGAGCTCCGGCGGATGATCCCGCTGATCGCCATCGCCCTGTCCCTGGTCCTGGGCTGCCGCGCCGGCCACCGCGGAGTGGTGGAGGCGCCGCCCGCCTGGCAGTCCGAGCAGGGTCGCGTGGACGCGCGGATCGACATGGCAGACGCCCTGGTCCGCGGCGGAAACGCGGAGAAGGCGCTGGAGATGGTCCGCCAGATGCGCACCGAGGGCATCCGGGAGCCGCGGCTGGACGTGGTCCAGGCTCGTGCGCTGCGCGAGATCGGGCTCACCGACGACGCCGAGTCCCTGCTCGTCGACCTGGTCAAGCACCACCCGCGGGAAGCGGCCGCCTGGAACCAGCTCGGCATCCTGTGCCTGGACGACCAGCGCGTCGACCAGGCGGTGGTGCACCTGGAGCGCGCCCGCCGCCTGGCCCCCGAGGATCCACAGATCCTGAACAACCTGGGCTTCGCGCTCCTGGCGGCCCAGCAGCCCGGCCCCGCAATCGACGTGCTGCGCGAGGCGCTGCGGCTGGACGGAGCCGATCGCCAGATCCGCAACAACCTGGGCTTCGCCCTGGTGGCCGATCGGCGGGAAGACGAAGCCCTGCGCGTGTTCCGCGCCGGCCTGGCCGAACCCGACGCGCGCTACAACCTGGGCCTGGGCCTGGAGCTGCGCGGCGACGAAGCCGCCGCGGTGGATGCCTACGTCCAGGTGCTCCGCCAGTGGCCCATGCACAAGCCCGCCCTGGACGGCCTGCGTCGGCTCCGTCCCGGCGAGCTCCACCGGATCTCCCCCCTCTCTCCCGACGCCCCACAGGAGGCCCCCTGATGCGCACCATCCTCCCCCTCGCCGCCCTGGCCCTGGGCCTGGCCGGCTGCGGCCACAAGCGGATCCTCCAGGAAGGCCACGGCAACGCCTACGAGGCGTCCATGGCGATCCAGGCCGATCGCGGTCGTCCCACGGTCGCGGACTCGGCCTACTCGTTGACCGGCTTCGAGGGCATCGCCCTGCGGGCCCGCGTGACCGAGGAGGCGACGGACGAGGAGTCCGGCGAGGTCGAGGCCGTCGAGAAGATCACGGTCGAGTAGCCCCGCCGGAGGGAGCCACCCGTGCGCCTGCCCCGCGGGAGCGCCCTCACCCTCATCAGCGTCGCGACGGGCGTGGTGGCCGCCGTGGCGGTGGGCACCGCCTGGTTCCCGCTCATCCGGGAGCGAGAGGCCCGCGCCCTCGACGACCAGGCCCGCCAGCTCGAGCTGGTCACCCTGCTCGCGGGGGACCGGCTGCTGTCGCTGCTGGACACCGCCGGCGGCCCGCTGCTGGACAGCCGCCTGCAGGCCGCTTCGCCGCCGGACGCCGAGCGGGTCGCGGTGGTGCGCAGTGCCTCCGAGACCAGCCTGCAGCGCATCGCCGCCCTGGCCGAGCTGCAGCGCCTGTTGCTGGTCGATCCGCGCGGCCGCCTGCTGGCCTCGGTCCCCCCGCGCCCGGTCGCGCTCTACGGCGACCTGGTGCCCGACCCCGCGCTGCAGGCCTGCTCCCTGGACCAGGTCATGGGCAGCGGCAGCGACGTGCGCGCCGACTTCCGCGACCCGGACCGTGGCCGGCGCCAGGCGATCTGCGCCCCGCTGCGGGCGTCGGGGGACGCCATCGTCGCGGTCCTCGTCGCCGTCGGTGACAGCGACGCGGTCCTCCGCCGCAGCCGGCAGCGCGGCCGCGACGCCCTGCTCCTGCTGACGGTCGCCTCGGTCGCGGCGCTGGTCGCCATCGCCGGCATGCGGCGCCTGCTCGCCCCGCTCACCGCGGTCTCCAACGCGGCCGCGCGCATCGCGTCCGGCGAGCGGGACGTCCGGGTCCAGGTCGACGGCCCGCAGGAGATGCAGCAGCTCGCCCGCGCGATGAACGCCCTGGCCAGCTCGGTCGAGAGCCGCGAGGACGAGATCGGCGGCCGCATGCAGGTCGTGCACCAGCTCTCCCGGATGGTGGCCCACGAGGTGCGCAACCCCCTGCAGAGCCTGTCGCTGCTGGTCACCCTCGCGCGCACCGAGCCCGACCCCGACTCCCGCGACAAGCAGCTCCGCCTGATCGAGGACGAGATCCACGTGCTCGAAGGCGTGGTGCAGCGCTTCCTCAGCCAGTCCGGCCCGCTGCGGGTCGCGCGCAGTGAGACCGACCTGGCGGAGGTGCTCGAACGCGCCGCGGCCATCGCCCATCCCCGCGCCGCCTCCAAGGGCGTCCGGCTGCGCATCCAGGCCCCCCCTCGCCTGCCGGTCGTCGCCGACGGCCCCCTGCTCCGGCGCGCCCTGGAGAACTTGATGCTGAACGCCATCGAGTTCGCCGGGACCGTACCCGGGCGCCCCGGCCTGGTCGTGGTCAGCCTGATGGCCAAGGACGACCAGGTGCGGGTGGTGGTCGACGACGACGGGCCCGGCGTCCCTGTCGAGCAGCGCGAGCGGATCTTCGAGGCCGACGTGACCACCAAGGTGGGGGGCACCGGCCTGGGGCTGGCGCTGGTCCGACAGGTGCTGGACGCGCACGGCGGCGATATCCGCTGCGAAGACGCCCCGATCAAGGGAGCCCGCTTCGTGGCGACCATCCCGGTCCGTCCCCCCTCTGGAGGTGAGGCATGAGCCCCGCGCGGCTCGACGTGCTGGTGGTGGACGACAACAAGACCGCCGCCGAGGCGGTCGCCGCGCTGTTGCGCCGCGAGGACCACCAGGTCGATGTCTGCTACGACGGCCAGACGGCGATCGAGCGGTTGGCAAGCAAGCCCTACGACCTGGTCCTCACCGACCTGCGGATGGAGCCGGTCGACGGCCTGGAGGTGGTGCGCGCCGCGCGTGCGGCGGACCCGCCCGTCGAGGTCATGGTCTTCACCGCCTTCGGCTCGGTCGAGGTCGCGGTGGAGGCCATGCGCCTGGGGGCCCTGGACTTCCTCACCAAGCCCGTGACCGCGGACCAGATCCTCCGGCGGGTGCGCGAGCTCCGCCCCAGCCCCGCCGGCGAGCTGGTGGTCGTGGGGACCAGCGAGGCGAGCAACCGCCTGCGGGACGAGGCGACCGCGGTGGCGCGCGTCCGCAGCACCGTGCTCATCACCGGCGAGCCGGGCACGGGTCGACGACACCTCGCCCGCTGGCTGCACGCCCACGGCAGCGACGCCGACCGTCCCCTGCTCACGGCCCGACCCGGCCAGCCCCTGGACGAAGCGCGCCTGGCCGACGCCGGCACCCTGCTGTTGCCCAACGTGGACGCCTGGACCCCGGACAGCCAGGCCCACCTGCTGCGCACGCTGGAGACCCTGGAGGCAGGCCAGCCCCCCCGGGTGGTCGCCACCGCCAGCCCCGACATCGGCGTGATGGCCGCGCGCGGGAGCATCGCCCCCGAGCTGTACTTCCGCCTGGCGGTGCTGGTCCTGCGGATCCCACCGCTGCGAGAGCGACCCGGCGATCTCGCCGCCCTGCTCTCCCACTTCCTCAACGTCACCGCCACCGCCTTCGGCAAGGTGGCGCCCCGCCCGACGCGAGACCAGATCGAGCGCCTCGGGTCCCACGGCTGGCCCGGCAACGTCCGCGAGGTGGCCAACCTGGCCGAGCGCGCCGTCGTCCTGGGCCCCGAGGTCTTCGACATGGAGATCAAGCCCCCGGCCGGGCCCCCGGGGACGATCCCCCCGCTGGCCGAGGGCTTCAACCTCACGGAGCACCTCGAGGAGATCGAGCGGGTCCTGCTGGTCCGCGCCATCGAGCAGACGGGCGGCGACCGCCCCGCGATGAGCCGCCTGCTGGGCCTGGAGCGCAACACGCTGCGCTACAAGCTCAACAAGTACGACCTCCTCGACCGGACCTGAGGTGCCCGCGTCGCCGCAAGAGTCGCACCCGGACGCGCCCTCCCCCTTCGCGCCCGAGCTCGCCCGCCGCGGCCTGCGCAGGGGCCTGGGGATCGTCGCGGCCGTCGGCGGCGCCCTCGGCCTGTCCGTGCTCGCGATCGCGCAGACCGACGTCGGCGCCCAGGCCATCGCCGACCTCCTGCAGCGGGCGCAGCCGCCCCTGCTCTTGCTGGCGCTCGGGTCGATGACCCTGGCCTTCCTGTTCATGGGCCTGCGCTGGCGTGCGCTCATGCCGGCGGGCCACCGCCCGCCTGCCGCAGGCCTCATGGCCATCGTGTGCGCGGGCCTGCTGCTGAACTACGCCCTGCCCGGCCCCATGGGCGAGCTCGGCGCCGCCTGGTTCGCCGGTCGACGCTACGGCGTGCCGCTGGCGGCCGCGCTGGCCTCGGGCATCGCCGCCCGGCTGGTGGGCCTGGCGACCGCGGCGCTGACCGCGGCGCTCGTGTGGACCGTGGCCGACCTCCCCGTGCCCGCCGAGTACGAGCGGTTGGTGGGGAGCGCGGTGGTCGCCATCGGCCTGGGCGGGGCGCTTCTGGCCCTGGTCACGGCGCGTCCCGAGCCCTACCCCCGCCTGGCCCGCCGCCTGCTGGGTCCCCTGGCCGCGCGGCGCGGAGCCTGGGGCGGGCGTGTAGCGGCGCTGCTGGACACGCTCGACCGCACCACCGACGGCCTGGTCCAGGTCGGTCGCCAGGGACCGAGCGCATGGCTCGCGGCGGCGGCGTGGTCGGCCGCATCGCACGCCTCGGTCGTGACCGGGGTCGCGCTGGCATGCGCCGCCTTCGGGGCCTCGGCAGACCCCGCCGGGCTCCTGTTCACCTACGCCACCACCACCGCCGGCGCGGTCGTGCTCTTCGTCCTCCCCGGCTCCCAGGTCGGTTGGGACGCGCTCTTCCTGGGCCTGTTGATGGGCAGCGCGGGCCTGCCCCTGGCCGACGCGGCCGCCGTCGCCCTGACCGTGCGCGTCCACCACCTCGGAGTGATGGTGCTGGGGGCCCTCTCCCTGGTCTGGCTCCTGCGCGCACCCGCGCACGAAGCTGCGGAAGCGCGACACGCCGATTAAGGGTTGACATGTCGAGGTGCCGCATCGCGGCCCCGCCCCACGGCCCCGCTCCACGAAGGGGTCGGCCCGACACCCCGACCACCGCCCAGCCGCTCCGGAGGCCCCATGAACACCGTGCTGCTCGCCCTCGCCCTGACCCTGGGCTGCGGAGGGAAGAAGGCCGCTCCCGAAGCCGCCGCCGCGCCCGCCCCCCCCGTGGCGGCGCCCGCGCCCGCGTCCGAGCCCGAGCCCGAGCCCGAGCCGACTCCGCCGCCCGAGGTGCGCAACGCCGACCTGACCGTGACCGTCAAGTTCGCGGACGGGACCTCGAAGTCCGGCCACGTCAAGCGCGTCGAGCGCAGCGACGACTTCTACGGCGAAGAGGGCTGGCTCACCGAGGACAAGAAGCTGGTCATCGAGGGCGAGACCGGCAGCACCGCCGCGATGTTGCCCTGGACCAAGGTCAAGAGCGTGACCGTCACGCCCGGCAAGGTGCCCGCCGACGTCAGCTGCACCTACACGACCGAGTTCACGCCCTGGATGTACGACTGCACCTTGACCACCACCGGCAAGGTCGTCGACGCCGACGGCAAGTCCTGGACCGTGGCCAACCGCCACCGGTGGCGCTTCACCTTCGACGACGACAGCCAGGTCGAGTTCTGGCTCTACAAGTACAGCGCGCGGCAGCAGGACGAGACCGTGGTCGACATCGACACCGTCGACCCCGAGAACCTGTCCCTCTACGGCAAGCTCCAGGAGCAGCTCCGCTCGGACATCAAGAGCGGCCGCTTCGTCACGTCCATCACGGTGCAGTAGCGCCCGCCGGCCGGCGCTCAGGCGTCGGCCAGGCGCTCGGCCAGCGCGCCCGCCACCAGCTCGACCACCTCGAGCTGGGCGCGGTCGAAGCCGCCCGGCAGCAGCGGGTTGAGCAGCTCCAGGCAGCCGAAGACGCGGCCCTCGAAGGCCACCGGGACGCAGATCACGGCGTGGGTGGAGAAGCCCGTCACCTGGTCGAAGTCCGAGCAGAAGCGAGGGTCGGAGCGGGTGTCGGTGACCAGCAGGCTGGCCACGCGCTCCACCGCGAAGCCGGCGATCCCGATGCCCGCGGGCATCAGCGCGCCCTGGACCCCCGCCGACCGGGGCCCATAGGCGTGCAGGAAGCGCAGCCGCCCGTCGGCCTCCCGCTCCAGCGCCGCGCCCGCCTCCGCCGGCACCAGGGCGTGCGCGGCGTCCAGGGCCTCGTGCCAGGCGATCAGGTCCGAGGGCGCGGCCCGGACCCGCTCCAGGCGCTCCATCACGCGGGACGTCGTCGTGGTGGGCTCTCCAACCGTGCGCCCCATCCCTCGCCAGAGATCCGTGCGCCCCTCGTCCGGGGGGCGGTCCGGGCCCGGACCCGTGAGGGAGTCCTCCAGCTCCTCGTCCTCGTCGGCCTCCAGCGCGGCGTCCGCGCCCGGCTCCGCCCCCGCGGCGCGGGACCCGCCCGTCAGGGGGGGCAGCGGCCCGCGCCCCTCCGCCTCCACCCCCAGCATGCTGACGACGTAGCCCTGGCCGTCCCGGACGTTCCGCGCGAGCACCCGGCCGTTGGGCAGCACCTCGCACGCCAGCCGCTCCAGCCCGCCCATCATGCCCAGGGCCACCAGCCCGTCCCCCAGGGCCGACAGCCAGTTGCTGGCTTCCACCTCGACGACCCGGGCATCGCTGGCGCCGACCTCGAACCTGGGCATCGGACCCCCGCAGGATGCCCAGCCTAACCCGCGGGGCCCCTGCCGCGCCGAGGCATGCCCACGCGGTTAGGCGCCGGCCCATGTCCGCCCGCCTGGTCGTCCGCTTCCGTCGCTGGGTCGTCGTCGCCATCGCCGTCGGCGCCCTGCTCTTCCTCGCCGGCAGCGTCTGGGCCGGCATCGACCAGGTGGGCGCCGCGCTGGCCACCTTCCACTGGCCGTGGATGGTCCCGGTGCTGCTGTTGACCCTGGTCAACTACGGCCTGCGCTTCTTCAAGTGGCACTACCTGCTGGGCCGGCTGGGGGTCTCGATGCCCCTGGTCGAGAACCTCTGGAACTTCGCGGCGGGCCTGGCCATGGTGATCTCCCCGGGCAAGGCCGGCGAGCTCCTGAAGCCCTACGTCGTGCGCGCGCGCACCGGCGCGCCGATGGCCCGGACCATCCCCGCGCTCGTCGCCGAGCGGCTGACCGACGGCATCGCCATGCTCATCCTGGCGGGCCTGTCGGTCACCACCTACGCCGGCGACAAGATCCACTACCTCACCGTCCCCGCCGCCCTGGTGATCGGGGGCCTGGCGGTCCTCTCCAGCACCCGCCTGTCGACGACCCTCCTGCACCTGCTGGGCCGCCTTCCGCTCCTGGGCCGGGTCGCCCACAAGCTGGAGGAGATGTACCTGGCCATGCGCACCTGCCTGGCCCCGCTGCCCTTCCTGCTGACCGTGGTCGCCAGCATCGTGGCCTGGGGTGCCGAGTGTGTCGGCTACTGGATGGTCTTCCGCGGCCTGGGCGTCGGGGCCTCGCTGGACGTCAGCGTCTTCCTGTACGCCTTCGCCACCGTCGCTGGCGGCGCCATGCCCGGCGGCCTGGGCGTGGCCGAGGGTGCCCTGGCGGGCGGCGCCGTCGCGCTCATCCCCGGCCTGGAGCAAGGCGCCGCGGTGGCGGCCGCGCTGCTCATCCGCGTCGCGACCCTGTGGTTCGGCGTGCTGCTCGGCGCCGCCGCCCTCTTCCGCGTCTCCGCGCTGCTCGGCGGGCAGCTCGACCTCGACCGCCCCGCCGACGCCTCGTCCGAGCCCCTGCCGCCCGCGGCGCCCTGAGGCGCCGGGGCCCGCCGGCCCGTCAGGCCAGGCCCGCCGCCGCCGCCAGCTTCTCGCGGTGGTCGGGGTGCGCGATGGCCACGAGGGCCGCGGCGCGGTCCGGCAGGCTCTTGCCCCAGAGATCGGCGGCGCCGTACTCCGTCACCACGGTGTGCACGGAGGCCCGGGAGGTCACCACGCCCGCGCCCGTCGCCAGCGTCGGCACGATGCGGGAGATCCTGCCGTCCTGCGCCGTCGAGGGAAGGGCGATGATCGGCCGCCCCTGCCGCGAGTGCGCCGCGGCGCGGATGAAGTCCACCTGGCCGCCGACCCCCGAGAAGATGCGGCCGCCGATGGAGTCGCTGTTCACCTGGCCGGTCAGGTCGACCGAGATCGCCGAGTTGATCGCGATCAACCGATCGTTCAGGCTGGCGACGAAGATGTTGTTCGTGTGATCGCAGGGGTGGGCCTCGACCACCGGGTTCTCGTGCAGCCAGTCGTAGAGCGCGCGGGTCCCCAGGGCGAAGGTGGTGATGACCTTGCGGTGGTGCTTGGTCTTGAAGCGACCGGTGATGATCCCCTTCTCGACCGCCTGCATCACGCCGTCGGAGATCATCTCGCTGTGCACGCCCAGGTCGTCGCGCCCGTCGAGCTGGCCGATCACGGCGTCGGGGATGGCGCCGATGCCCAGCTGCAGGGTCGCGCCGTGGGGGATGAGGGGCACGATGTGGCTGGCGATCCCGCGCTCCACCTCGCCGATCTCGGCCGGCTGCAGCTCGGCCAGGGGCTCCTCGCCGTCGACGACCCGGTGGACCTGCGAGATGTGCAGGAAGGAGTTCCCGAGCACCCGCGGCATGTGCGGGTTGACCTGGATGATGACCTTCTCGGCCGCCTCCGCCGCCGCCAGGCTGCTCATCACCTCGACGCCCAGCGAGAAGAAGCCGTGCCGGTCGGGCGGCGAGGTCATCAGCAGGGCCGCGTCCAGCTTGGGCCGCCCGGCGCGGATGAGGTGCGGGATCTCCGAGAGGTGGCAGGGCACGTAGGCGGCGTTGCCCTCCAGCACCGCCTTGCGGTCGGCGGGCCCCACGAACCAGGACAGGTGCTTGATGAGCCCGCGCGCCTTTGCCTGCGCGAAGGGGTCCTCGCCCAGCAGGAGCACGTGTCCGACCGTCAGGCCGGGGACCTGGGGCGCCCGCTCGGCAAGCGCACGCGCCAGGATGTGCGGGGTCGCGGCGTTTCCACCCATGTAGACCACCTGCCCGGGGAGCAGGTCGGCGACAGCCTGTTCGGGGGTGCACAGCTTGCTGCGGTAGTCATCGATCCAGGGCATGGGGACCTCCACGGTGGGGGCCACCGGTAGCCTGCGACGCCCCCCTCGTCCGCCCGCCCGACGCGCCCCGATGACGCAAGCCCGACCCGGGCCTGGAATGCTAGGAGCCTCGGGGCTACTTGCAGGCCATGATCGACCTGCTGGCCCTGTCCCCCGACGAGCTGAGCCGCACCCTGGCTGCCCAGGGCCTGCCCGCCTTCCGCGCCCGCCAGCTCCGCGCCTGGATCTTCGAGCGGGGCGCGCTGGACTTCGACCGCATGACCGACCTGCCGGCGGCCCTGCGCGCGCGGCTGGCCACCCAGGCCACCCTGGGGACCCTGCGCGCCGTCACCGAGCAGCAGAGCGCCGACGGCACCATCAAGCGCCTGTACCGCCTGCACGACGGCCACCTGGTCGAGGCCGTCCTGATGCCCTACGACGACGGCCGCCGCACCGCCTGCATCAGCAGCCAGGCCGGCTGCGCCATGGGCTGCGTGTTCTGCGCCACCGGCCAGATGGGCCTGGCCCGCAACCTGAGCACCGCCGAGATCCTGGAGCAGGCCTGGCGCTTCCACGCCGAGCTGATCGCCCGCGGCGAGCGCCTGTCCAACGTCGTGCTGATGGGCATGGGCGAGCCCTTCCACAACTACGACGGCGCCATCGGGGCGGTGCGCCGCATCATCGACGACCTCGGCATCGGCCAGCGCCACATCACCGTGAGCACCGTCGGGCTGGTCCCCGGCATCCGCCGCTTCGCGCTCGAGGGCCTGCAGGTCAAGCTGGCGATCTCGCTGCACGCCTCGACCGACCCCCGCCGCGGCGCCCTGCTGCCGGTGAACCGGAAGTGGGGCGTGGAGCCGCTCATCGAGGCCTGCCGCGACTACCAGGAGCAGACCGGCCGGCGGGTGAGCTTCGAGTGGGCGCTGATCCGCGGCGAGAACGACAGCCCCGAGGAGGCCCACCGCCTGGGCCGCCTCCTTCGCGGCCTGCGCTGCCACGTCAACCTCATCCCGCTCAACCCGACCGCCGGCTACCCGGGCGCGCCCACCGGGCCGGCGGACGCCCAGGGCTTCGCGGCCGTCCTGGAGCAGCACGGCGTGCCCGCCACCGTGCGGGTTCGCCGGGGCATCGACATCGACGCCGGCTGCGGCCAGCTCCGCGACCGGGTGCTGGCCCTGCAGGAGGAGGAGGAGGCCACGGACAGGGCGTAGAATGCACCCTGCCCGGAGGTCCGCGTGCCCGCCGTCTCCTCCTTCATGATCTCGGTCCGCAACGACCTGGGGGTCGCCGTCGGCCACGCCGAGCAGCTGTCGGCCGACCACGTCGCCTTCTGGATGAACGTCCCGCTGGAGCGGGGCTCCAAGGTGGAGTTCCGCCTGGAGCTGCCCGGCGCCGACGAGACGGTCCTGGGCTTCCTGGTCATCGAGGCCGGCGAGGGGCCTCCCGGCACGCTGGTCCACTACCGCGCCCGGGTGGCCGAGATCGACCCCGGGGATCGCGACTGCTTCCACCGGTGGGTGCAGGCCGTCTCCGAAGGGCACGTCCCCCTGAACGTGCGCGGCGCGGCGCTGACGGGCAACCCCTTCTCGACGATGCACGGCGCCAGCCGGGAGCAGACCGAGGCCGCGCTGCGCCGCATCGAGGAGCGCAAGGAGCGCATGGCGCGCGCGACCCAGCGCTTCACCGAGCAGGACACCGACGAGGTCTTCATCGCCGGCGTGTTCGACCTCGGCGCGCCCGCTCCCGCACCCGCCCGGGCCGCGGCGTCCCCGCCCCCCGCCACCCGGCCGGGCGCCGCAGCCACCGCGGCGACCGACCCTCGCCTCCGCCAGGGGACGGGGGCGCGCCTGCCCAGCGCCGACTGGTGGCAGGGCCCTCACCCGGCGCAGCACCACCGCTCGGAAGACGCCGCCGCGCGCGCCCGCCTGCTCCGGCAGCTCCTCGACGAAGGCGAGGGCCGGTCCGCCGCGCCGCCGCCCGCGCCGCCCTCCGCCACGCCCCCCACGCCCCCGCCCGCGCCCTCTCCTCCCGCCGCCCACCGCGGGCCGTGGGTGACGCTGCGCGACGCGCGGGGCCACCAGGAGCTGACCGTGGCCTGGATGGACCACGCCTCGCTGGTGGAGGGCCCCCTCGAGGCGCTGCTCTCGGGGATGCTGCGCCTGCGCCGCGAGCGCCTGCCGCAGTGGCCCGCCCGCACCGAGGTCCACCTGGTCACCCCCGGCGGCCACGACATCGTCGCCCACGCCGAGCTGGTGGAGGAGACCGGGAGCGCGGTGGTCTACCACCTGGAGCTCAGCCCGGCGGCCCACCACCTGCTGGTCGAGGAGGCCCACCAGCACTGAGCGCGGCGGGCCTCAGCGCTGGCGTCGGCGGCCCCGCGCCAGGACTGCCGGGCCGACGAGGGCCATCGTCCACCCCAGGGCGCCCACCGGCCCCACGCCCGCACAGCCGCCGCAGCCGGGGGGATCGGCGCAGCGCAGCGCGGTCTCGCAGGTGCCCCGCGCGCAGGTCCCGCCGGCCCCGCACTCGCCCACCGCCTCGTGCACGGTGAAGGTGCACGGCGTCTCCTCCTTGCTGCGCAGGCCCCCGCACTCGCGCGTATAGGTGTCGACGCACAGCGCCACCTCGCGGCAGGTCTGGCCCTCGGCGCACTGGCTGTCGGACCGACAGGTGGCGGCCTCGCACCAGGTGCCGGTGTGCGAGGTCTGCCCGACCGACCCGGCGGGGCAGTCCGCGGGCGGGTCGTCCACCACGTCGGCGCGCGCGAGGGACAGCAGGGTCAACAGCAGGAGCATCGGGGCGTCCGGGGCGAGGAGAGGGCCCGCGAGGCGGCCGGGGCCTCCGTGCGCAGCCACGCCGCCACGGTCTCCGGCCGAGGGTCCGCCAGCCAGGCCTGCGTGAAGGGCGGTCGGCCCGCCTGGTCTATCGCGCCGAGGGACCGGCGAAGGAGCAGCTCGGCGTGCCAGGCCCGCGCCTCCTGCTCCCAGGGCCGAGGCGCGCAGGCCGGGGCCGGCGCAGGCGGCGGGAGGTGCTCCCAGAGGTGGGCCAGCCGCGCCGCCGCAGCGGCGTCGGGCCAGGAGGCGTCCAGCCGCGCCACCGCCCCCGGCAGCAGCGCCGGCTCCGCGCCCACGCCGAAGCAGACGGGCCCCCGGGGGGACCGGCCGGCCAGCTCCGACAGGCGCGCCAGCCGGGCCGGATCCTCCGCCGAGCCCGCCGGGCAGCGCGCCTCGCGGGGGCAGCCCAGCAGCAGGGAGAGGACCAGGACGCCCACCATCGCCCCGCCCTATCTCGCGCCGGGCTGCACTCGCCGTGCTAGGCTCCCGCCGTGTCGACCGCACCCGAGCTGCTGAGCGAAGGCCGCTACCGCATCGAGCGCGTGCTCGGCGTGGGCGGCATGTCCGTGGTCCTGCTGGCCTTCGACAACCGCATGCACGTGCAGCGGGCCATCAAGCTGCTGCACAAGCGCTACGCCAAGAGCCCCCAGGTGCGCGAGCGCTTCGAGAACGAAGCCTACGCCCAGGCCCGCCTGCGCCACCCCAACATCCTCATGGTGCACGACGTCGTCGACGACGACGTCGGCGTCTACCTGGTGATGGAGCTGGCCGAGGGGGGCAGCCTGGCCGACCGGGTCAAGCAGCAGGGGCCCCTGTCCCCGCGCGAGGCCGCCCAGGTCGGCATCACCATGTGCCGGGCGCTGGGCGTCGCCCACGCCGAGGGCGTGGTCCACCGGGACATCAAGCCCGAGAACGTCCTCGTCGACAAGCACGGCACGCTGAAGGTGGCCGACTTCGGCATCGCCCGCGTGGTCGATCGCCACGGCAACCTGACCCAGACCGGCATGGTGATGGGCACCTGGGCCTACATGCCGCCCGAGCAGCGGGAGAGCGCCCGCCAGGTGGACGGACGCGCCGACATCTACGCGCTGGGCGCCACGCTGTTCTACCTGCTCACCGGAAAGCAGCCGACCGCCCTGCACAACCCCGAGACCCACGGTCGCGAGTACGTCGACTTCCCCGAGGCCCTGGCGCGCGCCATCCAGAAGGCGACCCGCCTGTACCCCGAGGACCGCTACCAGTCCTGCGAGGAGCTGGCCCGGGACCTGGAGGAGATGCTGGGCGAGCTGGGCACCGAGCGCCTGGCCGACTTCCAGCCCCCCCAGGCCCCGCCCGACACGCTGGCGCCCGCCGACGAGGATCTGTCCACCTTCCTGCACCGCGACCACGACGCCGCCGAGACGCTGGCGCCCTTCCTGGAACCGGTCAACCTGGCGAACCTGGCGCCCGCGGACGGCGCCGGCACGGCGGTCCCCGGCACGGCGGTCCAAGGCGGCCGGACCCCGTCCCTGTACCTGCCTCCACCCGCTCGCTCGCAGCCGCCCCTCGCGGCGCCGGCCTCGACCGCCCCGGCCGCGACGGACCCCGCTGCCGCCGTGGCCCCCGCTGCCGCCCCGGCCGCCCCGGCGCCATCCACCGCGACGATCCCCCCCGCGGCGCAGACCCTGCCGCCGGGCCCCGCCCCCGCGCGCTCCGGCGTCAGCGGCTCCCAGCTCCTGATCTTCGTGCTGGGGGTGCTGGTCGCGGTCATCGCCATCGCCGTGCTGCTGCCCCGGCTGGTGAACCCGCCCGCCGCGCCCCGCCCCGCCGGGGACGCCCAGGCCGCCGCCGAGGAGGAACTGCTCTCCCGCCTCGTCGCCCTCAACGCCGCCCGCGCCGCCGAAGAGGCCCAGGGCCAGGTGCGCTGGCTGCGCCCCGACTACCAGCACCCCGGCGCC
>JAKLKF010000112.1 GCA_023150805.1 Myxococcota bacterium | reverse complement strand
GCCGACCTGCCGCGCGTCTGGAGCCCCGAGGCGGGCCTGGACGCCCAGGCCGCCCGCCTGCTGCTGCGCGCCTGGTCCGCCGAGGCCGCCCGGACCGGCCAGCCCCCGCCGCCCCTGGCCCGCTGGCTGCGCGCCCAGGCCAGCCTGCGCCGCGCCCGCCTGCTGCTCGCGGTCCAGGCCCGCCCGGACCCCGCCTCTCAGTCCAGCGCCACCGTGACCAGGTAGTCCGCGCCGCAGTCCGCGCCGCTCTCGGCCTGCACGACCAGCTCCCAGGTGCCGCTGTCTTCCTGCCAGGCCGTGTCCTCCACCTCGACCGACAGGGTCCCGCTGCCCGCCTCGTCCAGGTACACGACGCCCAGGTCCAGGTGCGTGAGCGTGGCCCGGTAGCGGCTGCCCGAGGGGATGTTGGCGACCGAGACCTTCAGGGTGAACAGGCTCCAGCCCGAGTCGTCGAGGTCGAAGCGGAAGCGGTCCAGGTCGCCGTCGTTGTGCAGCGAGGCGAGCGCCTGGAGCTCGGGATCCTCCGCCAGGTCCCCCAGGGTGAAGGCGCCGGGATCGTTGGGCTCCGTCTCGTCGTCGCTGGCGGCGTCTTCGTCGACCTCCTCGTCGCAGTCGCTGTCCTGGCCGTCGCAGCCGTCCAGCTCCCCGGGGTTGCGCCCGGGGTCGGCGTCGTCGCAGTCCCCCTCGTCCTCGGCCCAGCCGTCCCCGTCGTCGTCGGTGGCCAGCGGATCCCCGGCCCCCCCGTCGCCGCCGGTTCCGCCGTCGCCGCCCGTCCCCCCGTCGCCGCCCGTCCCCCCGTCGCCGCCGGCGCCACCGTCGCCCCCGGCGCTGCCGCCGTCGGCGCCGGGCTGGCCGGTGTCGTCCACCACGTCGGTCGCGGCCGAGAGGCAGCCGGCCAGCAGGCCGACGACGCAGACCAGCGCGAGGAGGCGCGCCGGCGGGGCTGGCGCGGCGGCGCCCCGCGACGGAGGGGGGGCCTCGGGGCGAGGCGAGGGCGAGGCAGGCATGCGCGGGCTCCCGGCGGCGAGGAGGTAGTGTAGCGCCATGCGGCCCCCGCTCCCCTCCCCCCGCGCGCCCCGGACCGTGGCCCCGTGACCGTCCTGGGCCTGTCGGTGCTCACGGCCGTCGCGATGTCCGCCAGCGCCCCGTGGTGGCTGGTGATGGCCCTGGCGGTGCCCACGCTGCTCTTCGCGCCGGGCCTGGGCTGGGCCCGCTGGCTGTTGCGGCTGCAGGCCCGCGGCGAGCGGGAGCCGGGGCGCGCGCCCGTCACCGGCCTGCAGCTGGGCATCGACGCCGCCTGGATCGCCATGGGCTGGGCCTGGGTCGCCGTCGCCCTGGTGCGCGAGCTGGGGGTGCGGGCGGCGGGCCTGGACGAGCAGCAGGCCGCCTGGGCACTGCTCGCGCTCACCGCGGGCTTCGGCGCCGTCGGCTCGCTCCTCGGCCGCCACGGCCACGCCGCCCCCTCGCCCCGCCGCGAGCTGCTGGGCGGCGCGGCGGTGCTGCTGGCCGTCCTGGCCGTCGCCGGGTGGCGGCAGGTCGACCTCTCCCGCCCGCTGGACGGCTACTGGTGGCTGGCGGGCGCCGACGACGAGGGGCACGCCCCCCTGCCGGTGGTCGCGGGCGAGGGCTGGGACCGGGTGCAACCGCTGGGCTGGCCCGAGGCCGGGGCGCTGCGCATCGACCTGCCCGCCGGCCCGACCACCGGCACCCTGCGGGCCACGCAGGCGGCGGAGGGGCGCCTGCTGCTGGCGATCCGGGGCCCGCTGGGCAGCGAGGTCGAGGTCCAGGGCCAGCGCGCCACCGTGACGGCCGACGCCTGGGAGGTGGGCGAGGAGGCGCCCCTGCGTCGCTACCTGGCCGCGGGCACCGCCGGCCTGGCCGTGCCGGTCGACCTGGCGGCGGGCGAGGAGCTGGCGGTGCGCGCCCAGGGGCAGGCGCTCTACCTGCTGCCCGGCACCGACGCCCTGTGGTCCGCCCACGCCGTCGGCGAGCTGCGCTACACCCACTACTGGCAGCTGCTCAACCAGGTCGAGAACCTGGACTGGGCGCGCGAGAGCCTGCGCTGGCGCCGCCTGACCGTGAACCAGCCCCCCGGCTGGACCCCGCTGCTGGCCACCAACGTGCTCTTCGGCGACGGCGACCTGCCCGGCGCGAACATCTTGTTCCTGTGGATCCTGGCGCTGGTCGGCGGCAGCGCCGTCCGCCTGGGATCGATCCTGGGCCGCGGCGCGCCCGTGGTGGCCTGGCTGCTGCCCGCCGGCCTGGTCGGCGTGCACGGCCTGTTGATGATCGAGCCCGCCAGCACCGTCTTCCCCGACAGCCTGTACACCGCCGCCATCCTGGCCGTCGCCGCCGCCCTGGCCGGCCGGCGCCCCGGCTGGTTCGCCGCGCTGGGCGTCGCGGCCGGCCTGCTGCGCTACGCCGGCTTCGGCTTCGTGCCGCTGCTGGCGCTGGCCGCCTGGCTGGGCGGGCGGGAGCGCCCCACCCGGGGGCTGGGCGCGCTGGCGCTGGGCCTGGGCGGCTGCGCGCTGGCCGCGGCGGCCCTCTCGGCCACGGGGCAGGTCGACGACCTGCTGTTCGTCCTCTACTTCGAGACCTTCCCCGAGCACTGGCACGGCGACTTCTCGCTCGCCTCGCTGCTGCCCCGCGTCCCGGCCTTCTACTGGCTGTGGCTGCGCTACACGGGCGGCGGCATCCTGCTCGCCCTGGCCGGCCTGCCCGGCCCCCCCTCGCTGGCGCGGCGCGGGGCGCGCTTCCTGCTCCTCGGCGCCTTCGCCTACAGCCTGGTCCTGTGCACCGTCGACCACCACCCCACCCACTACTTCCTGCCCCTGGTGGCCCTGACCGGGCCGGCGCTGATCGCGACCTCGGCGGCCCTCCCCTGGAGGTGGCTGTCCTGGGCGCTGGTGCTGCTCACCCTCGCCGGCCTGTGGACAACCCTCGCCATCGCCCAGGTCTTCTGAGGAACGTGCGGACCAGGCAGGCAATCCCTCCCCGCGGCGCCGACCGGGCCGACCGATGAGCACCGGGTTGTCCACAGGTATCCACAGGTTTTCCACAAGCATGATCGCGGGCTTGTGGGCGCTCGCCTGGACGGCTGCGAACACCTGGTGGCTGGCCCGCGACCGCGTCCTGCGCGACGGCGACGAGGAGGGGCACGTCGGCGCCGCCGAGCTGTTCCGCGGGGACCTGCTCTCGGGGGAACCGCTGGCCTTCCTGGCCCGCCTGTGGGCCGGCGAGATGGGCGACTACCCCTCGCTGCACCCGGCGCTGATCGGCGGCTGGTGGTGGCTCACCGGGGTCGGTGAGCCCGGCGTCCCCCTGGTGCGGGGGCTGGGGCTGGCCTGGGTGCTGCTGGCCGCGCTCGCCGCCGCCCGGATCGCCGCCCGCGGCGGGCACGCCGGCGCCCCCCTGCTCGCCTTCGTCGCCACCACGCTGCTGCCCCTGCCGGTGGCCCTCGGCCGCCACTTCATGCCCGAGGGGCTGCTGGTCGCGACCAGCGCCCTGGCCGTGCTGGCCGCCCTGCGCCTGGCCGAGCGCCCCACCGCCGGTCGCGGCGCGGCGCTGGGCCTGGCCCTGGGCCTCGGCCTGCTGACCAAGCAGACCTTCCTGCTGGTGGGGCTGCCCGGCGTGCTCGCCGCGCTCTGGCTGGGCGGGCCCCGCGGGGGCGGGCTCGCCCGCGCGGCTCGGGGCCTGCTGGTCGCGGTCGGCGTCGCGGCGCTGGTCGCCGGCCCCTGGAGCGCCCGCCACCTGGCCCGCCAGCTCGCCTACGGCGCGGAGAGCGTGGCCCACAGCGGCGAGGGCACCCTCTCCGCCCACCTGGCCTTCTACCCGGTGGCCCTGGCCCTGCTGGTCGTCGGGCCGCCGCTGTTGCTGCTGGCCCTGCCCGCGCTGCCCCAGCTCCGGCGTCGCGGCCCGGCCGCGCTCGCCGCCACCTGGCTGGTGGTCGGCCTGCTGGCGCTGGGCCTGCTGCCCAAGAAGTACCCGCGCCTGGCCGCGCCCCTGGCCCCCGCCGTCGCGGTGCTGGTCGGCGTCGGCCTGGCGGGCCCCCGGCGGGCCTGGGCTGGTGGCGCGGCGCTGCTCCTGGCCGGCGGTGGCTGGCTGGCCTGGCGCTCCCTGACCCCCCCCCTGGACCTGCCCCGCCCCCTGCAGCGGGTGGTGCCCGGCTGCCCGCAGCACTGGCTGGGGGCGCCCACCGACGACGATCTCGGCATGGGCGCGGTCGCGGACCTGCTGCGCCAGGCTGGCCCGGGCCCGGTGCGCGTGCCCGACGGCCCCGAGATCTCCTGCTCCCTGCAGACCACCGCGCCCTGGGCCGAGCACCTGGGGCCCTACCTGCGCCGCACCGGCCAGGACCGGGAGGTCCTGCTCGGCGAGGGAGACGAGCCGGTGAGCTGGGTGCTGACCTGGGAGGCCGACGGCCTGCCGCCGGGGGGCGAAGGCGGCCAGACCCTCTCCGTGCCCCGCCTGCACGGCCGCTTCCGCCTGCTGCGGGGGACGCTCGCGCCGCGGTGAGCCCGTGCTACGCTGCCCTCGAGCCCCTCCTCGCCCGGAGCCGCCCCGTGTCCGAGCCCATCATCCCCAACGAGCGCCAGTCCCTCGCCCGCGAGTTCCTGGACTTCATCGTGCACAACAAGGCCTGGTGGATGACGCCCATCATCGTCGTCCTGGCCCTGATGGTCGGCTTCATCATCTTCGCCGAGTCCTCGCCCATCCTGCCCTTCATCTACACCGTGATCTGAGCCGGCACGGGCAGCACCGGGGCGCCGCGGGCTCAGAACTGGCGCTGGGCCCGCCGCACGTCCATGGGCGCCTGCGCGACGGACAGGCCGTAGGTCTTCGCGTCCGGGTCGGCCGGCCCGCGGTCCAGCTTGCGCCTGCTCAGCTTGATGAAGATGGACACCGGGCCCAGCGCCACGACGTAGGCGATGGCCATCAACAGCCAGTTCTGGCCCTTGATGAGGCCGTGGGCGAAGGACTTCCAGCCGCGCCAGAGCGAGGTCATGAAGGCGAGCACGCGACTCCCGGCGGGCCGGGCCACGCGCCCGCCCCGCGCTGCTGCTCTACCCCCGTTCGGCCCCCCCGCGCACCTGCGCGCCCGTAGCCCCAGCCTGCCCAGCGGGCTAACCGCTGCCGATGCGCCGCCTCACCATCGCCCCGCTGCTGTCCGCGTCCCTGCTCCTGGCCGGCCCCGCCACCGCCGCCGAGGTCGTCTGGGACGGCCACTACCGGGCCGAGTCGCACCTCTACGACTCGCTGTCGCTGTCGAAGGTCAACACCAACGCCGAGGGCAGCAGCGCCTGGTTCGACCACAAGGCGCGGCTGCGGCCGGGCTTCCTGATGTCGGACAAGGTGGGCCTGTACACCCAGCTCGACCTGCTGCCCTGGGTCATGTGGGGCGAGGACCCGTCCGGCGGCGTCGACCTCACCACCGGCGACGCCCTGCCGCTGGTCTACGACCAGTCGGTGACCGCGCCGACCACCACCGACGGGGCCGCGACCCTGCAGAACCTGCGCCTGTCGCGGCTGTGGGGCGAAGCCTACTTCCACAAGGTCGGCACCCTGCGCTTCGGCCGCATGCCCGTCGAGTGGGGCTCGGGCCTGGTCTGGAACGCGGGCAACGACCCCGGGGATGACGCCGGCGACACCGAGGACCGCCTCTCCTTCACCGGCAAGGCGGGCCCCGTGCACGTCATGGGCGCCTTCGGCGTGCCCTACGGCGGGCTGGTCAACGCCGGCGACGACATGCGCTCGGTCAGCGGCAGCGTCGCCCACCTGGCCGAGCAGGCCGGGGTCGGCTTCTACAACAGCTACCGCTGGCAGAAGGACGGCGACGACAAGATCGGCGTCTGGACGGGCGACCTGTGGGGCAAGGCCGAGCTGGGCCCCATCCAGGTCGAGGGCGAGTTCGCCGCGGTCCTGGGCTCGGGCGACCTGGACACGGGCGCCAACGACGTCAGCATCTCGGCCTTCGGCGGGCAGATCACCGGCATGTTCGAGGCCGACCGCCTGCTGCTGGGCGTGGGCGCGGGCCTGGCCGGCGGCGACAAGGACCTCGACGACAAGAAGCTGCACACCTTCGCCTTCGACCCCGACTTCGACGTGGCCCTGCTGATGTTCGAGCAGCCGATGCCCATCCTGCAGGCGTCGGTCGCCAACGAGACGAACGAGGGCCGGAACAGCGACGCGGTGCGCACCCACAACGGCCTGTCCAACGCCGTCTACCTGCGGCCGACCGTCGGCTACCGCCTGCGGGACGATCTCACCGTGCGGGCCAGCTTCTTCGCCGCCCAGGCCGCCAAGCTGCCCGAGGAGGACAAGGAGGACAAGGGCTACGGCACCGAGCTCGACCTGAATGTCGACTACCGGCCCTTCGACCACTTCCGCGTCGACCTGACGGGAGGCTGGTTCTTCCCGGGCCGCTACTACTCGAACTTCGAGGACGAGACCCTGGGCGGCGACTTCGACCGCTCGGCGCTGGGCATGCGCCTGCAGGGCGTCGTCGAGTTCTGAGGCCCCGGCGGGGCCCGCGCCGGCATAGGAGGAGGCCCTCACACGGGAGCCCCCCATGCACCTCGCCGGCGTCCTCACCGCCCTCGTGACCCCCTTCACCGAAGGCGAGGTCGACCTCGCCACCTTCCGCGCCCTCTGCGACCGCCAGCTCGACGCGGGCATCGCGGGCCTGGTCCCCTGCGGCACCACCGGCGAGACGCCGACCTTGTCCGAGGCCGAGTGGACCGCGCTGGTGCAGACGGCGCTCGACGCCGCCGCCGACCACCAGGCGCGCACCGGCCGCAAGGTCCCCGTCCTGGCCGGCGTGGGCACCAACAGCACGGCCAGCACCATCGACGCCGTGCGCCGCGCCCGCAAGCTGGGCGTCGACGCCGGCCTGCTGGTCTTCCCCTACTACAACAAGCCCAACCCCCGCGGCCTGCTGGCCCACGTCGAGCGCGCCGCCGCCGAGGGCCTGCCGCTGGTGCTGTACCACGTGCCCGGCCGCACCGGTCAGCGCCTGCCCGTGGGCCAGCTCGCCGAGCTGTGCGCCGTGCCCGGCGTCGTCGCCTGCAAGGAGGCGACGGGGGACGTGAGCTACGGCATCGACCTGGTCGAGGCGCTCGAGGCCCAGGCCGCCGCCGGCCACGCGGTCACCGTGCTCTCGGGCGACGACTTCACCTTCGCCCCCCTGGTCGCGATGGGCGCCCACGGCGTCATCAGCGTGGTCAGCAACCTGGCCCCGCGCATGACGGTCGCCTGGTGCGACGCCGCCGCCACCGGGGACATCGCCACCCTCCAGCAGCTCCGGCGCCGCCTGCAGCCCGTCGTGCGCTTCCTCTTCGCCGACAGCAACCCGGTGCCGGCAAAGGCCGCCATGGCCGCCATGGGCCTGTGCAGCGACGAGCTGCGCCTGCCCCTGGCCGCCGGCCGCCGCCCCGACCCGGCCCTGGTCGAGGGCCTGGAGTAGCCGTGGCCGCCACCGCCCCGGTCCCCACCCTCGCGGTCCACGGCGCCTTCGGCCGCCTGGGGCGCCTCATCGTGCAGGAGGCCCAGCTCACCGGGCGCCTGGTGGTGCCCGTGCTCCGCGACGGCCCCGTACCCGGCAGCGACGTGGTGATCGACGTCACCTCGCCCGCAGGCACCGCCGCCCTGCTGCCCCGGCTCACGGGACAGGCCCTGCTGGTCGGCACGACCGGCGAGCTGCCCCTGGACGCGCTCGCCGCCTATGCGCGCCATGCCCCCGTCGCCGTCGCCGCCAACTTCTCGGCCGGCGTGCCCCTGCTGCTCGACCTGGTCGCCCGGCTGGTGCCCCAGCTCCCGCCCGGCTGGCAGGTCGAGGTGGTCGAGGCCCACCACTCGGCCAAGAAGGACGCGCCGAGCGGCACCGCGAAGCGCCTGGTGCGCGCCATCGGCCGGGACGAGGTCCCCGTGCACGCCATCCGGGCCGGCGACACCGTGGGAGAGCACACGGTCTGGCTGGCCGGCCCCGGCGAGCGCCTGGAGCTCAAGCACGTCGCCACCCGCCGCGAGGTCTTCGCGATCGGCGCCCTGCGGCTGGCTGGCTGGCTGGCGGGCCAGGGCCCCGGCCTGCAGCACCTGTAGCGCCCGGTGCCGCCGGTCCACGACCCCCTGGCCGCCGCCTGGCACGCCAACATCGAGGCCCGGCTGGCCGAGCTGTCCCGCCTGGCGGCGGGCCGCCGCTGGTCCTCGGCCCACGACGCCGCCGGCCAGCTCCGCGACGCCCTGGTCCGGGCCGAGGTCGACCTGGTGATCCCCCACGCCGCCCAGGTCCAGCGCGCCGCCGCCATCGCCGCGCGCGCCGCCTGGGAGGAGGCCCGCCCCGCCGCCCGGGTGCAGGCCCTGGAGGCCGCCTTCCTGGCCTGGCTCGACCTGGCCCCCGAGCTGCGCCTGCAGGAGGTGCTGGCCGTCGACCCGCAGCCGCCGCCCGGCTGGCCCGGCCTGGCCGGCCGCTGGGCCCACGCGCTGGGCGACTGGAGCGGCCGGTGGCGGGGCCAGGGCCAGGCCCGCAGCCGCCTGCAGCGCGAGGCCCTGCGCCTGGACCTGGGCGCCGAGGGCCTGCGCGCCCTGGCCGCCCAGTCCGACGAGCTGGACGTCTGGCTGGCCTGGATCGAGGCCCTGCAGGCCGAGGGGCGCCTGCCCGAGGCGCTGCGCGCGGCCACCGAGGGGGCGCGGCTGCTGTACTTCCCTCGCCACCGCATGGAGCTGCGCCTGGTCGAGGGCAGCCTGGCCGCCCGGCTGGAGCGCCCCGAGCAGGCCCACCGCGCCTGGCGCGAGGTCTGGCGCCAGCGCCAGTGCACCGCCGGGCTGTGCATGGTGTGGCAGGCCGCCGGCGCCCACGCCGCCCCCTTCGTGCGCGAGGAGCTGGAGCTGGCCTACACCGGCGAGCGCCCCCTGCCCGCCGACCTGCAGGTGCGCATGGAGCTGTTGCTGGGCGACGCCGAGCTGCCGCTGGCCCGCCTGCAGGCCGCCGCCACCGCCGGCTGGTGGCTGGACAAGGAGCACCCCGCCACCCAGGTGCTGCCCTTCCTCCTGCGCCTGGGCAGCCACCAGGCCCACCTCGACGAGGGCCTGCTCCTCGCCCGCATCTGGCGCGCCACCGACGACGACCAGCGCTGGCGCCCCCGCCCGCCCGACCCGGTGCCGCCCGGCTGGTCCAAGCTCGTGGACGAGGTCGTGCGCACCCACCCCACCTGGCTCACCGACGCCGCCGCCTGGCGCGTCACCGCGGCCAACGCCCTGGTCGAGCTGGCGGGCGCGGTGCTGGACGCCAAGGCCCGCGGCGCCTTCCTGAAGGTCGCCGCCCTGCTGGTCGCCCTGGTCGAGGCCGGCACCGTCGCCCAGGACCCCGAGGCCGAGGCCCCGCTGCAGGCGATCCGCCGCCGCTTCCCGCGGAACAAGGCCCTGCTGCAGACCATCGAGGACACCCGCGCCTACTCGCCCGTGCTGCGGGGCGTGGGACAGCCGGGGCCGCGGTAGGACCCACCCACGCAACCCGCCGGTGCGCCAGCGCACCCTTGGCCCCCTCGAGATCTCGGGGGCTCTGTGGGACGCCGAGGCCCACCTCGGCCGGGCGAAGAGAGCGGGCCCGGTCGCGCACACCTTCGGAGCACCGCGGTCACCTCGCCCGTCCTTGACCTTCGGGCGCCGTGGCGGCCCTCCCCTTCCCGGCAGGTGACGAGCCAGACCACCGCGAGGTACCATGAACGCCCGGATCGGAGCGAAGGCATGTCCTGGACCGCGTCCATCTCCCTGCTGCTCTGCGCCTGCCTGGACCCCGGCCCTGACCATGCGGGGTCCGACGCTCCCGACAACACGGACGGAGGGACAGAGGAGGACACGCATCCGTCCGACACAGCCGACCCCTCCGACGGGGTCACCGACGTGGACAGTGACGGGTACCCCGAGGACGAGGACTGCAACGACCGGAACTGGTTGATCAACCCCGGCGCCACTGAGCTCTGCGATGCGGTGGACAACGACTGCGATGGCGAGGTGGACGAGTCGGACGCAGCGGATGCCGTGGCCTGGTACGTCGATGTCGACGAAGACGGGTACGGTGATGTGGAGTCCTTGATCACCAGCTGCGAGCCCGTGAAGGACCGCATCCTCGATTCGACCGACTGCGACGACAGCGACCCCGAAGTCCACCCCGGCGCCGAGGACCCGGTGGGCGACGACGTCGACCAGGACTGCTCCCGCAGCCTCGGGCCCCTCACGGACGACGCATCCTCGGTGCTCCACATGGACGCCAGCATCTGGTACACGCTCGCGGGTGCCGGGGACATGGATGGGGACGGCCTGCCTGACCTCGCCGTCGGGCTCTACCAGGGGGAGCCGGCGACCGTGTACCTGGCGTCCGTTCTGCGCAGCGGCGAGCTGGCCCTGGCCGACGTCGCCGTGGCGGTCACCGGCCAGGTGGACGACTACACCGGGTACGCCATCGCCGGGGTGGGGGACGCCAGCGGGGACGGCCTGGACGACCTGCTGGTCGGCGCGCCGCTCCGCCCCGTCGCGGCCGGTTCGACCGGGGCCGTCTTCCTCATGGCGGGCCCCCTGCTGGACGCCACCACCACCGATGACCACGTGGCCACGGTGCAGGGCGACGGGGATGAGAACGCCCTCGGGGCGGCCGTGGCCCATGCCGGCGACACGGATGGTGACGGACTGTCCGAGGTGCTGATCGGGGACCCGGGTCAACTCGAGTACGGCCCCAATCGGGAGGGTCCCGGAAGGGCCTACCTGTTCCAGACCCCGCTGGCGGGAACGCTCTCGGTGACCGACGCCGACGCGAGCATGTACGGTCGTTACACGGAAGATCAGGCCGGGTTCGCCGTAGCCGCCGCGGGCGACACCGACGGCGACGGGTACGGAGACATCCTGGTCGGCGCTCCGGAGGACATCGAAGGGGGCGACGATGCGGGTGCCGCATTCCTGATCCGCGGCCCGGTGTCGGGCGACCAGGGATTGGCAGATGCCGACGCGATCGTGATCGGCAGTGGATACGCGGACGCACATAGCTGCCGCCACAGCTGGCAGACCCATGCAGGCTACGACGTGCTCGGGCCCGGGGACATGGATGGGGACGGCCTGGATGACGTTGTCCTCGGTTCCCATGCGCCCAGCTGCAGCCACTCTGACCGAGGATATGTCGCTCTGTTCACCGGCCCGCTGTACGGCACGCTGGAGTACCGGGAACCGGACGCCTTCCTCAACAGCCGCTACGACCTGGGCGAAGACCTGGTGGGCCCCGGCGACATGAACGGGGATGGGCTCGCAGACCTGCTCCTTCCCGAGGAGATGCGCGGCGCCCTGTTGCTCCACGGAGCGCCGGCACATCCGACCGAAGACTGGCAGCTGGTCGACCAGATCCGCTACTTCGACGGCATCGACTGGAACGTCACCGCGGCCGCCCTCGGTGACGCCGACGGCAACGGATGGCCAGACGTCGCCATCGGTGATCGTGGCGAGGTCTACATCTTCCTCACCAACCTGTAGTACGATTTCCGGGCCGACGGCCCGGACGTGGGAGGAGCAAGGATCACTCCGTCGGAGTGTCCATGCAGGGGACCCCGCCCCTGTCCGCTCTCCAGCGCGGGGAATCGAGACTCATCCCGCCCGTGCAGACCATCGAGGACACCCGCGCCTACTCGCCCGTGCTGCGGTGCGTGGGGCAGCCGGGGCCGCGGTAGGGGGGTGCGCCTCCTGGTCCACTGGACTAAGTTCAGGGGACCATGACCCAGGTCAACGTCCACGAGGCCAAGACCCACCTCTCCTCCCTGCTGGAGCGCGTGGAGGCCGGCGAGGAGATCCTGATCGCCCGCGCTGGCAAGCCCATCGCCCGCCTGGTTCCGCTGCGCGCCGCCCGGACCCCGCGGGTGCTCGGCCTCTATGCGGGGCAACCCTTCGCCATCGCCCCGGACTTCGACGAGTTGCCCGCGGACCTCCAGGCCGCCTTCGAGGGGCAGGACGGGTGAGGCTGCTGCTCGACACGCATGTCCTGCTCTGGGCCCTGCTGGACCCCGGCCGCCTGGACCCCAGGGTGGCGCAGGCCCTGCGCGACCCGGCCCACGAGCTGCTGGCCAGCGCCGCGAGCGCCTGGGAGATCGCCATCAAGCAGTCCCTGGGCAAGCTGGTCCTGCCGGGGCCGGCCGACGCCTGGCTGCCCGAGGCCTGCCTGCGCACGGGAATCGACTGGCTGGCCGTGCAACCCGAACATGCGCTGGCGGTAGGCCGCCTGCCCTGGCATCACCGGGACCCCTTCGACCGCCTGCTCGCGGTCCAGGCATCGACGGGCCTGGTCCTGGTGACCCACGACCGGGCCTTCGAGCCCTATGGCCTCGTCGTGATGTGGACCTGAGCCCACCGGTTCGTCGGCCAGGCCCCACCCACGCAACCCGCCGGTGCGCCGGCGCACCCTTGGCCGGCCCGGGGTCCGGGTCTACTCCTGCCGCACCTCTCACCCGGACGGTGCCATGCAGAGCCCCCTCTTCACGCCCTTCACCCTCGGCCCCCTGACCCTGCCCAACCGGATCGTCATGGCCCCCATGACCCGGTGCCGGGCCAGCGCCGACCACGTGCCCACGCCGCTGATGGCCGAGTACTACGCCGCCCGCGCCGACGGCGGCCTGCTCATCACCGAGGGCACGGCGCCGGACGGCAACGGCTGCGGCTACGCCCGCATCCCCGGCCTGTGGAGCCAGGAGCAGGTCGCCGCCTGGAAGGTCGTCACCGACGCGGTGCACGCCCGGGGCGGCCGCATCGCGGTGCAGCTCATGCACACCGGCCGTGTCGGCCACCCGCTGAACCTGCCCGCCGGCGCCCGGATCCTGGGCCCCAGCGCCACCCGGGTCGCCGGCGAGATGTACACCGACCAGCAGGGCCCGCAGCCCTACCCGGTCGCCGCCGAGATGACCGCGGCCGAGATCGAGCAGACCATCGAGGGCTACGTCACCGCCTGCCGCAACGCCATGGCCGCCGGCTTCGACATGGTCGAGCTGCACGGCGCCAACGGCTACCTGATCGACCAGTTCCTGGCCCCCGTCGCCAACCAGCGCACCGACGCCTGGGGCGGCGACATCCAGGGCCGCGGCCGCTTCGCGCTGGAGGTCGCCCGCCGCTGCGCGGACGCCATCGGCGCCGACCGGGTCGGCATCCGCCTGTCCCCCAACGGCGCCTTCAACAGCATCGTGCCGTGGGAGGGCTTCGAGCAGGACTACGCCTGGCTCTGCGGCGAGCTGGGCCGGCTGCGCCTGGCCTTCCTGCACCTGGTCGACCACAGCAGCATGGGCGCCCCGCCGGTGTCCAGCGCGCTCAAGGCCCGCCTGCGCGACGCCTTCGGCGGCACGCTGATCCTGTCCGGCGGCTACGACCGCGCCCGCGCCGACCAGGACCTGGCCGACGGCCTGGGCCACCTGGTCGCCTTCGGCCGCCCCTACCTGGCCAACCCCGACCTGGTCGCCCGCCTGCGCGAGGGCGTCGACCTGAACCCCGTCGACTACGGGACCTTCTACACGCCGGGCGAGAAGGGCTACACGGACTACCCGACGCTGGGCTGAGCGGGGACGGGCGGCCGGGGTGCGAGGGCGGGGCCGGGTGGGAAGGCTGGGCCGGACGTGTTGAGGTAGGCTGACCCATGCTCACACACCTGCATGTCCGCGGTTTCAAGTCCCTCCGGGACGTCGAGGTGGACCTCGCGCGCCTGGTGGTCGTCTTCGGCCCCAATGCGGCAGGCAAGAGCAACCTGCTGGAGTCCATCGTCCTGCTCTCGCGCCTCGTCTGCGAGAACACGCTGGCCGACGCCTTCGACGAAGGGATCCGCGGCTATCCGGCCGAAGCCTTCACGCTGGCGACCGGCGGTGTCGAGCACCTGCTGGAGGGCGACGTGGCGAGCATGGAGCTCGTCGCACGGGTGGGGTCCGAGGGGTCCGCCGAGCTGGAGTATGGCGTCGGGATCGGGATCCGGCCCAGGACCGGCGAGCTCCAGCTCCTCAGCGAGCACCTCTCCAAGCTCGACAAGAGAGGTCGTCCCCTGGGCAACCCCGTCATCGAGCGGGTCGACGACGCGGGGCGGAGCCAGCTCCGGGTCCGGCGGAAGGACAAGCAGAGCCATCCTCACTATGAGCCGGTGGGAATCAACCACACGCTGGTCTCCAACCGCCAGTACGCCGGCGCCACGCGCTATCCGGCGGTCGACGCGCTCCGAAGGGAGATGTCCACCTGGCGGGTGCTGTACCTCGACCCTCGCGACGCCATGCGGCGCGCGCAGCCGCCGCGAGAGGTCGACGACATCGGCGAGCGTGGCGAGTTCCTGGTCCCCTTCCTCCACCGGCTCGCGTCCACACCCACCCACGAGCGGGCCTTCGCCGCCATCGTCCGCGCGCTGCGGGCGGTCGTCCCCTCCATCGAGGACGTCCGCACCCAGCTGGTCCCGTCGCGTGGGGAGATCGACCTCCAGATCAAGCAGGACGGCGCGTGGATGACTGCGCGCGTCGTCTCGGAGGGCACGCTCCGCGTGCTCGCCCTCTGCGCCATGGCGGTCAACCCATATCACACCGGCCTGGTCGCCTTCGAGGAGCCCGAGAACGGGGTGCATCCGCGCCGCATCGAAGCGGTCACCCGCATCCTGGTGAGCGCCGCACGTCGACGCCAGGTGGTCGTCACGACGCACTCCCCCCTGGTGGTGGCGCAGCTCCTCCGCATGGTGCGAGCGGAAGAGATCCCCCCCACGGACATACGCCTGGTGACCTGCTCAGGTGGACCGGACGGGACCCGGGTCGCGACCTTCGAGTCCCTCGGCGACCTGTTCGCGGAGCAAGAGGTTGCCGGCGCCTTGACGAGCGCGGAGGACGCCGCCGTCATCCAGGCGATGCAGGAGCGGGGCTGGCTCGATGGGTAGGCGCGTCATCGTCGACCTGTTCTGCGAGGACGCAGGCCACGAGGCCTTCGCCAGGGCCCTGGTGGCCAGGCTCGCCGCGGACGCCGGCAGGCCCTCGCCCGTGGTTTGGGCCCGCAACGCCCGGGGTGGACATGGCCGCGCGGTCAGCGAGCTCAAGGCGTGGTTGCGGTGGGACACCCGGGTCCACCAGGACCACGGAGACGTCCTCTTCGCGATGGTGGACGCCAACGGCGACGGCTGGGCGCTCCGTCATGCCGAGCTGGCTGCCGCGGCCCCGGAGCTCCGGTACGCCGCCGTGGCGCTGGCAGCACCGGACCCCCATGTCGAAGCATGGTGTGCAGCGGACCCCGCCGCGATGTCCAGCGTCCTGGGCGCTACGCTGCCGCCGCTGCCCGCCCCGGGCAAGACCCGGTTCAAGAGGTGGCTGCGAGAGGCCCTGGAGAGCGCCGGCCACGTGGTCCTGAGCGACCCGATGGACATCTCGGCGGAGCTGGTCCCCGAGATGGACCTCTATCGTGCAGGCAAGGCCTGCCCGTCCCTCCGCCGCTGTGTCGACGACCTCCAACGGGCCCTCTCCATCGGCTACGAGCTGGGAGAGCGATGACCTCGGTGCAGGCCCACCCGCTCACGACTCCCCCACCTCCTCCTCCCGCGCCGGCCCCTCCGGCCCGCGCCGGATCGCCCGTACGATCGCGACGATGCCGGTGACGCAGGCGGCGATCACCAGGCCGCCCAGCAGCGCCACCAGGCCGCAGCCGACGAGGCCCAGCACCTGGACGGCGCTGGGGCCCTGGCGCGCCGAGGCGTGCAGCGTGGGGGCCTGCGGCGCAGGGACCTGAACCACAGACCACCGCAGGGCGCCCTGCTCAGCCTGGCAGCCCGGTGTACAGGGCCCGGTGCGAGGGGCAGCCGCAGAGCTTGTCCTGGGGCGAGGGGCAGGCGGCGACCAGCGCCAGGCAGCGCTCGCCCACCTCGGCGGAGACCGGCCCGATCCAGTGCGCGTCGGCGTCGCCCAGGAAGCGGTCGTGCCAGGCCTCGACCGAGAACGCACCGCAGGCCGCACAGCGCCAGTAGCTGAAGATGACCTCGTCGCCGGCCACGAAGACGGCGATGGCGGCGTCGGGGCGTCGCCCGGCGGGGTGGGGCTCGTGGCAGGCGAGACACTGCATGGACCTGGCCTCTCTCCTCAGCCCCAGGGCACGACCACCAACAGCGAGATCTCCCGCACCGGCGCGCCGTCGCCCTGGACCTCCAGGGTGACCAGGTACGCGGCGTCGCTGTCGCCCGGCGGCACGGTGCCCCGCAGCGTGAGCTGGAAGGACAGCACGTCGCCGTGCGCGTACCGGCTGGCCACGTCGGTGTAGACGGGGCCGGCCTGGACGACGAAGTCCTGGGGATCGTCGGTGGCGACCAGCGCCAGCTCGTCGACGTCGATGCGGCGGCCGATCTCGTCGACGACCTCGGTGAGCAGGGCCACCTGGTCGGCGTCGCCGGCGGTGTAGTCGAAGACCAGGGGCTGCAGCGCGCCGCCGCCGGCGTCGTAGAGCGAGCCGGTGGCGTGGGCCAGGGCGGTCATCTGCTCGGTGGCCAGCCCCGCGGTGTCCAGGCCGACGAGCGTGGCCTGCAGGTCCAGCGCGGCGGCGATCACGTCGCTGGCGCCCGCCTCTCCGGGGCAGCCGCCGGGTACCGGGTAGCCGGCCTCGGGGTCCCGCATGTCGGCGTCGGTGACCAGCAGCAGGATGGGCTGGCTGGCCTCGCGGAAGCCCATGCCGCCCAGCAGGCCGGTCGAGCTGTCGGTGGGGTCGTAGGCCTGGCCGCCCAGGCCGCCGAACAGGTCGCCGGCCTCGGCCAGGAAGGGCTGCACGTCGACCGCGCCGTCGTAGACCGTGTCGCAGTCCAGGTCGTAGCCGTGGCCGGTCAGCGCCTGGTACAGGGCCTCCATGCTGGTCTCGGGCCAGTCGACGTTGCCGCCCCAGTGGATGTCCAGGCCCGACAGCGCCCGCTTGGCGGCGGGCAGGTCGCCGGTGAGCTGCTGGACCACCCGGAAGGGCACGTCGTTGCCGGTGGAGAAGGGCATGGTGCCGTACTCCTGGAACTCGGCGACGCCGACGTGGGCCTCGACGGCTTCGGCGGCGAAGGCCTCGGCGATGGCCAGCAGGTCGCCGATGGCCGGCGGGATGACGGCCGACATCGAGGTGGTGGTGTCCAGCAGCAGGACCAGGTCGGGCCGCCGCAGGTCCAGGGTGTAGTCCAGCGCCCACTCCCGCTCGGTGCGGGCGGGCAGCTCGACCTGGACCACGTCGGCGCTGGCCGGGGACGAGGGGTCCAGCGGGTCGGCGTCGACCAGCCCCTCGGCCAGGTCGGTGAAGCCGTCGCCGTCGCTGTCCCGCAGCAGGCGGTCGGTGCCCAGCAGGACCTCCTCCTCGTCCAGGAGGCCGTCTCCGTCGCTGTCGGGGTCCTGCGCGTCGCTCCAACCGTCGCCGTCGCTGTCCGCACCCCCCTCCTCGTCGTCGGGCAGCCCGTCCCCGTCGCTGTCGCCGTCCCGGTGGTCGGCCAGGCCGTCGCCGTCGCTGTCCCGGGGGCCGCCGTCCGGGTCGGCCTCATCCTGGTCCGGGATGCCGTCGCCGTCGCTGTCCAGGTCCTGGTGGTCGGGGCTGCCGTCGCCGTCGCCGTCCACCGGCGCGCAGCCCGGCTGCTCGTCCAGGTCCGAGAGCCCGTCGCCGTCGTCGTCCAGGTCGTGCGCGTCCAGCAGGCCGTCGCCGTCGAAGTCCAGCGCCTGGTCGGCGTCGGCGGTGCAGTCGCCGTCGCTGTCCAGGTCGCGCAGGTCGGGCACGCCGTCCCGGTCCGTGTCGAAGGGCAGGGTCTCCAGCAGGTCGTCGCCGGCCTCGACCGCGTCGGGCAGCCCGTCGCCGTCGCTGTCCAGGTCCTGGTGGTCGGGCTGCCCGTCGCCGTCGGTGTCCCGCCCGCCTCCGTCTCCAGCACCCTCGTGCAGATCCCCGACCCCGTCCCCGTCGCTGTCCAGCGTGGCGACCGCGTCCCCCGGCGGCCCCGTGTCGGTGGAGGGCCGCTCCTGGGGCGCGCAGGCGAGGGTGAGCCACAGCAGGGTGAGCGAGGGGGGGACCATGCCCGCACGATAGCCCCTTGCGTTCCGGGCGGAGCCGGTCCATTGCCGTCGGGGTAGGTCCCCCCTCCCCGCCCCCCCCCGAGGAGCCCCGTGCTGCACCGCCTCTACTGGGACCTGGCCGGGCCGGCGCTGCGGGCGCTGGGTCCGGTCGCCACCTTCCGCCTGGCCCCCCGGGTCGGGGCCCTGGCCGGGCCGCTGCGCCGCTCGGCCGCCGTCGAGCGGGGCCTGCGCCTGGGCTTCCCCGACGCCGACGAGGCCTTCATCCGGGCGGCGCTGCGCGAGGACGCGGCCCGCAAGGCCCGGACCGCGGTGGAGCGCCACGCGCTGCCGGGCATGACCCGGCAGGCGCTGGACCGGGTCGCGGTGGTGACCGGCGCCGAGCGGCTGCGCTCCGGGCCGGCGATCGTCGTCCAGGCCCACTTCGGCGTGCACGGGATCCCCGGCGTGGCCCTGGGCCTGCACGGCGTGCCGCTGACCATCCACGCGACCATGCTGCCCGACCAGGACCTGGGAGAAGGCCGCGGGGGGAGCCAGGCCCGCCGGCGCGCGCTGGAGCAGCGCATCACGGCCGTGCGCTACCTGCACGCGGTCGGCGAGGAGGGGCAGCAGGGCGCCCGCCGGATCCTGGACCAGGGCGGCGTGCTGCTGGCCGTGCCCGACGGCTTCACCTCGCTGCACCTCACCCCTGGCCCGCCGCGGATCCTGCCCCTGCTGGGCCGCCCGGTGCGCTGGCCCACCTACGCCTTCACGCTGGCGAGAGAGACCGGCGTGCCGCTGTGCGCGCTGTTCACCGACAGCCGCCAGGCGCGCAGCCACATCGAGGTCCTGCCGCTGGACGGCGCCGACCCGCAGGCGCAGTTCGTCGGCCTGTACGACGCGATGCTGCACCGCGCGCCCGGGCAGTGGCAGTACTGGGAGCACTACGCGCCCGGGGAGCTGCTGGCCTGAGCCGGGGTCCCGGGGGGCCCGGTCGCACCGTCCTGTGCGAGGCCTGTCAAGCCTGCGACGGAACGCGCTCCGCCCGGCGCGGCCGGCCGGGAAGGCCGCTACCGTGGGGGCGCCGAGGTGAGCATGCCGCGCCGCGCCGAACCAGGACTCCTCCCGCTCACCTTCGCCCTGGCCCTGGCGGCCTGTGGGCACGACAAGGACCCGGGCGACGACACCGGGCGGACGGGCGACGCGCCCGAGGTGCTGGACGTGCAGGTCGAGCTGGCGCCGCTCATGCCCACGGTGGCGCGCGTGTCCTGGCGCACCGACCAGCCGACCACGGGCGCCGTGGAGTTCTGGTACGGCGACGACGCGCCGCGCTGGGTGCGGGGCGCCGACGGTCCCGCCACCGAGCACGAGGCCTGGCTGGTCGGCGTGCCCGAGCTGACCGACACCAGCTTCCGGGTCTACGCCTACCAGGACGACACCCCGGGGACCTCCGAGACCGCGACCTACACCACCGGCAGCCTGCCCGCCTCGGTGCCGCGGCCCGTGGTCGAGCGGGACTCCGACCCGGCGCACTTCGGCGGCCTCACCCTGGTGCCCGTCGCCTCGGGACCCGAGCGCTGGACGACCCTCCTGGACCGCGCCGGGCGCCTGGTCTGGGCGTGGGGCGGATCGACCCTGGACACCCAGCGCGCCCACCCCACCCTGGACGGCCGCGGCATCATCATGATGGACCGGTGGCCGGGCGTGACGGGCACCGACCTGGTGCGGGTGGACTACGACGGCGTCGAGCAGTGGCGCCTGTCCGTCCCCTATGGCCACCACGACTTCGCCCTGGTGGACGACGACACCTTCCTGGTCCTGCGCAACAGCTACCGGATCGTCCAGTTCGGAGACGAGGAGCGCAACCTGGCGGGCGACGAGATCGTGGAGATCCGCCGCACCGGAGAGGAGCGGGTCGTCTGGAACGTGTGGGATCACTACGAAGCCAGCATCTCCGACCCCATGCACCTGATGTCGGACGAGTACGCCTGGGACTGGTCCCACGCCAACTTCCTGCGCTACAGCGCCGAGACCGACGAGATCCACCTGACCCTGCGCAACATCAACGTCGCGACGGGCATCCAGCGCACCAGCGGCGAGGTGCTGTGGGCGCTGCAGTCGCCGGTCGGGGTGGGCGACGTGCTGGACTTCCCGCACAGCGTCTGGCCCACCGACCAGGGGCTGATGGTCTTCAACCAGCGCGACTACAACATGGGGCAGTGCGCGCAGGTGCTGGAGCTGGCCGGCGCGCCCGCCGACACCAGCCCCGACATCTCCTGGTCCTACGATGGCTCCGCCTGCAACGGCGTCTACTACGTCGGCAACGCCCAGCCCCTGCCCGACGACCACGTCCTGGTGAGCTGGGGCTCGTCCAGCGTGATCGAGGAGGTCGACCGCAGCGGGGCAGCGGCGCCGTGGCGCCTGGCCTATCCCCCGCAGACCTGGGTCCTCTACGTCGAGCGCCTGGCGGGCGCAGGGCGGCTGGCGGACTGAGGCCCGCCCCGGGGGCCGGGCGCCACTGGCGGCGGTCGCCCCACTGGCTCAGCCCCCGATGTTCGGGCTCCAGGCCTGGCCGCAGTCCCGGCAGAAGGCGCGGTCGGGCACCCCCGCGCCGTGGCCGCAGGCCTGGCGGTCGGCCTGCCAGGTGGCACCGCGCCACAGCTCGCTCAGCCGGCCGCTGGTGACCTCTCCCACGCGGTTCTGCAGGGTCACGTCCCGGGTGCAGAGGGTGACCTTGCCGTCCCAGGAGACGACGGGGGTGTGGGCCGGGGCCGGGCAGCGCCGTGGGCGGTCCTCCTCGCCCAGCTCCGCGGGCACGCCCCAGGCCTGGGCGACGGCGGCCAGGGCGGCGCGGGCGCGGGCGTTGTCCTGGTAGTGGTCGTGGTCGGTGCGGCGAGCCCACAGCACCCGGGAGCCCTGGACCGGAGCGCGGCCGGCGGCCAGGGAGAAGCCGGGGAAGCGGGCGCGCAGGGCGTCGGGGTCGGTCTGCTCGGTCGCGCGGAAGGCGAGCAGGACCCGGGGCGCCGCGCCCAGCAGCGCGAGCCCCTCGCCGCCGCCCCGGTCCAGGTCCAGCACCCACTCGTGCACCGGCAGGCCGGCCAGCTTCTCGGTCAGGAAGCGGCCGCTGGTCTCCACCCGCAGGCGGCGGGCCACCTCGCCCCGGGCGATGGCCTCCAGCAGGTAGCGCAGGATGGGCTCGACCTCGGGGTGCAGCAAGGGCTCGCCTCGCCAGCGCAGCTCCAGCACCTCGAAGCGCAGCCGCGCGGCCCGCAGGTCGTCGCAGACCGCGCGCACGACCTCGAAGCCCATGAAGCCGCGGCCGAAGTCCAGGTAGCCCTTGTCCCGCAGCTCGGCCCAGGTCTGTGCCGAGGGGGGCAGCGGGGCGTGCTGGGTCAGCGCCTGCCAGCGGTGCAGGGGGGTGGTGCAGCCGGGCGCGGTGGCCTCGACCACGTCGGACAGCTCCAGCCGCAGGACGGTGCCCGGCTGGTCCTCGACCCGGCGCGACAGGGTCGCCGCGCGCTCCCGGAGCGCCCGGGCCGCCATGGCCGCCGCGTCACCCACCAGCTCCGCGGCCGAGTCGCTGCGGGTGCGCAGGTAGCAGTCCTGGATGCAGGGCGTGGTGCACTGCTTGACCACCTGCCGCCGCTGGCGCAGGGCCGGGCTGTGCCAGAGCTGGCGCAGCGTCTGCTCCCGCACGTTGCCGAAGCTGCCGGCCAGGAAGTCCAGCTTGCCGTCGCACATGATCGCGGCGCCGTCGGCGTTGATGTACAGCTCCTTCCAGCCGGCCCAGCAGGGCGCGGACAGCGGCTTGAGCTCGTCGCGGTACCAGGCGGGGATCTTGCGCAGGTCGGCGGGGTCGTTCTGGATGCGGTAGCCGGCCGGTCCCTGGGTCTCGGCGCGACGGGCCAGCGTCTCGGCTAGCACCGCTAGCTTGGGCAGGTGCGTGGGGCCGAACCACAGGCCGCGACTCTCCGGGGGCACGTCGGGCCCGGCGCGGAACAGGTTGAGCACCTGGACCCCGTCGAAGCCCAGCGCCGCCTGCTCGCCTAGCACCGCTAGAAACCGGTCGACGTTGCCCGCGTGCAGGATGGTGTTGGCCAGGATCTTCCGGCGGCTGTTGCCCGCCCGGGCGTCGGCCTGCCGCACCCGCTGGTAGCCCTGCATGGCCCGCCGCCACATGCCGGCCCCGCGGATGGCGTCGTTGGCCTCCTCGTCGCCGTCCAGGCTGATGTTGAGGTGCAGCCGGTCGGCCGGGATGGCGGCGATGGCCTGGGCGCGCTTCTCGGTGATGAGCGTGCCGTTGGTGGTGACCGTGACGTAGAAGCCCCGGCGCACCGCGTAGGCCAGCAGCTCCTCGATGTCGGCCCGCATGAAGGGCTCGCCGCCCAGCGGGTTGAAGACCTCGACCCCCCAGGCGCTGGTCTGGTCGATGATGCCCTTGACCTCGTCGGTCGACAGCTCGGGGCTGTCGTAGCAGGTCGTGCACATCGTGCAGGACAGGTTGCAGCGCAGCGTCAGGTTCACGCTCACCCGGTCCGGCGGCGCCAGGCTGCGGTTCAGCTCGCGCGACAGGTACATCCGGCTGTCGCGGAGCAGCTCGCGGCGGGTACGGCGGGGAGGCCTCATCGGGCGGCAAGCTACCCCGATGGCCCGGCGGAGGGCGGGCGGGCGCGAAGCGGGCCCCTCCTCCTGCTACCCTGCGCCCCCATGCGGATCCTGATCGTCCACCACGGCCGCCTCCCCTCCCCGGGCCAGCCGGCGACCGGCGGCGCCATCCGGGCCTGGCACCTGGGGCGCGGACTGCAGGCCGCGGGCCTGGAGGTCCACTGGCTGGCCCGGGACCAGGACGTGGACGGCGGCTTCGCCTCGCCGGCGGACCTGGTGCGCAAGGCCCGGTCGCGGCAGCCCGACGCGCTGGTCTGCGTGCAGCTCGAGGACGCGCCGGCCCTGGCCAGCCTGGGGCTGCCCCTGGTGGTGGACCTCTACGCGCCGCGGCTGCTGGAGGCGCCCTTCGAGGGCGCGATGGCCCAGGTGGGCCCCCAGGTGCTGCGGGCGCTGGCCGCCGGCGACGCCTTCCTGGTGAGCAGCCCACGGCAGCGGTGGACCTGGCTGGGCGTGCTGTCGCTGGCGGGGGTGGACGTGCGCCGCGACCCGACGCTGCTGGTGCCCATCGCCAGCGCGGCCGGGCCGCGGCGACGCTGGCCGAAGGAGCCGGTCTTCGTGGGCGGCGGGGGCGCGTGGCCCTGGGCCGATCCCGCCGAGGCCCTGGCGCGGGTGCTGGCGCGGCTGGACGCCCACGGCGCGGGCCGGGTGCGCTGGTTCGGCGCGGCCGAGGGGCTGCCCGCGCACCCCCGCCTGGAGAAGGCGGGGACCCTGCCCTGGGAGGAGCTGCTGGCCGCCTTCGCCGGGGCGACGGCGGCGCTGGACTGGATGGCGCCCAACCCCGAGCGGGAGGTGGCCCTGGGCTTCCGCCACGCCGACTACCTGGCCGCGGGCCTGCCGGTGCTGGCGGCCGAGGGCGGCGCGGTCGCGGAGGCGCTGGGCGAGGCGGCCTGGACCGGCCCGGTGGAGGAGGTGCTCGACGCGGTGCTGGCGGACCACGCCGCGGGCGGCGACCGGCTGCGGGCCCGGGGCCGGGCGGCGGCGGCGCTGGCCCG
>JAKLKF010000111.1 GCA_023150805.1 Myxococcota bacterium | reverse complement strand
GTGCCCCCGTCGCCGGTGCCCCCGTCGCCGGTGCCCCCGTCGCCGGTGCCCCCGTCGCCGGTGCCCCCGTCGCCGGTACCGCCATCGCCGCTGTCGTCGTCGTCCTTGTCGCCACAGGCGACGGTGGTGAGCAGGCCGATGCAGGCCAGGACCGCGAAGAGGGAGTGGCTGCGGATCATGAGGGCGTCTCCGTGGAGGGGGGCCAGGGTGGGGGGGCCGGTCGTCCGACCTTGGGCGAGCGGCCCTCCCGTCCTGCTGGTCCGGCGGCGGTGCCATTCGTCACAGGAGATTCGGGGGTGCGTCCCCGTGACGCAGGCGGGTCCGCTTCATCTGCGAAGCGCTCGGTTGGTACGCTGCGTTCCATGAAAGCCCCCTCGGACGAGATGGGCGACATCGCCGAGCTCCGCGCGTACTTCGACCGGGCGGCGCGGGACGAGGCCACCCCGGAAGAGCGCGAGCTGGCGCGGGAGCGCGCCGAGCGCCTCTTCGCCGCGCACCAGGATCGCGTGGCCCGCCTGTGCCTGCGCATGACGGGGGAACCCCAGCGGGCCCGGGAGCTGGCGCAGGACACCTTCCTGGTCGCCTACGCGCGCCTTCCCACCTGGCGGGGCGACGGCACGTTCTGGTCGTGGCTCTTCGGCATCGCCCGGCACCTGTGCCTGCGGGCCCGCGAGAAGCGCGCGGACGTGCTGTCCGAGGATGGCCTGCTCGATCCCTCCGACCCGGCGGGTGGCGTGATGCTCGCCCTGCGCGCGCAGGAGCGCGAGGCGGTGCTGATGGCGGCGGCGGCCGCGGTCCTCGACCCGGTGGAGCAGGAGGCGATCCACCTTCGCTACGTCGAGAACGTCGATGTCGACCAGATCACGGCCATCCTGGGGCTGACCGATCGCAGCGGCGCGCGGGGCCTGCTCCAGCGGTGCCGACGGAAGCTGCATCGCGAGCTGCGGCGGCTGCTGCTCGAGCTGGGCCATGGCAGCTCGCTGCTCTTCGGGAGCCTCGACCCCTGATGCCGGGACCCGAGGGACACCCGACCCCCGCCGAGCTGGAGCAGGAGGACCCCGGTCCACTGGTCCTGGCCCACCTCTCCGAGTGCGCGGCCTGCCGGGTGGACCGCCGCCTCCTGCGCTCCGGCGTGGGAGACCCGGTCACGACCTGCGACCTGCCCCTGGGCGGCGTGGACCTGCCGCCGCTGCCGCGGTGGTCGGCCACCTCCAGCCCTGACCCCATCGTGGAACCGGCTGCTCCGGGGGCCTCCCTCGGTCCCGGCGACATGGTCGACCACTTCGAGGTGGTGCGCGCGATCGGTCGCGGCGGCATGGGGGAGGTCTACCTGGCCCGCGACACCCGGCTGGGCCGGCAGGTCGCGCTCAAGGTCCTGCGCGAGGACGTGAGCGCCGACGCCGACCTGCGGCGGCGCATCCTGCGCGAGGCCCGCCTGACCGCTCGCTTCGCCCACCCCCACATCGTCACCTTGCACGAGGTGGGCGAGCACCACGGCCGCCCCTACCTGGCGCTGGAGTACCTGGAGGGACAGACCCTGCGCGAGCGCCTGGCGACCGAGCGCCCCGGGCAGCGGGAGGCCCTGCGCATCGCGCTGGCCGTCGCCCTCGCGCTGCAGGAGGCGCACGCCCACGGCGTCGTGCACCGCGACCTGAAGCCGGAGAACGTCCTCCTCCCGGTGGGCGGCCGGGTGCGGGTGGTGGACTTCGGCCTGGCCCGCCCCTCTCCGCGCGCCTGGGAGGCGTCCGCGGCTCCGGCCGGGTCGCTCTTCGAGTCGCGGCAGGGGCAGGTGGCGGGCACCCCCTGCGCGATGGCGCCGGAGCAATGGCGGGCCGAGCCCGTCTCCGCCGCCACCGACACCTGGGCCTGGGGCCTGTTGCTCTACGAGCTGCTGACCGGGCGACGGGCCTTCCCGGGCACCACCCTGGCGGAGCTGCGCGACCAGGTCCTGGGCACCCAGGCGCCCCCCCCGCTGCAGGGCGTACCCGACGAGGTCGGCAGCCTGGTGGCGCGGTGCCTGGAGCGGGACCCCGCCCAGCGGCCGCGCGCCGACGAGCTGGTGGCCGTCCTGCAGGCCAGCCTGGGCGGTCGCGACCCGGCGGCCTCGGACGACGAGCCCCCCTTCCGCGGGCTCCTGCCCTTCGACGATCGCCACGCCCTGGCCTTCGTCGGCCGCGAGAGCGAGGTGGCGGCGCTGGTCGAGCGGCTGCGCACGGAGACCGTCCTGGCCGTGGTGGGACCCTCGGGCGTGGGCAAGAGCTCGTTGGTCGCCGCGGGGCTGGTGCCACGGCTGCGGGAGCACGGGCAGGTCACGGTCCTGCGGATCCGGCCGGGCGCCGACCCCATCGATGCCCTGGTGGCCCGCCTGGCACGCGCCGGCGCCTCCTCTGCCAGCCTGCCCCCGCCGTCGTCGACGCCCCCGGACGCGGATCCAGGGGACCTCCGCCGCCGCATCGAGACCTCTCCCGAGTACCTGGGATGGGCGCTGCAGCAGCTCGCGCGGCGGCTGGGCGGCTCGGTGCTGCTCTTCGTCGACCAGCTCGAGGAGCTGTTCACGCTGGTGCAGGACGAGGGGACCCGGCGGGCCTTCGCGCGGGCGCTCTGCGCGGTGGGCGACGACCCCGAGCTGCCCCTTCGCGTCGTGTTCACGCTGCGGGACGACTTCCTCGTCCGGATGGCCGAGACGGAGCAGGCGCGCCGGGTGCTCCAGCGACTGGCCGTGATCCACACGCCCGCCGAGCCCGAGCTGCGCGAGATCCTGACCGTGCCCGTGCAGCGGCGGGGCTACCGCTACGAGGATCCGCGCCTGGTCGACGAGATGATCGCGGAGATCGGCGGCCAGCCCGCCGGGCTTCCGCTCCTGCAGTTCGCGGGGGCCCAGCTCTGGCGGCTGCGGGACTCGCGGTCGCGCATCCTCACGCGCGCGGCCTACCAGGCGATCGGCGGCGTCGCCGGCGCGCTGGCGCGCCACGCCGACGGCGTGGTCGAGGCGATGCCACCCGCGCAGGTGGCTGCCACACGCGGACTGTTGCTGCGCCTGGTGACGGCCGAGGGGACGCGCCGGGTGGTGCAGCGGCGGGACCTGCTGGCGGGCCTGCCCTCCGACGCGGCCGCCGCGCTGGACACCCTGGTCGAGGCGCGGATCCTGCTCGCCGGTCGAGCGGCCCAGGGGGAGGAGGCGGGCGCCACCGTCGAGCTGGTCCACGAGTCGCTGGTGGAGAGCTGGGGCATGCTCGCGGCCTGGATCGAGGCCGGGCGCGCCGAGGTGGCCTTCCTCCGCGAGGCGGAGGCGGCGGCGGCGCTCTGGGAGGGACGCGGCCGGCCCGATGCGGAGGTGTGGACCGGTGAGGCGCTGTGGGAGGCCCGGCGAAAGGCCGAGCGCGCCGCCGACGTCCCGCCCTCGGTGCAGGTCTTCCTGCGGGCCGGCTGGCGGGTCGAGCAGCGGGGCCGCCGGCGGCGGCGCCGGATCCTTGCCCTGGGGGGCGCGGCGCTGGCCCTGGTGGCGGTCGGCGCTCTGCTGGCGGCGCTGCTGGTCCAGCGGCAGCGCGACGCCGCCCTGGTCCAGGGCGCTGCGGCCCAGCTCGCGGGCGCCGAGGCGGCGATCGCGGCCTCGGAGCTCCTGGAGGCGGCGGCCCGGACGAGGGCCTCGCTGGAGGCGGTGGACTCGCCGGGCGCCCGCGCCGCGTGGTGGCAGATCTCCACCGATCCGCTGGCCTGGCGACGGACCGGGCTGGGGGCCGGTCTCAGCCTGGACCTGTCGCCGGACGGGCGCACGCTGGCCGCGGACGGGATGCGCGCCCTGCTGCTGATCGACACCGCCACGGGGGCGGGTCGGCTGCTGCGCGGGCACACCGAGACCGTCTCGGACGTGGCGTGGAGCCAGGACGGTCGCTCGGTCGTGTCGGCCGACGCCGGCGGCACCATGTTGCTGTGGGACATCGCCGACCAGACCTCCACGGCCCTCGTCCCGGACCCGAAGCCCGACGACGCCGACGTCAACGTCGTGGCCTTCGGGCCGGGCGGGGCGCGGCTCTACGTCGGGCGGTGGAACCCGGTGATCGAGATCTGGGACCCGCAGGCGCGCCGGCAGGTGGGCACCCTGGTCGGCCACGCCGACGCGGTCTGGGGGCTGGTCGTGGACCCCGGCGGTCGCTGGCTCTGGTCGGCCAGCCGCGATGGCACGCTGCGGAGCTGGGACCTCACGGGAGAGACGCCGCCGCGGGTCCTACAGGCGCACGACGGCGGCGCCTCGGCCCTGGCGGCGGCCCGGTCCGCGGACGGCCCCGGCGCGCGACTGGTCAGCGGGGGCTGGGACGGCCGCGTGGTGCTCTGGGACATGGACCAGGGCGCCGTCCTGCGCGAGATCGCCGCGCACGAGGGGCGCGTGCAGTCGCTGACCGTCAGCCCGGACGGAGGCAGCGTGGCGTCGGTGGGGTCGGACGGCAGGGTGCTGGTGCACTCCCTGGGGTCCGGCGCCCTGCTGCATCGCTTCGACGTGCGCAAGCCGGTCTTCGACGTGCGCTTCAGCCGCGACGGACGGCGGCTCTTCACCTCGGACGAGTTCGCCATGCTGCGGGTCTGGCGGCTGGACGTGCCCGCCTCCGATGCCCTGGGGCTCGCCGGGGAGGCCGGCGGGCACACGATGGGCCTGAACCAGGTCGTCTTCAGCCCGGACGGCAGCTACCTGGCGACCGGGAGCGACGACTGGACGGCGCGGACGTGGGACGCCGACACCGGGCGCACGAAGGTGACCCTGCGGGGGCACGAAGGCGAGGTCAGCTCGATCGCCGCGTTGCCGGGCACCGAGGGGGTGGTCACCGCGAGCTTCGACGCGTCGGTGCGGGAGTGGGACCTCACCGTCGGCCGGGTCCGGCAGACCTGGGGGGGGCACCGCCGCAAGGCGGGCAGCGTGGCGGTGAGTCCCGATGGTCGCTGGTTGGCCTCTGGTGACATCGACGGCCAGCTCCGCCTGCAGGATCGCAGCGGACAGGTGCCCCCGCGGGTCCTCGTCGGCCACGACCAGATGGTCATCATCCTGCAGTTCGACGCCGCCGGAGCGCGGCTGGTCTCGGGCAGCTTCGACCGGACGGCGCGGGTGTGGGACCGGAGCACGGGCGCGCTGCTGCGGACCCTGGCCCACGGCGCGCCCGTCTGGGGAGCGGCCTTCCACCCCGACGGGCGCACGTTGGCCACGGGCTCGCGCGAGGGCAAGGTGCGCCTGTGGGACCTGGACACCGGCGCCCTGCTGCGGTCCTTCGACTTCGAGGGGGGAGGCTCGCGCCTGGCCTGGCACCCGGCAGGCCGGCTGCTGGGCCTGGGGGGCCGCGACGGGTCGGCGGTGCTGCTGGACACGGAGACGGGGGAGCAGCGCGCGATGCGGGGCCACGTCCAGCCCCTCTCCAGCGTGGCCTTCTCGCCGGACGGCCGCCTGTACGCCACGGCGGGCTGGGACGGCAGCCTGCGCCTGTGGGACGTGGCGTCGGCCTCGCCGACGTGGAGAGGGGCGCTCCTGCGCGGGGAGGCCGACGAGGTCCACACCCACCTGGGCTGGAGCCGGGCCTCCGACGGCGCGGCGCTGGAGCCCGCCCCGGCTGCGTGGCGGCAGGCCGTCGCGACCCGGGGGAGGGCGGCGTCGGAGGCCGCCGGCCTGCTGTGCATGGCGACCTTCGACCAGGCTCTGGAGCTGTGGGACGTCGAGGACGACCGGATGCTCGCCCGCCTGCCGGTGGGCTGGGTGGACGGCCTGCGGGCGCTGCCGGGCGGGTGCGTGGGGCGGGTGGCAGGGCTGGTGCTGCGCTGGTCGGAGGCGGGCGCGGCGCGGGTCCTCGCGACCGGGGTCGCGGCCCACGAGGTCGACGGGGACGGGCTGCTGGTGGTCCTGCCGGGGCAGGTGCAGGCCCTCGGCGCCGGTGGCGAGGTGCGCGAGCGCTGGGACACCGACGTCGACGTGACCGCCGTCGCCCGGGTGGGCGAGGCGCTGGCCCTGGGCTTCGCGGACGGCGCGCTCGAGCTGCTGCGGCCCGACCCCGCCGGTGGGCCCCCGCGGCGGCTCGACCTGGACGCCAGCGGGATCGTCCCGGTGGTGCGCATCGCGCCGGGGCCCCGGGGCACGCTCACGGCCGGCTCCGCGGACGGCGCGGTCGGCCTGTGGGCCCTGGACACCGGCGCACGCCTGCGCACCGAGCGCCTGCACGGGGCGGTCGTCCACCTGGCCAGCGGCGGCGGCCACGTGTTCGCCCTCAGCGACCTCGGCCAGCGCCTGGCCTGGGACCTGACGGTGATGGAGCTGCCCTACTGCGACCTGCTGCGCCGGATCTGGGCCGAGTCGCCGCTGGCCCTGCACCAGGGCCGCGTGGTGGCGGCCCCCCCGGCGCGCCACCGCTGCCGCGACGAGGCTCCGGGTCCCTGAGCACGGCGCCGCGGCGGTCCCCCGAACGCCCCTACTCGCAGAAGGGCCCCTCCCAGGTGGCGACGTTGTCGTCCTCGTCGCACTCGTCGACCTCGTCCCCGTCGTCGACGGACAGGCGCAGCGCGGTGAGCCGCCCGGGCACGGAGTCCAGCTCGACGGGGATCGACAGGCCCTCCAGCAGCTCGCCGGCGGCGACCGGATCCGAGCTGGTGCTCCACAGGCGGGTGCTGCCCGCGGCGGAGTCGGCCCACAGCACCACCTCGCCCCCGGCGGCGAGGTCCAGCGCGCCCACGTTGCCCCACTGGACGTCGACCACCAGCCGCGCGGCGTCGCACTCGAGCTCGCAGACGTCGGTGATCGCGGCCACCAGGTTGGCCTGGTCGGCGGTGCCGAGGGCCAGGTTGGCCGCGCGGAAGGTGTTCTCCTCCAACCACCAGCGCTCCGCGCTGCGAGGGATGCTGCCGTCGTCGCCCACGTTGGTGACGCTGTAGGCGTACTGGTTCCAGATCTCGCGGGCGGGCATCCAGGCGTCGTCGCGATCCCCCAGCACGGTGACGCCCACCCGGCCGCTGCCGGCGCTGTCGTTGTGGCCGAGCACGATCTCCGCCCTGCCGTCTCCGTCCACGTCGGCGACAGTGGGGTACTCCATCCAGGTGTTGCTGTCGTGAGGGGTCCACTCCAGGCGGACCTCGCCGTCGGCGCCGGCGAAGACCCACAGCGAGGTCGAGTCCGCGATCAGCAGCTCGGGCTGGCCGTCCCCCTCGAAGTCGAAGACGGAGCAGCCGGTGTTGCCCGAGGTCGAGTCGCTGATCGGCTGGGCCCACAGCTCTGCGCCGAGGTGATCCCACACGACGAGCTGGTCGCCCGTGTTGACCCCGATCTCCGGGTAGCCGTCCGTGTCCAGGTCGGCGATGCACGGGGGTCCGCCCGCCAGCACGTCCGTGCCGTCGCGGAACGGCGCCCGCCAGGTGACCTCGCCCGCCGCGTCCTGCAGGCGGACCTCCCCCGAGGTGGCGACCACCACGTCGCCGACCCCGTCCAGGTCCATGTCCGCCACCGCGACGTAGCCGTCCTCCTCGTCGTTGCTCCACAGGGTGCGGCAGCGCTCGTCGTAGGCGGCGTTGCCGGCGATCAGCTCGGCGGTGCCGTCGCCCTCCAGGTCGGCGATCACCGTGGTGGTCCCGACGTTCTCGGGGTGGCCGCCGATGCCGCGGGCGCCCGCGCACCCGACCTCGCCGTCGGCGCTGCGGATCGCCCGGCCGACGGCGATCTCGGGGGCGCCGTCTCCGTCCATGTCGCCGATCGAGGGCTGGTCCGAGACACCGTAGATGTCCGCTTCCAGGCTCTCGTCGCTCCAGAGCAGCCCGCCCTCGTTGTCGTAGACGTACAGCCCGTCGGTGTGGGCCACCACGACCTCGACGACGCCGTCTCCGTCCAGGTCGCCGATGGCCGGGCTGGCCTGGCCCTGGAGGGAGCCGTCGCCCTCCACCGACCACAGCTCCTCGCCCGAGGCGCCCGACAGGGCGCGGATCTGCCCATTGTAGTAGTAGTAGGTCGCGACCACCACGTCGGGCACGTCGTCCTGGTCGATGTCGCCGTCCTCGTCGTCGTCGCTGAGCTGGGCGACCACGGGGGTCGACATCACGGCGTCCATCGACGGCTCGGTGGCGAAGCTGTCGACGCTCCACTCCTCGACCACGTGGAGGTCCCCGGTCGCCACGGTGCCGTCGCCCACGCAGTCGGGTTCGACAGGCAGCGTGCCGGCCGGCGCGCCCCGGTCGTCGCAGCTCGGGTCCGAGCCGCCGTCACCACCGCCACCGTCGCCACCGCCGTCGCCGCCACCGCCGTCGCCACCGCCGTCGCCGCCGCCGTCGCCGCCACCGCCGTCGCCGCCACCGCCGTCGCCGCCACCGCCTCCGCCGTCGCCGCCACCGCCGTCGCCGCTGCCCCCGTCCCCGTCGGTACCGGTGTCGCCGCCCAGGTCCCAGCCCCCGCCGCCGCCGTCGTCGTCATCGTCGTCGTCGCCCTTGCCGGCGTCCACGCAGGCGGCCATGGTCGCGACCAGGAGGAGTGGGATCAGGGTCGCACGGGTCATGGTTGCTCCGGGGGAGCCGCACGCTACCGCAGGGGTGGCCGCGTCGCGATCCCGGCGGAGTGGTCCCTCGCCCCCGCCGTCCGGCCCGCGTTAGCCGCCGCTCATGCAGAAGCTCCTCGCTGGCATCCACGACTTCCACCGCCGCGTGCGCCCCGGCTACGTGGAGCGCTTCGCCCACCTCGCCCTGGGGCAGGCGCCCGACTGCCTGTTCGTCGCCTGCGCCGACAGCCGCGTGGTGCCCAACCTCTTCGCCTCGACCGACCCGGGCGACCTGTTCGTGCTGCGCAACGTGGGCAACATCGTGCCCGCCTGCTGCGCGGACCCCTCGCACAGCCAGGACGGCAGCTCGTCGGCCGACTCGGTGGGGGCCGGGGTGGAGTTCGCGCTGCAGGCGCTCGACGTGCGCGACGTCGTGGTCTGCGGGCACTCCGCGTGTGGAGCGATGCGCGCGCTGGCGACCGGCCAGTGGCCCGCGGACGCCCGCCACCTGGGCGCCTGGCTGGCCCAGGCCCGCCCGTCGCTGGCGCGGCTGGAGCGCGAGCCGCGGCTCGACGCGCCCGACCCGGTGGACCGCCTCTCGCAGGCCCACGTGCTCCAGCAGCTCGACCACCTGCGCAGCTACCCCGAGGTGGCGCGGCGGGAGGCCGAGGGGCGGCTGGCCCTGCACGCCTGGTGGTTCGATCTCGCCCGGGCCGAGGTGCTGGCCTGGGACGCCACCTCGGGGCGCTTCCTCCCGCTGGTGCGAGAGACCTGATCGGGCGCGTGGCACACTGGCCGCCCCGATGCCCCCCTCGCCCACGCCCCGTCCTGCTGGACCCTCGGACCGCCTCCCGTGGCGGCCGCTGCTCCTGCTGGGGCTCCTGCTCGTCACCTGGGCGCCCACCGTCCACGGTGGGGCGGTCAACTACGACGATCCCTGGCTGATCCTCGAGAACCCCATGCTGCGGCCGGGCGACCCGGCGGTGCTGCCCGCCATCTGGACGGACCTGTCGGCGGGCGCGCGGCTCACCCTGGGGACCGAGCTGCTGCCGGTGCGCGACAGCTCGGTGCTGCTGGACTTCGCGCTGTGGGGCGACGACCTGCGCGGGCACCACGCCCAGAACCTGGCCTGGTACGCGCTGGCTGCGCTGCTGCTGTACCGCCTGCTGCACGCGCTGGTGGGGGACCGCGATCGCGCCCTGGCCGGCGCGCTGGTCTGGGCGACCATGCCCGTGCACGCCGAGAGCCTGGCCTGGCTCTCCAGCCGCAAGGACGTGCTGTCCGCGGCGCTGCTGTTCCTGGCGCTCCTGGCAGGGCTGCGGGGAGGGGCGTCCGCCGCGCCCTGGACGCTGGCCGCGATGTGGGCCAAGTCCACGGCCGTCGTCGCCCCGCTGTGGCTGCTCCGGGCCGGCGCGCCCCGCCGCACGGTGGCCGCGACCCTGGTCGTGGCCGGGGCGGCGACCGTGCTGGCCAGCCACGTCGGCCGGGTCCTCGGGCTGTTCGCGCCCCGCCACGCGACCACGCCCCTGGAGTGGCTGGGCTTCCAGGGCCACATGACGGCCCGCTACGTGCAGGCCCTGCTGTGGTCGCCCTCGCTGTCGCTCCGCTACCCGGCGCCCGGCCTGGACCTGTCCTGGGGCCACCTGCCCTGGCTGGCCCTGGTCGTCCTGGCCTTCCGCCGCGGCCCGGTCGGCCTGGGCGCCGCGTGGACCCTGCTGGCCCTGCTCCCGGTCTGCCAGCTCCTGCCGCTGCAGAACCTGGTGGCGGACCGCTACCTGCTCCTGCCCAGCGTCGGCCTGTGCCTGGCGCTGGCCGGCGCCCTGCCGCGGCGCCTGGTCCTGCCCCTGGGCATCGGGCTGGCGCTGCTCCAGGCGCCCTTCGCGGCCCACCGCAGCCTGGCCTGGCGCGACAGCGTGCGCCTGTGGGCCGACGCCGTGGAGAGCACGCCGTCGCTGCCCGACCTGCGGGTGCGCCTGGCCGGCGCCCTCACGGCGCGCGGCGCGCCGGGCGACCGCGAGGCGGCGGGCCGCGTCCTCGCCCAGGCCGAGGCCGAGTTCCCCGACGCGCCCGACGTCGTGGCCTCCCTGGCCCTGCACCGGATGGAAGAAGGCGACCCCCGCGCCGAGGAGGGGCTCCTGCGCGCGCTGGCGCTGGATCCCGACCACCGCAAGGCGCTCAACAACCTGGTCGTGCTGCGCCTGCAGCAGGGGCGGGCCGCGGAGACCGAGGTGGCCTGCGCGCGCCTGGCCGCCGTCCACCCCGGCTACCCCGAGGGCTGGAACACCTGCGGGGTGGCGGCGATGCGGCGCGGCGACCTGGAACGCGCCCAGGCGGCCTTCGAGGAGGTGCTGCGCCAGCAGCCCTTCGACGCCTCCGCGCCGTGCAACCTCGGGGCCGTGGCCTGGCTGCGCGGGGACCCGGTGGCCGCGGCCGCCGCCTGGACCACCTGCCTGGAGCGCGACCCCACCCAGGCCGAGGCCCGGCAGGGCCTGGAGCGGCTGGGTTCCCCGCTCCCGCCGTGAGGGGCCGCGCCTCCTCCGGCGCTACACTGCCCCGCCTCGCCCTGGACCCCGCGTGACCGCCGCTCCCGCCCGCCTCAGCGTCGTCGTTCCCACCTACAACGAGGCGCCCAACGTCGAGCCCCTGGTGCAGGCCCTGGACCGGGCCCTGCAGGGCATCGCCTGGGAGGTGATCTTCGTCGACGACGACAGCCCCGACGGCACGGCCGCGGTCGCCCGCGAGCTGGGCGCCCGGGACGAGCGGGTGCGCTGCCTGCACCGGGTCGGGCGCCGCGGGCTGGCCGGCGCCTGCATCGAGGGCATCCTGGCCAGCAACGCGCCGGTGGCCGCGGTGATGGACGGCGACCTCCAGCACGACGAGACGCTGTTGCCCGCGATGCTGGCCGCGATCGACGCCGGAGCCGACCTGGCCGTGGGCACGCGCCTGGGAGAGGGCGGCTCGACCGGCGACGGCCTCAGCCAGACCCGCAGCGCGGGCACCGCCCTGGCCACGGGGATCGCGCGGGTCTTCCTGGGTGTACGGATCAGCGACCCGATGAGCGGCTTCTTCATGGTGCGCCGGCCGCTGTTCGAGGAGGTGGCGCCGAAGCTCTCGGTCGAGGGCTTCAAGATCCTGCTGGACTTCCTCTCGCACAGCCGGCGAGGGCTGAAGGTGGTGGAGCTGCCCTTCCGCTTCCGCGGGCGCCACGCGGGGCAGAGCAAGCTCGACAGCCTGGTCGTGCTCCAGTTCCTGGCGCTGGTGGCCTCCCGCATGTCCGGCGGCGTGCTGCCCCCGCGCTTCTTGATGTTCAGCGCCGTCGGCCTGTCGGGCGTGGGGGTCCACGTGCTCACGCTGCTCCTGGCGCACGACCTGCTGGGCCTGGACTTCGTGCCGGCCCAGCTCGCCGCGACCCTGACGGCGATGACCACGAACTTCCACCTCAACAACGTCTTCACCTACCAGGACGCGCGCCTGCGGGGCTGGCGCCTGTGGCGGGGGCTGCTGAGCTTCTACCTGGTCTGTTCGCTCGGAACCGCGGCCAACCTGTCGGTGAGCAGCTTCATCTACGACGCCTCGCTGTCGACGGTGGGCGCGGGGCTCGCGGGCGCGGCGATGAGCGCGGTCTTCAACTACGCCGTCACCAAGGTGGTGACCTGGCGGCTCTGACCGGGGCGGCCTCCGGGCAAGACGCGCCGCGGTCGACCCGCCGGGGACGGAGCCGTCCCCGCCGCTACCCCCTCCACGTCTCGCGGCGCAGCCGGTCCCGCAGGCGCTCGCTGAGGCCGCCGTCCACCGCGGGCGCCTCGCCCAGCGCGGCGCGCACGCGCTGCACCGTCTGCCCGTAGCGACCGCCGAACCGGGTGCACACGTCACAGGCGGCCAGGTGGGCGCGCACCCGCGCCAGCTCGGTGGGATCGATGGTGCCGTCCAGCAGGTCGGGCAGGCGGGCGAGCACCTCGTCGCACCACAGGCCGCCCTCCAGGCGCAGCGCGGGGCGGGTCTCAGCCATGGGGCACCTCGTCGTCGGCCTTCGCGGCCGCGGGTTCGGCCTCGCGCAGGGCGGCCATCAGGCGCAGCCGGGCGCGGTGCAGGCGGCTCTTCTGGGCGGGCAGGCTCAGCTCCAGCAGGGCCGCCACCTCGGCGCCGGAGAGCTGCTCCAGGTCCCGCAGGACCAGGATCTCGCGATCCTCGGCCGACAGGCGCTCCAGCGCGGCGTGCAGGCGGCGCCGCTCCTGCCAGCTCTCCAGGGCGGCCTGGGGATCGACGCCCTCGGCCTGGCCCCAGCCCGCGGCCAGGCCGAGCTCGACGTCGCTCTGCTCGTCGAGGAGGGTCGGGTGGTCGGGCTCGCCCGCGCGCCGTCGCCAGGTGCGCGCCGCCTGCCGCCGGGCCAGACCGAGCAGCCAGGCCCGCCCCGGCGCGTCGCCCCGGTATCCGCCGGCGCCCCGCCAGGCGGCGACGAAGGTCTCCTGCAGCGCGTCTTCGGCCGCCTGCTCGCTGGCGGTCAGCGCGCGCAGGTAGCGCAGGATCCGCGCCTGGTGGCGGTCCACCAGCGCGTCCAGCGCCTCGGGGCGGCCCTGGGCGATGGCGAGGATCAGCTCTCGGTCTTGGTCTTCGTCGGGCACGTGGAGAAGCCGAACAGGGTGTAGGCCGGGCAGGAGCCGACGGCGCCCGTGAAGATGGGCACGATGCCGATCAGGCCCGCCAGGCCCCAGCCGGGCACCGGGCCCACGGCCAGCAGCGACAGCAGGCCGACGCCGAGGAGGACGCGCACGACGCGCTCGATGGGGTGCTCGTTCTTGGGCAGCAGCCTGGCCAGGTCCACGGGAGCTCCAGGTCGGCGGGGAGAGAGGTGAGGGGAGCGACGCCGATGTCCGTGGGTTCCAGATCCCGCTCGGGAGGATTCACCCGGGGCGGAGAATTCTCGCCGTGGCAGGATGCCGCCGTGCGAGCCGTCCGCCGCAAGAGCCCCCTGCGCCTGCTGGTCCCGGTCCTGCTGGGACTGGGGCTGCTGGCCTGGGCGCTGGAGGCGGGCCGGGACCGGGAGCGGTCCCGCGGCGGCGAACACCCGGTGGCGCGCTGAGAGGGGCGCGGAGCGTGGGGCGCTACAGCCAGCGCTTGCGCTGGAACCACCAGGCCATGCCGACGGCCAGCGCGAGCATCAGGCCCAGCACGGCGGGGTAGGCCCAGGGCCAGCCCAGCTCGGGCATGTGCTCGAAGTTCATGCCGTAGACGCCGGCGATGAAGGTCAGCGGCATGAAGATGGTGGTCATCACCGTCAGCACCTTCATCACCTGGTTCATGCCGTGGCTGGCCAGCGCCAGGTGCAGCTCGACCAGCGCCAGCAGGCGGTCGCGGGAGCCGTCCATCAGGTCCAGGCACTGGCTGAGGTGATCGGCCAGGTCGCGGTAGTAGGGGATCACGTCCTTGTCGATGCGCGCCGACTCGCCCCGCAGCAGGGGCGCCAGCCCCTCGCGCACCGGCCAGATCAGCCGCCGCAGCGCGTACAGGCGCCCGCGGATCGCGTGGGCCCGGCGGGGCACGTCCACGCCCGCGCCGTCCACCGCCAGGGCCTCGATGCTCTCGATCTCGCCTTCCATGCTGTCCAGCACGTCGAAGTAGTCGTCGACCACCGCGTCCATGAGCGCGTGCAGCAGGTAGGCGGGGCCCTGGTGGCGGATCCGGCCGCGGCCCTGGTGGACCCGCTCGCGGACCCGGTGCCAGCCGTCCCCCGGCCGCTCCTGGAAGGAGGCGACCCAGCGCGGCCCCAGCACCAGGCTGACCTGCTCCAGCTCGAAGTGGCCGGGCTGGCCGTTGCGGGTCGCGCACTTGAGCACCACCAGCAGGTGGTCGCCGTAGTCGTCGATCTTGGGCCGCGTGTGCGGGTTGAGCACGTCCTCCATCGCCAGGGGGTGGATCTCCAGCGCCTCGCAGACCCGCTGCACCAGGGCCGGGTCGTGGATGCCCGAGAGGTCGAACCAGCTCACCGTGGGGTCGGCGACCAGGCGGCGGATCTCGTCGGGCGAGGGGTGATGCAGCTCGCGGACCCGCTCGGCGTCGTAGTCCAGGCAGGTGAGCTGGATGCCCTCGGCCCGCGGTGTACCGGCGTAGACGGCCACCCCGGGCGCCTGGCCGTGCTTGGCCTTGCGCGCCTCGGCGACCTTGCGCCGGGGCCGGGCGAGGGCGGGGGGCGGGATCGTGGGAGGGGCTTCGCTGGGCACGGCGGGCAGTCTACGCCCGGGGGTCCGGGGCCGGCCAGACCGCGATGTCCAGGGCCTGGAACCACGCGGCGACCTCTGTCGACAGGCCCGGTCCCCCCACGACCCGATCCAGGGCGCCGCCCAGCTCGGCCCGCACCCACGCGCCGACGAGGCCGCGGGCCAGCCGGCGCTGGAGGCGCAGGCGACGCGGCAGGCGCGTGCCGGCGGCCTCTCCCCGCCGGCAGGCCGCGCCCACCCCCACGGCCCACCGCAGCCGCGCAGCCGGGATCGGGCCGCCGGCCGCCGCGCGGGCCTCGACCTGGGCCTGGAGCCGCTCCAGCCCACCCGGCGACGTGACCAGCGCCTGGGGGCGGCAGGTCCGCAGCGCGCAGGGCAGCTCGTCGCCGGTGGGCACGGACCAGCTGGGGACCCCCGCCTCCAGCGCCTGCACCAGCAGCTCGGTCCGCAGGTGGGCGGGCGGCGAGTGGAAGGCCACCGGGCCCCCGCCGGGCCGGAACCCCGCGCGCGGTCCCGGCGGCTGCGGATCCAGCGCGGCGACCATGCGGCGCAGCAGGGTGGGGTCGGGGCGGGCGGGCACCAGCGTCGGCGTCCCCGGGCCGCCCGCCAGCGCCAGGGCGTGGCGCAGGTCCGGCAGGTCGTCGAGGTGCCCTTCCAGGCGGTCCAGGGCCGACGCGTCCGGCACGACCAGCAGCGTGGCGCGGCGGTCGTAGAGCCGCCGGCCGACCTCGACCGCGGGCATGCCGCGGGGCAGCTCGACCGGGACGCCGCCCGCGGCCTGGATGGCCAGGTCGAGCAGCGCCCAGGCCGGGTCGGCCTCGGCCTGGACCGCGACGGCCGCGCCCTGCGCGACGCCCAGGCTGCGCAGCCGCAGGGCCAGGCCGCCGACGTGGTCCTCGGCCTGCCGCAGGCGCAGCGCCCGCCAGCCCGGCGCGACCTCCTCCGCCGGCGGCAGGTCCAGCCCGGCCGGCCGCGGGTCGGCGGGGAAGACGAGGGCCACCCGGTCGGGGTCCCGGTCGACGCAGGCGAGGAACCGGGCCGGCGCGGTCCGCGCCTCAGCCATCGCCCGGCCCGCCCGCGGGCCCGTCCAGGAAGTCCAGCACCGCCCGGTTGAAGGCCCGCGGCTGCTGGAAGTTGGGGCCGTGCGCGGCGCCCTCCAGCACCACCAGCTCGGCCCCCAGGGCCTGGGCCAGCTCCTGGCCCTCCTGCAGCGGGAAGACCGGGTCCTCGCTGCCCCAGATGACCAGGGACCGCTCCGGCACCCGCCAGGTGCCCGGCGGGAAGGCCGCCTCCATCTCCACCAGGTCGCCGAGCAGGGCGCGGTGCTGCTCGTGGTTGCGCGAGAAGTGGGCCCGCTGGATGTCCCGCAGCAGGAAGGGCGGGATCGCCGGGCCCCCGGGGCGCACGATCTCGATGAGGCGCGCCACCTCCTCCGGCCCGGCCGGCACGAACATCTCCTCGGGCGAGGAGACCCCCAACCGGTCCAGCATCGCCTGGCGGTCGGCGGCGTCGAAGACCGGCCCGGGACTGTCCACGATGATCACCCGGTCGGTGCGCTCGGGGTGCTGCTGCTGGAGCAGCAGGGTGACGAAGCCGCCGTAGGAGATGCCCGCGACGTCGACCCGCTCGATCCGCAGGTGGTCGAGCAGGTCCACCATCGTCTGCACCTGGACGGTGATCGAGGGCTCGACCCCCAGGCCGAAGCTCTGCCCGAACCACAGCAGGTCGGGGATGATCAGCGTGTGGCTGCGCGACAGCTCGCCCACCTGCCGCGCCCAGGTCAGCAGCCCGTCGCCGCCGAAGCCGTGGATGAGCAGCAGCGGGGGCCCCTCTCCCCCCGTCCAGTAGCGCACCTGCCGCCCGCCCAGCGCCACGCGGCGCTCCTCCAGGCCCTGGGTGCGGGCCTGGGTCTCGATGGTCGAGGTCGCGACCCGCGTCAGGCTGCAGCCGGCGAGCGGCGCGAGGAGGAGGAGGGCGGGGGCGAGGGCGAGGGCGAGGGTCCGGCGCATGGGGTGCCACGGTAGCCGGCCAGATAGGGGGCGGCGAGGAGGTGCCTCGTGCCCATCACCGTCTCCGCCGCCTTCGACGCCGGCAACATCGAGCAGCTCGCGGCGCCCTCGGCGCCGGGCCCCGACGGCCTCGTCACCCTGCGCCTGCGCATCCGGCCGGACGCCGACCCGGCCCACTACCAGTGGTTCTTCTTCCGGGTGCAGGGCGCCCGCGGCGTGCCGCTGCTGCTGCGCCTGGAGAACGCGGCGGGGGCCAGCTACCCCGACGCCTGGGAGGGCACGCGGGCCGTCGTCAGCGTCGACCGCCAGGACTGGCTGCGCGCCGACACCACCTACCGGGACGGCCAGCTCGAGATCCGCCACCAGGCCCAGGCCGACGCCTGCTGGTTCGCCTACTTCGCGCCCTACAGCCTGGAGCGCCACCACGACCTGGTCGCGCGCTGTGTCGCCGGCGGCCTGGCCCGGCACGACGTGCTCGGCCACAGCCTGGACGGCCGCGACCTCGACCGCCTGGTCGTGGGCCAGGGGCCGCGCGTGCTGTGGATCATCGGCCGCCAGCACCCCGGCGAGAGCATGGCCAGCTTCTGGATGGAGGGCTTCCTGGGCCGCCTGCTGGACCCCGACGACGCCCTGGCCCGGCAGGTGCGGGCCGCCGCCACCGTGCACGTCGTGCCGCACATGAACCCCGACGGCGCCACGCGGGGCCACCTGCGCACCAACGCCGCCGGGGCCAACCTCAACCGCGAGTGGCAGGAGCCCACGGCCGCCCGCAGCCCCGAGGTCCTGTGCGTGCGCGACGCCATGGACGCCACGGGCGTCGACCTGTGCCTGGACGTGCACGGCGACGAGAAGCTGCCCTACAACTTCCTGTCGGGCGCCGAGGGGATCCCGGGCTTCACCCCGCGGCTGGCCGCGCTGCAGGATCGCTTCGCCGCCGCGTACCAGCGCGCCAACCCCGACCTGCAGCGCGTGCACGGCTACGCCGTCGACCCGCCGGGCCAGGCCTTGATGACGATGTGCACCAACCAGGTGGCCCAGCGCTTCGACTGCCTGGCCTACACGCTGGAGATGCCCTTCAAGGACAACGCCGACGCGCCGGACCCGGTGCGCGGCTGGAGCCCGGCCCGCTGCGCGCGGCTGGGCGCCAGCGCCGTCGACGCCGTCGCCGACGTGCTCCCCACCCTGCGCTGAACCGAGGTCGACATGGACTGGAAGCTCGTCGCCACCGCCTTCTCCGCGGTCTTCATCGCCGAGCTGGGCGACAAGACCAACCTGGCCACGATGGCCCTGGCCGGTGGCAACACCAGCAAGTGGTCGGTCTTCGTCGGCGCCAGCCTGGCGCTGATCGCGACCACCGCCCTGGGCGTGCTGGCGGGCGGGCTGGTCTCCCGCTTCGTGCCCGAGCTGTGGATCCACCGCGGCGCCGGCGTGATGTTCATCGTGATCGGCCTGTTCTACCTGCTGGGGAAGTAGCCCGTGTCCACCCTGCTGCTGACGGGGGCCACCGGCCACGTCGGGGCTGCGCTGCTCCCGCGCCTGCTGGCCGACCCCGACCAGCGGGTGCTGGCCCTGGTCCGCGCCCGGGACGCCGACCACCTGGCCCGGCGGCGGCGGGACCTGCTGGCCGAGTCCGGAGCGCCGGACACCGAGCGCCTGGAGCTGGTGGCGGGGGACACGACCGCGCCGGGCCTGGGCCTGTCCGACCCCGACCGGGCGAGGGTCCTCGACCAGGCGGACGCCGTGCTGCACTGTGCCGCCAGCGTGCGCTTCGACCTGCCCGAGGACAAGGCGGCCGCCCAGAACCTCGAGGCCACCGCTTCTGTCCTGGCGCTGTGCGAGGCGCTGGCGGGGCGGGGGCGCCTGCGCCGCTACGATCACGTCAGCACCTGCTACGTCGCCGGCGATCGCAGGGGGCGGGTGCTCGAGACCGAGTGTGACCAGGGCCAGGGCTTCCGCAACAGCTACGAGTGGTCCAAGTGCCAGGCCGAGGGACGGGTCCGCGCCGCCATGGAGCGGGGGCTGCCCGCCTGCATCCACCGCCCCAGCATCGTGGTGGGCGACAGCCGCACCGGCGCCACGCGCAGCTTCAACGTGCTGTACTGGCCGCTCAAGATCTACGCCCGTGGCTGGTGGCGCACCCTGCCCGGCCGCCTGGACGCCCGGGTCGACCTGGTGCCGGTGGACTGGCTGGCCCAGGCGATGGTCGCCCTGCACCGCGACCCGACCAGCCTGGGCCGCTGCGTCCACCTTGCCCAGGGCGACGCCGCGCTGACGATCGCCGAGACGATGGCGCGCGTGCAGGCCGTCACCGGCGGGCCGCCGCTGCGCGTGGTCGACCAGGCCCGGTACCGACGCTACGTTCGACCCCTGCTCTGGCCCTTCTTCCAGACCGCCCGCGGCCGGCGCATCCGCCGCGGCGGCGACGCCTACCTGCCCTACTGTGCGCACAACCCCCTCTTCGACACCACCTGGCGCGACCGCCTGCTGCCTGGCCTGCCGCCCCCGCCGCCGCTGGAGGTGCTGGAGACGATCCTGCGCTTCGCCCTGGACCGGGACTTCGGCGAGCGGGACGGCGCGGCCCGGCAGGACGCCTGACCTCTCTCGGATCCCATGACCTCCCTCCTCGCCCTGCTCCTGATCGCCTGCCCCTCTCCCCAGGACACGGGGGTGGTGGTGGACGACGACCTCGACGACGACGGCTACTCCGTCGCGCTCGGCGACTGTGACGACACGGACGAGACCGTCCACCCCCTCGCCGACGAGTGGTGTGACGGGATCGACAACGACTGCGATCGCGCCGTCGACGAGGGCAGCGCGCTCGACGCCGGCACCTTCCACCTGGACGCCGACGGTGACGGCTTCGGCGATCCCGACAGCACCACCGAGGCCTGCCAGGTGCCGAGGGGCTACGTCGAGGACGACACCGACTGTGACGACGACGACGCGGCGATCCACCCCGGCGCGGTGGAGATCGTCTGCAACAACGTGCTGGAGAGCTGCACGGGGCCCGACGGCGACCGCATCGTGCCCGACCAGTACCCCGTCCTGCAGGACGCGATCTCCGCCGCCACCCCGGGCGAGACCATCTGCGTGTACGAGGGCAACTACGACGCGGTCCTGATCGACCGGTCGCTCACCATCATCGGGATGCAGGGCGCGGGGCGGACCGAGATCGACGGCGACGACGGTCCCGCCGTGCACGTCCAGGCGGTCAGCGACGTGGTCCTGACCGGACTGTCCTTCACGGACGGAGAGGCGCACGAGGGCGGCGGCCTGCTGATCGAGTACTCCGACCAGGTCGTGGTGGAGGACTGCGTCTTCTCCGAGAACCAGGCCGATCGGGGCGGCGCGGTGGCGGTCCTGGCCAGCCAGCAGGTCGAGATCCGGGGCTCGGTCTTCACCCGCAACACCGCCGGCGAGGGGGGCGGCGTGGCGGTGGTCGACAGCGAGGACGTCACGCTGTCCGACTGCATCTTCCAGGGCAACGCCGCCGAAGGGGGTGGCGGCGCGATCCGCGTGCAGGCCAGCCAGTCGGTCTCGGTGCAGGACACGACCGTGCAGGACGGCCTGGCGTCCCAGGGCGGCGGCGTGTGGGCACAGGCCAGCCGGCTGGACCTGGCCCGGGTGGGGCTGTGGACCAACGTGGCCGACCATGGGGGGGGGCTGTACCTCAACCAGGCCACCACGACGCTGTCCGGGTGCGAGGTCGCCGAGAACCAGGCGCTGGGCAGCCAGGTGGAGGAGGCGGCCGGCGGGGGGCTCTACGCCTTCGGCGGCTCGGTCGACCTGGGCGACACCACCTTTCGGGACAACGTCCCCGACGACACCTCCTGCACCCTGACCACCGGCTGCTGAGCGCCCCGCCGGGCGGTGCCCCGGTGGGCGAGATAGGGCCGCCCCCCCCTGCGAGGTCGTGATGAGCCCCCCCCGTGCCGTGCTGGTCGGGATCCTGGTCCCCGGTCGGGACCCCCAGGACCTGGAGGCCTCCCTGGACGAGCTGGGGCGGCTGTGCGACACGCTGGGCATGGACCCGGTGGGCCGCGTCACCCAGCGCCGGCCGGGCACGGGCGCCGCCATCCTGCTGGGCGAAGGGCGCCTGCGCGAGCTGGCGGCCTGGACCGGCGGCACCGGCGTCGTGCAGCGCGGCCCGCCCCGGACCCGCGCCGACCGCGGCGAGGAGGAGGACCCGGACGAGCTGCCCCCCGAGCCGGGGGCACCCCCGGGCGAGCGACGGGCCGACGTGGTCGTCGTCGATCACGAGCTGTCGCCCAGCCAGCTTCGCAACCTCAAGAGCGCCACCGGGGTCGAGGTGCTCGACCGCAACGGCGTCATCATCGAGATCTTCAGCCAGCGCGCCCGCAGCCGCGAGGCCCGCCTCCAGGTGGAGCTGGCCCGCCTGCAGTACCTGGCCCCCCGGCTGCGCGAGCTGGGCGGTCCGTCGGAGCGCCAGCGCGGCGGCATCGGCGGCAAGGGCGCCGGCGAGAGCGGGCTGGAGCTGGACCGCCGCAAGGTGCGGGACCGCATCGCCGAGGTGCGGCGCGAGCTGAAGGCCATCGAGGAGACCTCGGGCGTGCGGCGGGAGCGCCGCCAGGAGGTCCGCCAGGTCGCCCTGGTGGGCTACACCAACGCCGGCAAGTCGTCGCTGATGCGGACCCTGACCGGGGCCGAGCCCTACGTCGCCGACCAGCTCTTCGCCACGCTGGACACCACCGTCCGCCGCCTGTCTCCCGACGTCTCGCCCTCGATCCTGGTGACCGACACGGTCGGCTTCATCAAGGACCTGCCGCACAGCCTGGTCGCCTCCTTCCGCAGCACCCTGGACGCCGCGCTCGAGGCGGGCCTGCTGCTGCACGTCGTCGACGCGGGCGATCCCTCCTGGCGGGCCCAGGAGGCCGTCACCGTCCAGGTCCTCGCCGAGATCGGGGCCGGGGACCTGCCGCGGGTGCTCTTGTTCAACAAGTGCGACCTGCTCCCGCCGGGGGCCGAGGACGCCCTGCTTGCCGAGCGCCCCGACGCCTGGACCACGGCCGCCCACGACCCGGCCCGCGTCGCCGCGCTGCATGACCGCATCGTGCAGCACTTCGCCGCCACCGACCCCGAGGTCGAGCTGTTCGTGCCCTGGAGCCGCGGCGCCGCCATGGGCCTGGTGCGCAGCCTGGCGCGGGTCGAGGCCGAGGAGTTCCTGGACGAGGGCGTCCGCTACCGGCTGCGTGCGCCGCCCGAGGTGCTGGCCCGGCTGCAGGCCGCCGCGCGCGCTTGACAGCCGGGACCGCCCGGACTCGGCCAGTCTGCGCTACCCTTCGGGCGCCCTGGAGTCCGCATGAGCCTGGTCGCCCTCCTGCTGCTGTCCTGCGCCGAGCCCCGCCTGGCGTCCACCGAGCGCGCGCCCGTCGCATCCGCGCGCCTGGCCACGCTCCCGCCCTTCACCGTCGACCCCGGCGCCGCACCGCGGGTCGTGGTGGACTCCTGGTACCAGGGCAGCGCTGCGACGACCACCGCCATCGGCCCGGACACGGCGGTCGGCGACGTGAACGGGGACGGCTACCCGGACGTGCTGCTCGGCGCGGGCAGCCGGATCTACGTCTACCCGGGCTCGGCCTTGGGTGCCTCGGTGGTCCCGTCGCACACGATCGTGCTGTCCGGCGTCGGAACGCTGGGTAGCACGATCGCCTTCCTGGGAGACGTGAACGGAGACGGCTACGGCGACTTCGCCAGCGGGGCCACCTCGGGCGCGGGCGCCGTCCACGTCTTCCACGGCTCGGCCACGGGGCCCTCCACCTCGGCGTCGGACTGGTCGCTGAGCGGTTCGGAGTCCGGCGAGGCCCTGGGCTCGGTCGTCGCGGCGGCGGGGGACGTGAACGGAGACGGCTTCGCCGACCTGCTGGTGGGCGCCGAGCGCTACGATGGCTCTCGGACCGACCAGGGGCGGGCCCTGCTGGTCCTGGGCTCGGCCGCGGGGCTGGAGGGCGCCGCCGCGTGGACGGTCACCGGCGGGCAGTCCAGCGCCTGGCTGGGCTCCGCCGTCGCCGGGGTCGGCGATGTGGACGGCGACGGCTACGACGACGTCATGGTGGGTGCGTGGGGCTACGACGACGCGGTGACGGACGGCGGCGCGGCCTGGCTGTACCGGGGGGATGCGACGGGCCTGTCGACGACGCCGGCCTGGACCTTGGTGGGCGACCAGGCCCGGGCCTACGCCGGGATGACGGTCGCCGGCGTGGGTGACGTGGACGGTGACGGCCTGGACGACGTCATCGTGGGCAGCAGCGGCTACGACGACGGGCACAGCAACGAGGGGCGGATCCAGCTCTTCACCGGGACGGTCGACGGACTCTCCACAGAGGCCCTCGACGAGGTGCAGGGCGGCGCCAGCAACGCCGAGTACGGCGAGGTGGTCCTGGCCGGCGCGGACTTCGACGGCGACGGGACCGGCGACGTGGTCGTGAAGTCGAGCCTGTACCTGTACGTGTATCACCTGTACAGCGGCGGCTTCGCGGCCTACTCCCTCTCCTTTGTCGGCGCCTCGCCCGGGGGGGCGGGCGACGTCGACGCCGATGGGTACGACGACCTGTTCTGGGGCTACAACCTCTACTCCACCATCTCCGTCTACGGCTACCCTGGCGGGCCGGACGGCCTGGACGACGAGCCGAGCCGGGCCTCGTGGATCCTGGACAACTACACCACCCAGCTGGGCCTGTCGGTCGCGGACGGAGGCGACCTGAACGGTGACGGGTACGGCGACCTGATCGTCGGCGATGTCTACACTCCCGTGCGGGCCCTGGGCACCCCCGACGGCTACGCCTGGGAGGACATCAGCTCGATCGGCTCTGGCAGCGGCGCCGCCGGCGCGGGCGCGGTGGGGGACGTCGACGGGGACGGCTACCAGGACGCCGTCGTCGGGACCACCACCAGCGGTCGCCTGTACTACGGCAGCGCCAGTGGGCCACGCGACTACCTGGGCATCGCCACATCCGGCACGGCAGTCGCCGCCGGCGACTTCGACGCGGACGGTTACCCCGACTTCGCCGTCGGGCAGAGCGGCAGCTACCGGACGGATGTGTGGTACGGGTCGGCGGCGGGCGTCACCTCGGCCTACGACCTGCGCCTGAGCGGTACCTCCTCCTCCCGCTACGGCGCCGCCCTCGCGTCGGGAGACTTCGACGGCGACGGCTACGACGACCTGGCCATCGGCGCCACCCAGGCCACTACCACGCTGTCCGGTGAGGGGCGGGTGACCGTCCACAGAGGCAGCACCACCGGGCTGTCGGCCGCCGCCGATCTGACGCTGCCGGGCGGGGGAGCCTCGGCGGGCTGCGGCCGGCTGGGGGCAGGAGATCTGGACGGGGACGGCTACGAGGACCTGGTGGTCGGCTGCCCTGGCTGGAGTGCGGGCACCGGTGGGGAGGGGCAGGTGCGCCTGCACCGCGGGTCGGCCGGCGGGCTCGAGGAGTCCGCCTCGTGGACCTTCGAGGGCGCGGTCGAAGACGACGGCGCGGGCTCGGCCCTGGCGGTGGCGGACTTCACGGGCGACGGCTTCGCCGACCTGGCGATCCACGTGCCGGGTGACGACACCTTCTTCGACGCGGACACCGGCTACGTCGCGCTCTTCCTGGGCGGCCCCGACGGACCGGGCGCCGAGGTGGACCTGGTCCTGGTGGGCCACTACACCGGCTGGGGCGTGAACAACAGCCTGGCCGCCGTCAGCCCGCCGGACGGCGACGGCACCATGGACCTGGCCTGGGGCGTGCCGCTCGACTCCAGCTACGGTGGCAGCGGCGTGTGGGTCTACGACCTGGACGACGACGACGGGGACGGCGCGTCGCGCTACTTCGACTGCGACGAGGGGGACCCGGCCGTCGGACCGCTGGGGGTCGAGGAGGAGAACGGCCGGGATGACGACTGCAACGGCATCGTGGACGATCTTCCGAGCTGGTTGTACCGGGATGCGGACGGTGACGGCTACGGCGACGACAGCAGCGCCGTCGACTCGGACGAGGAGGTCGAGGGCTGGGTCCGTCTGGGTGGCGACTGTGACGACGGCAACGCCGAGGTCAACCCCGCGGCCTCGGAGACCTGCGACGGCGATGACGACGACTGCGACGGAGAGATCGACGAGGACGGGGCGGTGGACGGGACCGCCATGTACGTCGACGGGGACGGTGACGGCTACGGGCAGGGCGAGGCGACGCTGCGCTGTACGGTGAGCGAAGGCTGGGCCGAGTCTGCTGGAGACTGCGACGACGGGGAGCCCGAGGTGAGCCCGGGCGCCGAGGAGCGCTGCAACGACCGGGACGACGACTGCGACGACGAGGTCGACGAGGACGAGGCCGTGGACGCGCCCACCTGGTACGTGGACGGCGACCTCGACGGCTACGGGGACCCGGCGAGCGCCCTTGCCTCCTGCGAGGCGCCCGACGGGACCGTCGAGGTGGGCGGGGACTGCGACGACGGCAACCTCGCCGTGAACCCCGGGGCGGTCGAGGTCTGCGACGCCGCCGACACCGACGAGGACTGCAGCGGCGCGGCCGAGGAGGAGGGCGCGGAGGGCGAGCTCACCTGGTACGCCGACCTGGACGGAGACGGCTTCGGGGATCCCGGTGTGGCGGTCCTGGGCTGTGACCAGCCGGATGCGGCGGTGGCCGACGCCACCGACTGCGACGATGAGGACGGCACTGTACACCCGGAGGCGGCCGAGCTGTGTGACCCCTTCGACCGGGACGAGGACTGCGATGGCGTGGCGGACGACGCTGACACCGATGCCGAGGGCACCATCACCTGGTATGCCGACCTGGACGGAGACGGCTACGGCGATCCCGGGGCGCAGATCCAGGCCTGCGACGAGGTCGGCGGCTACGTCGGAGACGCCACCGACTGCGACGACGCCGCCCTGGGCGTGAACCCCGGGGCCGAGGACACCCCCGACGACGGGATCGACCAGGACTGCGACGGCGAGGATGCCAGCGCGACGGGCGGCGACGGCGGGGCCGGCGACGGCGGCGCGGGCGACGGCGGCGCGGGGGACGGCGGCGCTGGCGACGGTGGCACCGACGTGCTGGACGGCGAGGAGGGCAAGGGCTGCAGCTCGGCCCCCGGCGGCGCCGCGCTGGGCCTGGCGCTGCTGTCGCTGGTCGTGGGCCAGGGGCGGCGTCGCAGGGCCTGAGGGTCCGGGGCGGCCCCTCCCGGCGGCGCCAGGGGGAGGATGGGCACACCCGCCTGACGTGTGGTCACCGTTCCCGCGCGTCTCTCATTCCCTCTCCCCAACGCCTGCTGGGCTCGTGTGGTCGTCGATACACTTGGTTCCAACAGGACTCCATCCCATCTCCCGTTCCCTCTCCCCCGACGGGGGAGAGGGTGCCGCGCAGCGGCGGGTGAGGGGCTCCCGTGGCCACCGAGGAAGGCTGGCCGCCCCGGGAGGCGCCCCGGCTGCGCCAGGGGGAGGAATGCGACCCCCGCCCTTGCCGTGGTCCCCCTTCCCGCGCATCCCCCGTTCCCTCTCCCCACCGCCTGCTGGGCTCGTGTGGTCGTCGATACA
>JAKLKF010000110.1 GCA_023150805.1 Myxococcota bacterium | reverse complement strand
GCTCGAGGGTCTGGCCGGCGCCGGGCGCGCGGAGCGCCGCGTCGGACAGGCGGGCCGGCACCTCGGACGCGGCCAGGCCCAGGGCGAGGAGCCGGCGCCGCACCTCGCCGCAGGTGGCGGGCCGACGGTCGGGGTCCGCCCGGAGGCAGTCGACGATGAGCTGCTCCAGCTCCGGGTCGAGGGAGGGCTCCAGGGCCCGCGGCCGGGGGTAGTCCTCGGCCGCGCAGGCCTGCGCGAGCTGCACGATCGAGGTGGCGCAGAAGGGTCGGCCCCCCACGCACAGCTCGTAGAGGATGCAGCCCAGGCTGTAGATGTCGGCGCGCGCGTCCACCGCGCCCGCGTCCAGGTGCTGCTCGGGCGCCATGTAGGCCGGCGTGCCCATCGCCACCCCGGTGCGCGTCGACAGCCCCACGTCCAGCGCCTCGTCTCGGGCCCGCGCGATGCCGAAGTCCGAGATCCGCGCGACCAGCCGATCCTCGTCCCGCGCCACGAGCACGTTGTGCGGCTTCAGGTCCCGGTGCACGATCCCCAGCTCGTGCGCGGCCTCGATGCCGTCGAGCATCTGCGCGAACAGCCCCAGCGCCAGGGGCAGGGGCAGGCGCTCGTGCTCGATCATGTCGGCCAGGGACGGCCCCTCGACCAGCTCGGCCACCAGGGCGATCTGCTCGTCCAGCTCGATGATGTCGGTGACCCGCACCACGTTGGGGTGCCGCATGCGGGCCTGGATGCGGGCCTCGCGGACCACCCGCTGCCGCTGCGCGGGCGTCCGCACGGTCACGATCTTCAGGGCGTGGGCCGTGCCCAGCGTGACGTGCCGCGCCCGGTAGACCACGCCCACCCCCCCCTCGCCCAGCATGTCCTCGAGCTGGTAGCGCTCCAGCGAGGTCCCCGCCTTCACGCCACCCTCCGCGAGCGGGGCCTCACCGGAAGGTCCACGCCGCCCCCACGGCCGCGCCCGCCGCGACCCCCCCGGCGACCGAGGCCCCCACCAGCAGGCCGTTGGTGCGCGCCCGCAGGCCGTCGAGCTGATCGACCGGTGTCGCGGGGTCCGCGTAGCGCTGCGCCGCGCTGCCCGCGAGACCCACCAGCGTGCCCGACACCACCGCCGCCCCGACGCTGCCCAGGATGAGCGGCGCGCGCCAGCGGTCGCGGGCCTGGGGCTCGGCCACCAGGTCGAGGGGCCACGGCGGCAGCGCGGTCCCCGGGTCGGCGTAGACCGACCATCGCAGGGCCCCCTCGCCGTCCACCAGCTGCAGCAGGGCCGGCAGGTTCACCGGCCGCTCCCCCGTCTCCCGGCCGTCGACGACCAGCGAGGCCCCCTCGGGGACGGCCACCGGCTCCGTGACCACCTGGTCCAGCGCCATGGCCATGTAGGCCTGCCGGGTCGGGTGCTCCTCGGGCACCAGCTCGACCGGGAAGCGGTAGGCGCGCTCGATCAAGCGAGCGGCCAGGAAGGTCTGCTGCGCCCGCTCCTCGTCGCGGACCAGCCAGGCGCGCAGCCCCTGCACCCGGTGGTAGCGGGCCGCCGTGGCCCGCGGCACGACCGCCTCCAGGCAGGGGATCATGCTGGCGGCCTCGTCGGTCGCCGACTGGAAGGCCTCCAGCTCCAGCCGGCCGTAGGCCGCCTCGGCGTCCTCCAGCACCACCACCAGCGCCGCCGTCGTGGCGCTGTCCACGCACTGGGCCGCGGCAGCGGAGCTCCAGGCCCCCAGCGGGAGGAGGGCCACGGCGGGCACGACGCGGAGAGGGGAGCGGAGGGGCATCGCGACGCGGCGGCTCCGGTGACCGGGAAGGCCGGTGAAAGGCAGGAGACTCCCACCTCGATCCCGCCTCCCCCGATCCTGCCGGCCCGTCAAGCATCGCGCGCGCAACGGCCGGCCGCGCCCACGCTGCCCTGCGGCGCATGGCCGCCGCGGGTACAGCTTCCCCCAGCCCCGGAGCCCCCCATGCACCGCACCGTGACCCGCGTCGTGACCGCCCACCAGCAGCGGGAGGGCGGCGGCTTCGTGGTCCGCCGGCCCTTCCCCACCCACGGCCTGGACCAGGTCGATCCGCTCCTGATGCTCGACGAGCTCGGCCCCGTCACCTACGGGCCGGGCCAGGCCATCGGCGCGCCCGACCACCCCCACCGCGGCTTCGAGACCGTCACCTACATCCTGGAGGGCGAGAGCGAGCACGCCGACAGCGCCGGGCACGCCGGCACGCTGGAGCCGGGTGACGTGCAGTGGATGACCGCCGGCGCCGGGGTGGTGCACCGCGAGATGCCCTCGCGCCGGATGCAGGCCCAGGGCGGCACCATGCACGGCTTCCAGCTCTGGGTGAACCTGCCCGCGGCCCTCAAGCTCACCCCGCCTCGCTACCAGGAGCTCCGCGGCAGCTCCCTGCCCGTCGCCGAGAGCCCCGACGGCGCCTGCCGGGTGCTGGCCGTGGCCGGCCGCGCCGACCTGTCCGGGAGCGGCGGCGGCGCCGTCGAGGCGGCCATCCGCACCCACACCCCCATCCTCTACCTGCACATCCGGCTGGTCGCGGGAGGGCGGGGCACCCTGGCCGTGCCCGCCGATCACAACGCCTGCGTCTACGTCTTCGAGGGGCAGCTCCAGGTCGGCGGCAGCCCGGTGGGCCGCGGCCAGCTCGCCCTGCTCGGCCCGGGCGACGCCGTGGACGTCGAGAGCGCCGTGGGCGCCCAGGCCCTGCTGCTGGGCGGACGCCCCCTGGGCGAGCCCGTCGCCCGCTACGGCCCCTTCGTCATGAACAGCGAGGCCGAGCTGCGCCAGGCCGTGCTCGACTACCAGGCCGGCCGGATGGGGCGGATCCCCCCCGAGATCATCCGGGCCTGAGCGGCCGGGCCTGCCCGATCAGCCCGCCAGGCGCGCCGCCGACAGGAAGCCGATCGGCAGGTCGGTCCGTCCGTCCAAGGCCAGGTCACAGAGCGCCTGGCCCAGGGCGGGCGCCAGCTTGAAGCCGTGGCCGGACAGGCCCGCCGCGACGAAGGTCCGCGCGTGGCCCGGCGCCCGATCCACGACGAAGTGCGCGTCGGGCGTGACCGTGTACATGCAGGTCGCCCCCGAGGCGACCGGCCCCCGCAGCCCGGGCACCCAGCGGTCCCGCGCCGCGGCCAGCGCGGCCAGCTCCTGGGGGTGGACCGTGCGATCCAGGCCGTCGGCGGTGGTCTGTCCATCGCTGCCGTGCACGGCGATCTTGTAGCGCCCGTCGCCCGCCAGCGGATCCGCCGGGATCCCGTACAGGTGCCGCTCGCCGGGCCTGTCCACGAGCCAGCAGGGCAGCGGCCCCGGATCGGTGCGGGCGTGCACCCAGCCCTGGACCTGCCGGGTCACGCGCAGGTGCCGCGCCAGGTCCGGCACCAGGCCCGCCGTCCACGCCCCCGCCGCGATCACCAGGGCCCGGGCCCGCCAGGCGCCCGCCCGCGTCTGTACACAGACTCCGTCCCCCTCCTCCTCCCACGACTGTCCCCCCTCCGCGTCGTGGATCACGGCCCCCAGCGCCTCCGCCCGCTGCAGGGCCGCCGCCGTCGCCGCCTCCGGCCGCACGAAGCCCGCCCCTGGCTCCAGCAGGCCGCGCGTGTCCCCCTCGACCGCGAAGGCCGGGAAGCGCCGCCGCAGCGCGTCCGCGTCCAGGTGCTCCACCGGCACGCCGTGCCGCGCCGCCGCCTCGGCGCTGGCCGCCAGGACCGTCGAGCCCGGCCCGCCCAGCAGGAGCACGCCGCAGGGGTGCAGCAGGGGGGCCCCGGTCTCGGCCTGCAGCCGCTGGAAGCCCGCCGTCGCCGCCCGCAGCAGGGGCACGTAGTCGGGGTGCTCGAAGTAGGCGTGGCGGGTGATGCGCGTGTGGCCGTGCGAGCTGCCGCGGTCGTGGGCCCGGCCGTGCGGCTCCAGGCCCACCGCGTGCACGCCGCGGCGGGACAGCGCGAGCAGCGCCTGGGCGCCGACCGCGCCGAGGCCCAGGACCAGGACGTCACAGGTGCGAGGCATGGGGGCGGCTAACGCGCGGCCAGGGGGCGGCGTCGCGGGCCCCGACCACGGGCCTTCGCGGCGACGCCCCCTCCGGCCGGGACTTGACCCCTCGCCGCACTACACGTATGTTCACCAAATCAGGAGTACGTACATGACCTCGAAGCTCACCCTCAGCGTCGATCCGGACGTCGTGGCCGCCGCGAAGAAGTACGCCGCGGAGAACGGCCGTTCGGTCTCCGACCTGGTGGAGACCTACCTCGCCGCCCTCACCTCGGCGGCCGCGGTGCAGGCTCCCCCCCCCCAGCTCGCCCGCTGGCGGGGATGCATGTCCGGCGTCGACATCGAGGACCACAAGGCCTGGCTCGCCCGGAAGTACGGAGCGTGATGCGGCTCCTCGTCGACCTCAACCTGGTGCTCGACGTCCTGCTCGACCGCGCGCCCCACGCCGAGGCCGCGGCCTCGCTCTGGGCAGCCATCGAGGACGGTCAGGCGGAGGGCATGTTGGCGGCACACGCCGTGACGACGCTTCACTACCTGGCGGCACGGTCCGGCGGCCGCGCCTTCGCGGACCAGTGCGTTGCGGGCGTCCTGGGGGTCTTCGGAGTGGCGCCAGTGGATGACGCGGTGGTTCGGCAAGCGCTGGCCATGGCCTGGCCCGACTTCGAGGACGCGGCGTGCTCCGCAGCGGGCGTCGCCGCCGGGTGCCACGCGCTCGCGACCCGGGATCCCGGCGGGTTCAAGCGCTCCGCCTTGCCCGTGATGACCGCGGCGGAGGCCCTCTCCGCCATCCGATCGTCGCGCCCCGCCTGACCACCTCGGGCACGGTGCGGGTCGGTCCGCCCCACCGGGCAGCGCTGCGCGGCGGTCGCCCAGGATACCGTGCCGCCATGCACTTCCTCCTGGTCCTCCTGCTGGCCTGCGGCGACAAGAACACGGACACCGACAGCGGATCCCCCGACAGCGGATCCCCCGACGGTGGGTCCCCTGACGGCGGCAGCCCCGACGGTGGAGGCGCCGACGGTGGAGGCGCAGACGGCGGAGGCGCAGACGGCGGAGGCGCAGACGGCGGAGGCGGCGACGGCGGCGGCGACGGCGGGGCCGAGGGCTGCACCTGGTACGCCGACCGGGACCTCGACGGCTACGGCGACCCGCTCGCCCCGGTCGAGGGCGACTGCGAGGAGGCCCCCGAGGGCGCCGTCGACAGCGACCTCGACTGCGACGACGAGGACGCGGAGGTCCGCCCCGGCGCCGACGACCTCAACTGCGACAACGTCGACAACGACTGCGACGGGGCCACCGACGGCGGCTGGCGGGTGCCCGAGGACCAGCCCGACATCCAGGTGGCCCTCAACTCCGCGCCCGACGGCGGCATCGTCTGCATCGGGCCCGGCGAGTACCCGCAGAGCTTCTCCACCAACGGTCGCCGGATCACCGTCCAGGGTCGCGCCGGCGCCGAGGCGACCGTCATCACCGGCTACCCCGGCATGCCCATCATCCGGGTCCGCGACGGCGAGGGCGAGGACACCGTGCTGCGCGGCCTCACCCTGCGGGGCGGCAGCGCCACCAACGGCGCCGGCCTGAGCATCGAGCGCAGCAGCCCCACCGTCGAGGACCTGGTCATCGAGGAGAACACCTGCGTCGAGACCGGCACCGCCGGCACCTGCCTGGGCACCGGCGTGTACATCTGGGCAGGCGCGCCCGTGCTGCGCCGGGTCACCGTCCAGGACAACAGCCAGTCCGCCGCCGTCTGCCAGGGCGCCGGCATCTTCGCCTCCGGCGAGACCTTCCCCACCTTCGAGGACGTCCTGGTCCAGGGCAACAGCCAGACCGGCAGCGCCACCTCCGTCTTCCTGTACGGCGCCGGCATGCACCTGGGCGCCGGACTGTCCACGCTGCAAGGCGTCGAGATCCGCGGCAACGTGCAGGAGGCCGCCACCAGCAGCTCCCTGGGCATGTACGGCGGCGGCCTGGCCATCCAGGGGGACGTCGTCGCCCAGGACCTGGTCGTCGCCGACAACCAGCAGCGCGGCACCACCGGCAGCGGCCTGGGCATGTACGGTCCCGGCGTGTACGCCGCGCAGGTCGACACCACCATCGAGGTCGACCGGGCCGAGCTGAGCGGCAACAGCGCCGAGGGCTCGGGCGGCAGCGGCTACGGCGGCGGCCTGGCCGTCTACGTCACCGACGCCACCCTGCGCGACGTGCGCATCACCGACAACCGCGTCGACACCGGCAGCTCCGGCAGCGTCTACGGCGGCGGACTGTACGCCCGCACCGGCCCCGTCCGCATGGAGCGCGTCTGGATCTCCGGCAACCAGGCCACCGGCGGCGGGGTCGTCGCCGGCGGCGGCGCCTACTTCACCGAGCAGGAGCTGACAGCCGACAACCTCGTCGTCGCCGGCAACACCCTGTCCCCCGGTCCCAGCGCCCTCACCTACGGCGCCGGCCTGTTCCTCTCCCACGGCCAGGCCGGGATCTCCTTCGCCGACATCGTGTCCAACAGCGCCACCCGCAGCGTCCAGGGGCTGGGCGTCTTCGTCAACGCCAGCCAGGACCTCGACCTCGACCACGTCAACATCGTCGGCCACACCGCGGGCTCCACCACCGGCCGGGCGCTGACCGTCGCCTATCCGACGGGTGTGAACGTCCGCTTCGACCACGTCAACATCTCCGACAACGGCAGCTCCGCCGTCAGCGGCGCCACCTTCAGCCTGGCCGTGGACGGCAACCTGGAGGTCGACCCCCTGTACACCGACACCTCCGACCCCGACCCGGGGGCCTGGGACCTGCACCTGTCCGAGGACAGCCCGTGCGTGGACGCGGGCGACGAGGCCGTGCTGGACGTGGATGGGAGTCGCGCGGACGTGGGGGCGTATGGGGGGCCGGGGGGGGGGTGGTGAGGGAGAGGTGCAATCCAGACCCGGCCCTCCCGGCCGCCGGGCCCCCCGCTCCTGTCATGCCACCGTCCCGCCCCCCCAGCGCAGGCCCGAGCCTCGACCTGCACAGAAGGACCCACCGATGCGACCTACCCTCCTGGCACTCCTCCTGACCAGCGCGCCCATCCTGGGCCTCGCCTGTGGGGACAAGGACGACACAGGCGGCCCAGCAGGTCGAAGGGGGGGACCAGGCCGCCATCGGCTGCGCCGACGGCATCGTCGTCACCGACGGGACCTGCCCCATGGACGGTGCCGTCGGTCGCTGCCTGGGGTGGACCGCCGAGGAGACCCGGTACTACTACACCTGCAACCAGTACGAGGCGCTCTTCGCGGGCGGACCCCAGGAGTCCTGCGAGACCGGCGGGGGCACCTGGGAGGCGCTGTAGCCTGACCTCCTCGCCGTCGCACCCTCAGCGCCCCAGGGCCCCCAGCCGCTCCCGCCGGAAGGTGATGGCGCACCGGAGCTTGTGTACGCGTCGGCGGTCGAAGGGCAGCTCGTTGAGCCGCGCCAGCCAGCGTGGAGCCGCGTCCACCAGCGCGTCGAGCACCCGCGCCGTAGCACGCGGCGGGATCCCCAGGGTCCCCCCCAACGCCAGGAAATCAGCCCGGCCGATGTCCTCCCTGGTCTTGCCGTTGACCGAGATGGCCATGGAGTGGTCCCCATCGGGATGGGAGCTGGGCACATCGTAGGCGGGCGTGGCCTGCCATTCGCCATCGGTGGCCTGCCGGATCGAGAGGTTCTTGCCGTGCGCGTCGCCGTTGCAGGTGAGGTAGGCGAAGGCGAGCTGGCGGAGCAGGTCGCGGGCACAGACCAGGGGGGCGCCCGCCACCGCGGCGAGCGCCGAGACGACCTGCTCGGATGAGACGCGGTACTTGTCGGCCGGGTACCTGCGCTGCAGGTACGCCGCTCTCCCGTGCAGCTTCCAAGAAGAAGCGCTCGTTCTGCACCAGGTGGGGGAAGCCGCGGGGGTTGAGGTTGAGGAGGAAGGGCCCCCCGGCCAGGTGGACGGGCAGCGAGATCATGCCGCTGGAGATCTTGTCCTGGATGCCCGGAAGCGCCACGCGGTCGGCCCCCTCGGGTCCAACGATCCGCGCCATCAGGTCGGCGAAGCGCACACCCTCAAGGGGCTCCGGCACGGACGGAGGCAGCGCGGGTAGGCCGACTGGCAGCACCTGGACATCGCCGATGGCGTCGTGGGCCGTCGCCAGCAGCAGCGAAAAGTCATCGTCGGCCGAGGTCTTGATGGCCGCGCGGACCGCCGCGAGCCTGCGCCCCTCCGGCAGCAGGCCCGCGAAGAAGGGAGGCACCGCACCCGCGGCCGCCCGCACGGGCGAGGCGCCCAGCGGCAATGTCGTGGCCACGGCCGTGCCCCGGTATTCCGGGTCGTACAAGAACTCGGAGCCCTCACGCGTCCTGCAGAGCCGACCGGCGCGCCGCCCTGCCTTTCGGATCTCCGCCTCCTCGACCAGGCGCAGGTCCACGGCGCTGCGGCTCACCTCGTCGGCCCACCGCGATCCGCCGGTTCGGCCACCAGGCCAGCGGCGCCCAGGCGGACCACCAACCCCAGGCCGAGCGCGGCCAGCAGGTCGAGGAGCTTGTCCAGCCGCAGGGTCTCCTTGCCGGCCTCGACGGTGTGCACGAAGCGAGCGGAGCAGCCCGCGAGCTCCGCCAGCTCGTCCTGTCGCAGCCCCAACCGCAGACGGCGGGCGCGAACGGCGTGTCCCAGAGCTGATGCACGATCACTCATCTCGTGGGCATCCAGTCCCCCCAGACCCCGCCATGGCAAGGCTCTCCATGCTCGATCGTGCATCCCAACTCCTCCCGCAGCGCCGGGCGCCCCGCGCTCGCCGCTCCGCCTGCACGATCGCTCACCCCCCGCCGGCCGGCGCCTCCCCCCGGCCGCGCGCCGTCGAGGGAGGGGGCCTGTGGAACCTCGACATCGCCGGTGGCCGGGCCCAGGAGCCCGGCGGTGAGAGCCGCGGCGAGCGGCGGGAGCCGGGTGGTGACAGGCGACAATGGCGGCCGACGGCGAGCTCGGTTCACATGGCCCGGTCCAGCGCAAGGAGCGCCTGCTCCACACAGCCAGGAGCCGGCCTCCTCGCGCGCGGCGGCGGACAGATACTGTCCGCATCCAGCCTGTGAAGCTCCGCCCGGTCGAATAAGGACCCTCGTCCGGCCAGCGCTTCGACACTGTGGTGGCCGAGCGCCGACGCATCCCGTGCTCCAGCGCCCGCCCCGGTCCGCCTCTGTCCAGCGCCTCGAGGTGGGGCGGCCCGCATCGCCCCGGCCAGGGCCGGCCCCAATGACGCAACCCCTCCCGCCACCCACCACCCCCTCTCGCCTCCCGGAGGCCCGGATGTCGAACGACCACCACCGATACCCGCCGCGGGGACCTGCTCCCACGCCGGCCCGCCTCGCCGACCGCCTGTACCGGGACCTCGCAATGGCCCTGTACTGCCTGCTCAGCGTCGTCGTGATCGGCTGGTCGCTCGTCGATCGCTTCAAGGCCCAGGTGCGGGTGGTCCAGCTCGAGGAGCAGCTCGCCACCTGCCAACAGGACGCCGCGCCCCACCGACAGCTAGTCCCGGACCCGACGCGGTGATGGCTGGGTGTCCCGACCCACCGGGCCCGTCCGTCTGATCCCACCTCCGCCACCCAGGAGAAGCGAGCAGGGGCCGGCTCCCGACCCTGTCCCCGCTCGGACAAAATCTGTCCGCATCAGCCCGTGCTGGCTGCCCCCACCCGATTACCTTTCCGCAAGAACCGCTCCCCCTCTCCCGGTACAGACTCCCTCTCCGGGACCCGGCCCAGGCACCGCAGGCAACCGATGATCGCGGCTTCCACGGCGATCCGGCGGAGCCATGCCTGGCGATGCCCCCTTTCGGAGGCCCCATGTCGACCGACGACCGTCCCGGCCCGATGTTCTTCGAGGAAGCCGGACTCCCCAGCTCGTGCGCAAGCCAGGCGACGTGGTTCCACGCGCCCGCTCATGCGCCGGGCGGCTTGCCCGCGATGCTGCTCGACCCCGGCGACATGGCCCCCGACGAGCTGCTCCTGTGGCTGCTGGACGCGGCCCCGCGGCACCTGGTCCACATCACGGTGCGATCCGACCCGGGAGCCGCCGGGATCTGGCTCGGCATCGCCGGTCGCGGCGCCACCAGGAGTCGCGCACACCGCGAAGTCGCCACCAGCGGCGCAACGCTGGCCGAGGCGCTACGCGCGGCCGGCTGGCCCATCCGCCCCGCGCCCCCCGTGCCCCTGCCGCCCGCCTGGGGCCATGTGACCCTGGCCACCGAGCTGCTGCGGGGCGTGACCCGGCTCGTCCAGACGCGCCTTGCCATGCAGCGGCTCGCACAGGCTGGAAGGCCCCTGGCGCTACGCATCGCGCTGGACCTCCGCCAGACCCTGCCGGACCAGGTACAACAGGCCGCCGCCCTGTACCGACGCGCCGCCGTCCTGGCCCAGGTCCACGACGGGCTGTCCCCCACCGCGGAGATCCTCGCCGATGCCCGCCGCGCGCTCGACCGGTCAGTCCAGGCGAAGGTCTCCATCCGACTGTTCGCCGAACGGCCCCCCAGCCCCATCGGACAGGGAATGTTGCAGGCGGCGCTCTCTGCAGACCTGCGCGCGCCCGCAGCCTGGGCGTCGCACCCGACCGACATCAAGTCCAGCACCGCAGCCCTGGCCGGGATCCTGGCGCTCGCCTCGGCCACCGCGCGGCCACCGCACGGGCCCCCCTCTACCCGCAGCGAACACACCGCCAGCCTGTCCCCGAGCAAGCCATGATCCACGATCCACACCCGGCCCCCATGACCTCGGTCGGCCCCTGTGCTGCAGTGGCCGCGGCGCGGACGCAGTGGTTTCACCGCGCCCTGCCCGCGGGCACCCCGCTGCACGCGATGGTGAGGACCGAAGAGCTGCACGGTCACATCCTGGTGGACTGGCTGGCGATGGCCGCGGGCCGGTACCGTGCGCAGGTGCGAATCGCCGCCAGCGGGCGCCACGCCGGCGTCTGGCTTGGCCTGTTGGCCCTCGGCGCCACCGCGCGCGAAGCCGACTCCGCCGGCCAGCGTGGCCGACAGGAGCTGGAGCAGGGCCTGGCCGAGCTCGGCTGGCAGGTGCAGCCCTCCGAAGCCCCCCCGCTGCCCCGCGCCTGGCGCTGCCTGGACTTCGGGACCACCGGCCCGCTCGGCGTCGGCGCGCCCATCCTGCCCAAGGTCGCGTCCAGCCTGGAGCGGGTCGCCCGGCCGGGGGCCCCCCTCGTGGTGGTGTGGACCTTCGACCTGTCCCGTGCCCGCCCCGCCGCGGTGCAGCAGGCCAGCCCGCTGCGCTCCCAGCTCTACGCCCGGATCACCGACCCGGAGCCCGACGACTGCCCCATCGAGCGGGTCCGGACGCTCCTGGAGTGCCTGATGTTGCTCGACGCCGCCATCGACGCCACCGTCACGATCCAGGTCCACGCCCACCGCCTCCCCGGTGCGGTCCCCATGCAGATGCTGGCCAACCAGCTCAGCCTGTCGCACTCGCAGCCCGCCACATGGGCCCGGACGCTCACCCCCGCGCCCGTCCAGCAGGTCCTGATCGCCGCCGTGCTCGAGCTCCTCGCGGTCACGCCCCCACCCGGCCCGGGAAAAGGCGACGGACGTTGATCGTGCGGACGCGGCCGAGCACGCCGTGGGGTGTGGTACCCTTGGTAGCGCAGCGAACGACCGCCTTCAGCGAGTGGACAGGAGAGACGGGATGAAGCCGTATGCCGCGACCTGCTGGGAGCTTCTGCCGCCGGGCGCCAATCCCGAAGTTCCGGGGGCCGGCAAGGACGACCCCGAACCCGACGTGGCCTGGAAGGAGCGCTTTGCCACGCTCGACGAGCTTGCGGAGCGGCTGACGTACCTGGCCTGGAAGACGAACGTTGGCGGGCAGCCGCCCGGGGAGCCCGACGAGGCCCAGAAGCAACGGGACAAGGACCTTGATCCGGCGGGTGGCGGTGCGGCCGCGCCCCTGGGAGAGCCCGACGAGGCCCAGAAGCAACGGGACAAGGACCTGCGCTGCGTCTTCCCGGTGAAGGCGGGCACGCCGTTCCGCTCCTGGAGCCCCGACGAAAAGCCCGACGAAGAGAAGTTCACGCAGTGCCTCCGGGTCCGGGGGCCGGCGGAAGTGGAACCGCGCCCCTGGTACGAGGCGCCCGGACTGGTGGACCGGGTGCTCGACAAGACTCCTCCGGACGGAGAGCTTCGCGAGGCCATCACGCAGCGTTGCATGCCGAAGGCGAAGACTGAGGCGGAGACGGAGGCGAAGAACGAGCCGTCACCGGTTTCCTCGTCGGATGGGGCCGAGGTAGACACGACCGCCCAGCCGATCTGGGTCGAGAAGACCGTCCTGGAGTCCTTCATCGGCGGCCTGCTGACCCGCCCGCTCGTCCTGCTCGCCGGGGTCAGCGGCAGTGGCAAGACCCAGATGGCCAAGCGGATCGGCAAGGCGTGGGCCGCCGGCTGGCTGAAGGGCAAACCCACGGTCGCTCTCGCAATAGCTGCGCTCAAAGACACACACCACCTCCTCGCAGAACGTGATGACGGCTACGACATCTACGACCCCGAGAACCCCGGCGCCGCGAGCAAACGACCCGACTGGACCAGGCGCTACGGCTTCACTGCCGTCCAGAGCGACTGGACCGATGCCAGCCACCTCTGGGGGTACCACGTCCCCCTGCCACGGGAGGCCGAGGGCTTCTACGGGACCGAGGCGCTGCGGGTCTTCCTTGACGCACACAACGAGTGGGACCCCAAGAAAGGTGATGTCCACCACTTCCTCCTGCTCGACGAGATGAACCTCAGCCGTCCCGAGCACTACGCCAGCGATCTCCTGAGCGCCATGGAGCTCCAATCGGGAAAGGACGGTCGGCCTGCCGAGCAGGTCATCGAGCTGCATCGCGCCGGGGTCAAGGTGCCCCTTCGCGGAGAAGGAGGCCGACACCAGGGCGTCGAAGTGCCCGCCCGCATCGGCTGGCCCAAGGGGCTCGTCGTGGTCGGCACCGTCAACATCGACGAGACCACCTTCTCCTTCGCGCCGAAGGTGCTGGACCGGGCCGCCTTGCTGGAGTTCGTCAAGGTCGACCTGGGCAGGGGCGTGCCCAAGGACTTGGGGGATGCCTGGAAGAAGTACGGAGACACCTTGAAGGCGCTCAATCGACTGCTCGAGCCCCACAACCTGCACCTGGCCTACCGGGCACGAAACGAGATCCTCGACACCATCCGGGTTCGAGGGGGTGTGTCTCTCGTCGTCGACGACAAACTGGTGGACGAAGCCATCCACAACAAGGTGCTACCTCGTATCCGAGGACCGCGGGCCAGCGTGCTCCCGCTCCTCGTGGAGTTGATGAACTTCTGCGCGAATGGCGGCAGCGGCAGTTGGACCGAGTCTGCCGTCGAGACGAAGCTCAAGGCGGCAACAGTCGACGCTGAATACACGGGATACCGCTACCCAAGGTCCGCCTGGAAGATCCACCAGATGCTCCGCCGTGCGACGACCATCGGCTTCACCTCCTTCTTCGGGTAGAGACGGTGGCAGCGCCGGCATCGGATGAGTCCACGGCTAGCGACAGGTGGCTGGATTCGCTGTGTCTGCGGTTCGGCGCATCTGGACCCGTGCTCTGCCTCGGTGGAAAGTCGGGCTGTGTACACGATCCGCCGCCGACAGTGCTCGACACACGCAACGGCCTGTGGCGACTGCGTGGTGGTGTCCGCACAGGCCCGCCCAAAGCCGACAGACCTCCCGTTCCCGAGGACCTGTCAAGCCGCATCACCCTGTCACCACGACCCGACGACACGCCCACCACGCACCCCGACCTCCTCGCCGAAGTCTTCGTCGGCGAGGGCAAGGGGGTCAGCGGGACCAGCGTCGACCTACGGTGGGATGACGGGCTCGTCGTCCTTGGCGCACCATCGCGGAAAGACGAAGAGGGGGAGCGCGTCATCGAGCATGCCCGCGCTGGCACCATCTGGGTCCACTACGGCGGCGCGCGGCTGCCGATTGCCGTCCTGCCACGGCACCTGATCCAGGATTCCGAGCATCCAGGGGAAGCGATGTTGCGTCTGCAGGCTCTGGTGTCGGATCTCTGGCGCAATGAGTCTCGTCCCCACCTGCACGCGGAGAAGTCCAGGGAGGACCACCAGCCCGGCGTCGCCGTGCGCACGGGCTCATCCCAACGCCACTGGCCACAGCGACTGAAGCGCCTGCATGACATGCTGTTCCAGTCGGATGGCGTCAACGTGCAGGCGGCGTGGCAAGCGCTGATGGCCGAGCCCGTGGTGCGGCTCGAGTCGGAATACCCGGTGGTGCCGATGCACCGGGCGCGCCGGGCGGTTCTCGCGGGACCGCGCGGCCCCTGGTCGTTGGCGGGCGGGTGGAGCCCCCACAGCCCCGCAGGCGATGTGCGTGAGCGGGTGGTGCGTCGGAGCGGAGACACCCCCCCGCACCGCCTCGCGGTCGGACTGGCCAACCTTGTCCTCTCGGAGCTCTGGATCATCCGGCGAGACGCAGGCCCGGACCTCGACAGGTCGGGCTTGTCGCTGTGGGTGGCGCACATCCAGCAGACAGCCGAGTCCGTGTTGAGCTGCCCGGCCTTCTCCGACGTCCCCCTCCAGGCCGAGGTGGCCCTCGACAGCCCGGCGCTCCAGGGCAACGCCCGTTGTCGGCCGCTCCTCGTGGCATGGGACCGGCTGCATCGCGGCATTGCCCTCGACCGCGCCGTGCCCCTCGACGACGTGATGCTGGAGCCGCTGGCCAAGGTCCACACGCTGTATGAGCGGTGGTGCTACGTGGCCCTCTGCCAGGCGGCGGAGCAGGTGCTTAGGACGCCAAGGAGGCGGTGGGGCGACTCAGAGGACCACCTGGTGATCGGAGCGGAAGTGATCGGAGAACACCGTGGGCACCCGGTCACGGTCAGGATACTGCACGCAGCCGATGGCGCACCGGACCCGGGTGATGACCTCTCGCAGGGCGAGTGGGATACGCGCGCCAAGACGCGGGAAGCCACCTGGGGAGGCATCATCGAGAGCTGGTCCGTGGTCTCAAAGCCGGACGGGATCATCGTTGTGGAGGTCGACGGGCACAAGGCTGTGCACGCATGGGACGCCAAGTACCGTAAATTCAAAAAAAACGACCCGCGCGCGCTGTCTGGTTACCTGTACCAGGCCCACGCCTTCCGCGACGCCTTGACCTTCTGCGAAGACGGCTCGGACATCGGGTGGAGCGCGGTGGTCCATCCGGGACTCGCCAAGGAGACGGTCCGCAGCAAGTGTTGGGTCAAGGGAAAAGGAACACCCGACCTGAAAGGGAAGGAGACCAAGACGCTCGTAGAAGACCACCAAGCCCAGTTGTCGAATGGCGGCGTCTGCATCATGGCGGCGGCCCCCGCGGCAACCGACGAGGCAGGACCCCGGCACTTCAACCTGGAAGACCTGATCAGACTCCTCATCGAGAGTTCGATCGTTCCGCAACATAGGAGGTCCCCGTGACCGAGACGGCAAGAGAGCACGCCGTTCCCAACCCCGACCTCACCTACTGGCACCGCGTTGCCAAGGGCACACCCGAGAACCGCCTGAGTAAGGAGGAACTGCGGGGCCGTCATCTATCGGACTTCCCCGGAGAATACTGGTACGAAGGCCTGCCCGGCTGGACCACAAATCGCGACGACCTCCTGGGCTACTGGGTGCGACTAGGCAGCGACGGCTGCGGCGCGTGGGTTCCGCTGGCGAGGATCGGCGACTACGGCGAAGGGTGGGAGTGCTGGTGGCCGGGCGCGCCGACGTGGGTACCGGTCAATGCTCTCGCCCACAGAACCGATGCCGTTCAGTTGTCAGAGGACGTACCTGAGCAGCATTCATTGAAAGACGCGGAAGAGGCCAGGCGACTGCTCGCGGAGGGGCGGTGGTGGGCGGTCAGGGATTTCCTCGAAAGGGCCCGATCTGCTGACCATTGCAGATCCCGCGCAAGGCTCCTCGAACGCGAGGGCTTGGTGGACAGGGTTGAAGAGCAACTGCGCGCCGGCACGTTCCAGACCTGGGGCAATCCATTTCGCATATTCGGAAACGTAAGCAGTCTGGTCACACCAAGCCTCCACGCAGACGACACCACACAAGTCACCAGATGGGGCCCGCTAAGCCCATGGGCACAAGACACATTGGACCGCGTACGTACACTCTGGGCCGACGTTCTCCAAGGCGGATCAGCGGACCCCAATACATGCGGAGCAGCCATCGTAGCCCTTAGTTGGGCGGACACAGCCTGCCAACAGGAAACCCCGTTCGGCTGGGGCTTCAATGAGCTTCGTGCAGTGGTGCGCGACCACGGGCGCAAGTGGGGACTTCGATCTTGCGGGCCGGCTTACACAACGAATGCGACATCGAGATCGAAGACTCTTGAGACCTACGTGCGCCACTGTGCGTACGTGCTATGGTTGGAGTCGCGCACAGAGTCTGATGCCTTTGACCTGATGGCCGCTACGGTGGAGGCCCTGGGGCCGGGGGCGCTGTCGGCCGCCAGCGCGGTCGTGTCAGCAGGGCGAGCGCTGGATAGTGGGCCAAAGCGGGGTTTCGACCTGCTGCAGGAATGCTTGAACTCTCCTAAACTGCCTGAACTGCTCGATGGCGCCTGGAACGCTACAGGTGATATGGCCGGAAGGCTGTCAATTGTTCAGCACGCAGAGTGGGTCGACCGGCAGTGGCAAGTTGGGCAAAAAACAAGAAGCCCGGTCGTCGAGTGGTTCAGCTCGAAGGCCGTCGCGCAGTGGCTCCTGCGAGAGCCCGACGCCTGGCCCGTGCCAGACAGACAGCGTGACCGTCGATCGGGTTTCGATGACCGCCCCGATTGGCCGGTAATTCAACAGTGGAAGTGGAAGACAACAGAGAGACCAGGGACAGTTGGAGAGCCTTGGGAGATTGCCCCTGGAGTCGCAAGAAATGTGCTGATCGCAGCCAGCCGAAGGAGGCTGGGTGAAGGCGTTGTGGAACTTCTGCGAACCCTGTCGGACATCGCCAAAGTCGACGACAAGGTTGGTGAGACCATTCGTCAAGCTTGGCGAGGACTGCCGAATGAAGATCGTGGGGATCTGGAGAAACGGTTGCGAGCACGAGTCAACAGAGAGACTGGAAATGAAAAGAGGAGAAGAAAGGAGCAGGTCAAAGCGATATTTCGTGTCTTGGGCATCCCCTATTAGTCCTCGCCGCAGCTCGAAAGCTCGACCCGCTCTTCGGTGTCGAAGGCATCGGGCTTGCAGACTATTCCCCCAACCCCGACCACCGCTCCACCCGCCCCCGCACTGCCGCCCGCACCACATCCTCCCCTCCCAGGACCACCACCTCCGTCTTCGCCCGCGTCACCCCGGTGTAGACCAGCTCGCGCGTCAGCACGCGCGACACCTTCTCCGGCAGCACCAACAGCACCCGGTCGAACTCCGACCCCTGGCTCTTGTGCACCGTCATGGCGAACACGGTCTCGTGCGCGGGCAAGCGGGTGGGCAGGAGGGCCCGATAGCCGCCCTGGCCGTCGGGGAAGTGGACCTGCAGCACGCCGCCGGCGTCGGGCCAGCACAGGCCCACGTCGCCGTTGTAGAGCCGCTGGGCATGGTCGTTCTGCGTGACCATGACCGGCCGGCCCCGCACCCACTCGCCCTCGCCGGACAGCAGGCCGGCACGGACCAGCGCGCCGCGGATGGCCCGGTTCAGCGCCTCCACGCCGTCTGGACCGCGGCGGTGGGCGCATAGGATGCGGAAGCCCTGGAAGTGGCGGAAGGCCTCGTCCAGGTCCGCGGCCCGCAGGCAGGGCGCGTAGGCCCAGGCGGCGGCGCGGGCCACGATGCGGGCGGTGTGGCCGGCCTCGGGGGGCTCGAGGAGCGCCACGCGCAGTGTGGCCGGGTCCCGCAGGGCGGCCAGGACGCCCAAGTCGTCTCCCTCGATGGCGCGGGCGGCGACGGCGCCGATCCCCCCGTTCGCGTCGAAGCGGAAGTTCCGCCGCAGGTGGACCACGGCGTCGCCGATGCCGGTGGGCCCGGCCCGGACCTCGGCGGCCGGGAGGGCGTGGCCGGCCAGGTCGGCGAACTGCTGCGCCAGCGCGGCCGAGTACCCGCGGTCGGTGGCCTGTCGGCACAGGTCGCCCAGCACGGCCCCGGCCTGCACGCTGGCGAGCTGGTCCCGGTCGCCCAGCAGCAGGAGCTGCGCCTGGGGTAGCAGCGCCCCCACCAGCCGCGACATCAGCACCACGTCGACCATGGACGACTCGTCGACGACGACGACGTCGTAGGGGATGGGGTTGCCGGGGCCGTGCACGTAGCCCCGCCCGTAGGCGCCCAGCCGGCGGTGGATGGTGGTGGCCTCGACGGGCAGCGCGTCCCGCACGCGCGCCGGGACGGGCAGCCGGGCCTTCTCCCGGGCGACCACCTCCTGCAGGCGCGCCGCGGCCTTGCCGGTCGGCGCCATCATGGCGATCCGCAGCGTCTGGCCCGCCGCCTGGGCCCGCTCGACGCGAAGCGACAGCAGCTTGATGACCGCCGTCGTCTTGCCGGTGCCCGGTCCACCCGACACGATGGCGAAGTGCCGCTGGAGCACGATCAGCGCGGCGAGCTTGCGCCAGTCGGGGCCGACGCCGCCGGGCGGGTCCCCGGGCTCGGGCGGGAACAGGCGATCCAGCGCCCCTCGCAACCAGGCCGCGTCGAAGGGCTCATCCGGCGCCCGCAGCCGGTCGCGCAGCGCCGCGGACAGCTCGGTCTCGTGCGCCCAGTAGCGGTGCAGGTAGAGCCGATCCGCCCCGTCCAGGACCAGCGGGGTGGGGGGCTCGCCCACGCCCACGGCGCGGCTCTTCCCGAGCGCCGCCCGCCAGGCTCCCAGGCCGGGCCAGCACGCGCCCTCCAGGGGGGAGGGTTCGGTCCCCCCCGAGCCGTCTTCCGCGTCCTCCTCCTCGCACGCCTCCAGCACCGGCGTTCCGGCAAGGCGATCGAGGGGCAGGCAGACGTGCCCCGCGCGGGTCTGCGCCGAACACAGGGCCGCCGCGGCCGCGAGATCCGCCCGCTCGTCGGGGTCCAGGCCCTCTCCGCCCAGCCGCAGCACCAGCCGGGCCAGGTGGTAGTCCAGGTCGCTGATCCGGCCGGCGTCGCGCAGCACGTCGAGCGATGGCGTCACGCGGCACCTCCGGTCGGCTGGCGAAGCAGCTCGGAGAGCGCCACCACCAGCTCCTCGCCGGGCTGGTCGGCGAACACGCCGCGCGCCGGACCCGACGCGGGCCGCATGCCCCGGATGAACAGGTAGCGCACGCCGCCGACGTGCCGATCGTAGCGATAGCCGGGCACCCGCTGGCCCAGGAAGCGGTGCAGGGCCACCAGGTAGAGCAGGTACTGCAGGTCGTAGTGATGCTCGCGGATCGCCTCGAGCAGCGCCGCCGCCCCGTAGTGCCCGCGGGTCCGGCCCAGGAAGTTCGACTTGTAGTCGCAGAGCCAGAAGCGCCCGTCGTGCTCGAAGACCAGGTCGATGACCCCGTCCAGGTGGCCGCGCAGCCGCCCGAAGGCCAGGCGGCCCACCCGGTCGGCCAGGTCGCCGCGCCCGTGCCGGCGCAGCAGGGCAACCAGGTCCCGCTGCCGCAGGTTGGGCGTGTCGGCCCCCCGGCCCGAGACCGACAGGGTGAAGGACAGCTCGTCCAGCCGACGGCTGCGAGGCAGATCGCCCAGGCGGAAGCCGGCCAGCGCACCCCCCAAGGGGGTCTCCAGCACCTCCCGCAGGGCGGCGGCGGTGGGGCCCGCCAGCTTCTCGGCGTCCAGGCGGCGCTCGGCGAGCAGGTCCTTCACCAGGGTGTCCAGGGCCGGGCCCCGGTCCTGGAAGTCGGCATGCTCAAAGAGCGTGTGCAGCACGATGCCCGGACCCTTGCCGCGCGGGAAGTCGGCGAAGCCGCAGGGGTCGTCGTCCCCTGGCCGGGCGTCGCCGTGCGATGGGTCGGGATTCGACCCGGCGGGGGCCCCCTCGGCGACCTCGTCCAGGTCGGAGATGCCCACGCGCGCGCCTTCGTCCGAGCGGGTCAGGCCCGAGTAGCTGGTGCGCCGCCAGCTCGTCCGCACGCGGCCGTCGAACTGCCCCAGCAACAGCGGCGTCGTGTCCTCCTGGGGGGCGTAGGGGGCGACCTCCCGCTCGTCGACGAAGCGGACGCCCACCCCGCCGCCGGATCCCCGGGCGATCTCCTGCAGCGCCGACAGGATGCCCCCCTCGCCCAGCCCCTTGGACCGGGCGGCATCGGCAGCCGAGACGGCCGCCGGCGTCGCATCCCGGCTGACGGTCGCCGGGTGCAGCAGCGCGGCCAGGGCGCTGCGTTCGCCCTGGTTCCAGTCTCCCCAGTAGATGGTGAGTCGCTGGGCAGCTCGGGTCAGGGCCACGTACAGTACACGACGCTCCTGGGCGGCCAGCTCGACGGCCGCCCGCGCTGCCTGTTCGCCCCACTCCGCCGGGTCCAGGCTGACCAGGGCCTGCTCGTCCGGCGGATCTCCGTGGAACATGGGGCGCACGTCCCCGGGCTTGAAGCTCATGTGGCCATGGGGGTACCAGACCGCGGGGAACTGCAGCCCCTTGGCCTTGTAGACGGTCATCACGCGCGCGGCGTGGGCGTCGCTCTCCAGCCGCAGCTCTTCGTCGTCTGCGCCCTCGCCCCCGCCGATCCGGCGCTGGCCGAGCCAGCTCGCCAGGCCGACGGGCCCGAGCGAGCGCCGCAGGGCCCGGTCCTGCAGCAGCTCGCCCAGGTGCAGCAGGTTGGTCATGACCCGCTCGCCGCGCGGCTGGCCGACGATGCGCTCCTGGGCCGGCGCCCGTTCGGGGTGCAGGCGCTCCACCAGCAGGGTCCGGAACATGGGCGCGAAGCCCCGCCGCTCCCAGGTCTCCCGCAGCGCGTGGAAGCGCGCGGCCCACTGCGCCCAGGTCGCGTCGTCCTCGGCATGCTCGTACAGGGTGAGGGCGTCGAGACCGACGAGGGGGCTGGCGAGGGCGGCGCGCAGCTTCCGGTCCGAGGTCGGCGAGAGCACCGCCTGGAGCACCATCCACAGGGCGCTCGCCTCGGCCGAGGCGAAGACCGAGGCGTCCGATGACGCCACGGCGTTCACCCCGAGCTCGATCAGCGCGTCCTGGATGGCCGCGGCCGCGGCGTTGGTCCGGGTCAGCACTGCGACGTCGGACGGGCTCGGAGACGACCAGATCTTTGCGCCGAGCGCGTCCTTGCCCCGTAGCAGCCGCGCGTCGGAGCGCAGAAAGCGGACCACGTCTCGGGCGATCAGGGGCGGGAGCCCGGCGGCGGCCCACCCGGCGGTGATCTGTCCGCGCTTTCCCTTTCCCTCGGCGCGCAGCAAGGCGAGTTGCAGCGGCTCGGGCGCGTCGGACGGCCCACGGATGCGCGTGCCGTGGTGGGCGCCCACGTCCACGAAGGGGATGCGAGGATCGAGGAAGGGCCGGGGGCTCCTCCGATAGAGGTGGCCCAGCGCCTCGACCAGCGCACGGTCCGAGCGGAAGTTGACCCCCAGGCTGACCCGCCGGGCTCGACCCGCCGCCCGCAGGTAGGCGTAGATGTCTCCGCCGCGGAAGGCGTAGATCGCCTGCTTGGGGTCGCCCACCAGGAACAGGGAGCCTCGGCCGCCCGCGTAGACGCGCTGGAAGATCTCGAACTGGACGGGATCGGTGTCCTGGAACTCGTCGATGAGGGCCGCGGGGTAGCGCCGGAAGATCGCGTCGGCCAGGACCGGGCCGTTGTCGCCGTCGAGCGCGTCCCGCAGCCGGACCAGCAGGTCGGCGTAGGCCCGGACGTTGTGACGATCCTTGTGGGCGTCCAGCCGCGCCCGAGCCGTGTCGTGCAGGCCGCGCTGGACCTCGACCAGGTCGCCCTGCAAGAGCGGCGCGGCCAGGTCACAATACAGCTGCCAGGCCTGGAAGAAGGGGTGAGACGGCGTGCGGCAGCCGGACCGGGTGGCGGCGCGAAGACCGTCGAAGGTGAACAGATCGTGCTTGGGGACCAGGGCGGGGCGACTGGGGGCGGGACCGCGCAACAGCCGTTCGAGGGCCGCGAGGGGCGCTTCGAGTGCATCCGGCTTGTGGGATGCCTTGAGCAGTCCGCCCCCGTCCTTGTAGTCGAGCTGGTCCAGGATCTCCCGGCGCCCCTGGACCCACAGCTCGGCGCAGCGGGCGAAGTGCGCGCGAAGCTGGCGCTGGGCCTCCGCGTCGAGGGGGACCACCTGCCGGGGGAGCACGTCGAGGTCTGGTCGCTCCGCGGCGTGCTTCGCCAGGTCGAGCAGCGAAGCCGGCCCGTCCATGACGGGCTTCACGGCCTCCAGCCAGCCCGCCTCCGCCGGATAGGCGGTGGTCGCCCAGTGATCCCGACAGATCTGGCGGTACAGCTCGTCGGCGTCCTCGGTGAATTCCACGGAGAAGGGCTCGCCCGACTCGAAGGCGAACTCCACCAGGGCCCGCTGGCAGAAGGCGTGGATGGTGTAGATGGCCGCCCGGTCGAAGGCGCCCAGCGCCCGGCGCAGCACCGCGGCCGCCTGGGCGTGGTCGAGGCGCGCCAGCAGGCGGACCAACTCCGGGTCGCCGCTTCGGCCCGCCTCGAAGGCGTCCAAGCCCTCGCGGATGCGTGCGCGGACCCGGCCGCGAAGGTCCGCCGTGGCCGCCTTGGTGAAGCTCACCACGAGGATGCGGTCGATCTCCAGGCCGCGCTCCAGCAGAAGGCGGAGCACGAGCGTCGTGATGTTGTAGGTCTTTCCGGTGCCCGCGCTGGCCTCGACCAGGTGCATCCCACCGAGCGGGTGCTCCAGCACGTCGAAGAAGGGCGCCGCGCTCATCGCTCCAACTCCGCAGGGATGGCGTACCCGAGCATGGGGGCGAAAACGAGCAGCGCCGTGTGGTGGAATGCCTCGGTGTCGATCACTCCCGCGTCGAAGACCCGGGCTACAGCGGGGTCTTCGCCGTCGCCGGGGATCGAGGCGCCGCCGTGGATGCGCTTGCCCTGCCACTTGTCGAGCGCGGCCAGCCGGGCGGCGACCCGCGCCCGCGGGTCGCTTTCCCCCTGGTCCAGCCGCAGCCCGAGCCAGGTCCCCGCGTAGGCCAAGGAGCTGTTGGGCATGAAGGCAAGCGGGGCGCGCATTCCCTGATCCGCGAGGGCGAGCAGCCGGCCCAGCGGCTCGGCGGGCCGCTCGGTCGGAGACCAGCAATGGGACGCAGCCGCGTTGGCCGGCCCGCGCCCGACCGCCCAGGTGGACACTTCCGCAGGCCGCGCCAGGCAGGCCGCGAGGTGCCGGATCCAGGCGGGCAGCAGGCGCTTGGGATCCAGCTTGGAGTAGCTGGCGAACAGGTTTCCATGGGAATGCTGGCCGTCGAGCAGACCCGTCAAGCGACGCTGGCCGACGGGCAGGTCGAGCCGCAGGGCCGGCAGGCGGTCGCCCACCGGGCAGCCCCGCGCCACGGCCGCGATGCCCTCGGCGGTGGTCCGGATCTCCTCCAGGGCGACCTTGCCCGGCGTGCCCAGCGGCAGGATGCCCATCGCGCGCACGGCCGGTTCCAGGTCGGCGACCGGCACCCCGTCCAGCAGCCCGGCCAGCAGCGCCTCGCCCACAGTCCACGTCTCCAGGTAGGACAGGTCCAGCGGCTCGTGGTCGGGGATGGGCTCCACCTCGCCCTCGATGCGCAGGAGCAGGCGTCGGCTGAGCAGCGCGGCGACCGGGTTCTTGTAGAACCGCACCAGCAGCCCCAGGTCCACCTGGCCGTCGTCGCCCGGTGCCGGCAGCAGTCCGGAGAACCAGGGAGCGACCGCGGGGCTGCGTGCCCGCAACGCCAGGGCGCCTGCGTGCCAGGATCGGGCGAAGCTCGGCTGGCGGGGCTCCTGGAAGGCGCGAGACACGAAGGGCTGCAGGGGATGGTGGATCAGTGCCTGCTTTCTGGCGGCCGGTGCCAGCAGGTCGAGCAGCTCGGCGACCAGGACCGAGGGAGGGCGCTCCTGGTTGTCGCGGCTGCCCGTGCCCAGGAAGGAGAGGTGGAGGTGGTCGGACGCCGCGCCGAGGGCCGCGCGGAAGGCGACCCGGTCCTCCTCGCGCGGAGCCGTGACCTGTGGGGCGTCCGCCAGCAGGTCGAAGGCCAGCGGGACCGGGTCGCGCGGGAAGCGATCGTGGTCGAGGCCGAGCATCGCCACGACGCGGGCCGGCACGGCCCGACCCAAGCGGAGGGAAGCGCAGGTGATCCCGCCGGCAAAGAACCGGGACTGGGGCTTGACCACCTCGAGCTGGGAGTCCAGCCAGGTCTGCACGGCCACGATCCCGACCTGCCGCCGTCCCCTCAGCCCCGTCAGCAGTCCGAGCAGGACGTGGCGCGCCCGGACCCACTCCCCCCGGTCGGACACGAGCGCGTCGAAGGCGGCGATCAGCGCGGCGGGCCACTCGTCGAGTGGGCGAAGGCGCTCCAGGATTCCGAGCTGCTCGAATAGCGCGTCGCACAGCGTACACAGGGCGCCCAGGGGCTCCGCCGCCGGCCCCTCGATGCCATCCACCGGCAGCAGCCCATCGTACAGGCGCCGGCCGCCCCCCTCCATGGCGTAGCCCAGCAGCAACCGGTCCAGCCCCCACCGCCAGGTATGTTCCCGCAGCGCGGGGTTGCCGAAGGCGACCCGATTCTCGGGGTCCTCTCCCCAGCGCACCGCGGCCAGCTCGAGCCACTCGCGGCAGGTGGCGCCGTCCGCCTCCGACAACCCGAAGCGCTCGCGCACGGGGGCGAAGTCCAGCAGCTCCGTCACCCCCGACAGGGTCCGGCGTGAACCGGACAGGCGGAGCAGCGATCGGAAGGCCGCCAGGCCAGGTAGGTCCACCGTAGGCGCCCGGTCGGCGAAGCAGACCGGGAACCGTGCCCTCGCCTCCGGGGCCTTGTGCAGGTCCGCCTCGGTGCCGAACACGCTCTCGATGAAGGGGGCGTAGTCGTCGATGTCGGGCGCGAGGACCAGCACGTCCTCCGGCTGCAGGGTCCGGTCCCGATCGAAGAGCATGAGCAGCCGGTCGCGGAGGACCTCGACCTCGCGCAGGCGGCCATGACAGGAATGCACCGAGATCGTGTCGTCGGCGCCTTCGACGGGAAGCCCCTGCTGCAGCCGCCCCAGCGCGCTCGAGACTCGGCGCGGGGCAGGCAGCCTCTCGACCTGTGCCCCCGTGAGCAGGTCCACCAGGGGGTCGCCCTCGACCGCGAACACGGTCACGTCGACATAGCGGTCCACCGCGAGGATCAGCTCGGCGTCGAGCGCGTCGAGGTGGGAGAGGCCGAAGACCGTCAGCCTGTGGGGCAGGCCAGCGGCCGGCAGGCTGGCCACGAAGGCATCGACGGCCGATACCGGCTCGGGAAGATCGTGGTGCGCCCGCCGCCACAGCTCCGCCTGCCACGGAGGCGCCCCGGCGGCGTCGTCGCGCCGCCAGGCCCGCAGCAGGTCGGGACGCTGCCGTGCGTACCGACCGAACAGCGCGGCCAGGCGGAAGGCGAGTTGGACCCCCCGCAGGCCATGCGCATCACCCTCCAGGTAGCGCTGCGGCACCGCCAGCGCTCCACCAGGGCCTCCCTGCGACAAGACATCCAGGATGCGCCAGGCGTCCGCCCCCTGCGCCGCGGCGCCACCCAGCCGCTCCAGCAGCCGGTCCGGCGTGTAGACCGCGTGGTTGCACCAGATCCCCAGGCGCTCGGACAGGCTCACCGCCAACCAGTCGGCCATGGGCCGGGCGGGCACGACGACGTGCTCGACGTCGAAGGGCGACGGTAGCGGCACGGCGAGACGCACGGCGAGCGCGTCGACCAGCGGGGGCAGGAAGGGGGAGAGGAGGAGGTGCATTCCCGTCGATTGGCCGAAGTGCCCCAGTATAGGGTCTGCGAAGGCACAATGAACGGGAACTGACGAACGGAGCAGACCACCAGCCGGACTTCCGATGTCCCGCTCGATGTCCACACCCACCTTTGCGTCCACCGCCGTGGACGCCGCGGCCACCTCGTGGTGATGGCCTACGAACCGAGGCCGCCCCGGATCGTCGGGTTCGGCCCGCACGCGCTGCGGTTCGAGACATCGCCTGGCGGTAGGAGTGCTCGCGTCGGAGATGCCCCAGCAGGACGATGACCGTATGTCATCGTGTCGCGGCCCCCGAGCCATTCCAAGGTCCAGGCCTGGAACGACAACAGCCTGGACCTTGGCTGGAACACGGAGACCCTTCGCTTCCTTCCCTGGCAGGTGCCACCAGGCGCACCCACCATGCGCCTGGATTCCGCGTGTGAAGGACGGGTAGCCAGAGGATGTTCACGCGCCAGCCCGGCGCTCGATTCGTAAGCATGCAGCACACCCCGTGTTCCCTCCAGCGCCTCCCGCGGCGAAGCTCCGCGCCGGAGGTTCGAGGACATG
>JAKLKF010000010.1 GCA_023150805.1 Myxococcota bacterium | reverse complement strand
GCTTCGACGAGGGCGAGTGGCACCAGAGCCCCAGCTTCGCGGCTGACTCCATCGAGAACGAGCAGCTGCTGGTCGGCATCCCCTACGACGTCGAGGTGCAGTGGAAGATCGTCGACGAGGACTCCGGCGAGGAGACCGAGGGTGAGCCCATCACCACCGGACGGCTGCCGCGCGGCCTGCCCGAGGCCAGCCTGGAGGTCAGCGAGCCCAAGCGCTGGCTGCCCGAGGGCCGCTTCCTGCTCACCAGCGTCAACGAGCAGACCGGCGGCTGGACCGGGGGCCACTACTGGACCGTGATCCTCGACCGGCAGGGCCGGCCGGTCTGGGCGTCGGAGGCGCCCAGCGGCAACTGGACCCTGTTCGCCCAGGTCTCGGTGACGGGCGACTACTTCCTGTGGGACGAGGCGACCTACTGGAGCGACTGGGACGACGGCGCCGGCTCCACGGTGCACCGCACCTGGCTGGACGCCGAGATGGACGAGATCGCCACTCCCGGCCTGCACCACGCCTTCGTGCAGCTCCCCGACGAGACGCTGGCCTGGGGCAGCCAGGACCACGGCGGCGGCGAGGCCCTGGTCGAGCAGCCCATCGGCGCCTCGGAGCAGACGGTGCTGTGGACCGTCTCCGGCGACTGGCCCGGCGCGGGCAGCTACGCCGAGTCCAACGGCCTGTTCTACTCGCCGGACCGCGACACCTACCTGTACAGCTTCTACACGAACAACAGCGTGGTGGAGGTCGACCGCGAGACCGGCGAGTCGCTGTGGTGGGCCGGCGACGTGCGCGACGGCTACTCCTTCGCCGAGGGGAGCCTGCACTTCTCGTGGCAGCACGGCATCTCCTGGACCGACGCCGGCACCCTGCTGCTGTCCTCCTCCAACCGCACCGGCGGCCGCAGCTACACGCCGGCCATCGAGTACGAGGTCGACTTCAAGACCGAGACCCTGACCGAGGTCTGGAGCTACGACCCGGGCGTGCACGCCGACACCAACGGCGACGCCTGGCGGCTGTCCAACGGCAACACGCTGCACGTCATCGGCAGCTCCGGCCACATCATGGAGGTCGATCCCGAGGGCGAGCCGGTCTGGCACCTGGACTACGGCGGCACCCACCTGCTGGGCCGTGGCGAGCTGATCGAGGATCTCTACACCCTGGTCAGCCCCGACGCCCGGCGATGACCCCGGACCGCGCCCCGCGGCCGGTCGGGGGATACACGCCCTCCCCATGACCCTCTCCCCGCTGCTCCTCCTCGCCCTGGCCTCGCCCCCGGCCCGCGCCGAAGACGCGCTCTTCGGCCCGGACGGCCCGTCGTGGGGCGCGCTGTCGGGCAAGGGCTACATCGAGGTCCGCTTCTCCTTCACCGACGCCGAGGGCACGCCCTGGCAGCTCACCGAGCGGCTGCGGCCCACCGGCGCCGTGCAGATCACCGACCGGGTCAGCCTGGAGGGTACGGTCGACGCCTCGATCCAGCAGGGGCGCCACCTGCCGGACGAGGCGCGGGCGGTGCTGGAGCAGGGGGTGATCGACGGATCGGGCTTCGAGAGCCTGGACGACGCGCTGGAGTACGTGGGCTGCTCGCTGGACACGACCCGCCGCTACGACCAGGTCGGCGACGTCGCCAGCATCGAGCGGCTGCACCTGGACGTGCAGGTGCCGGCGGTGGACCTGCGCCTGGGGCGGCAGGGGGTGAGCTGGGGCTCGGCGCGGGTGGTCAACCCGACCGACGTCTTCGCCGAGTACATCCTGGCCGAGCCGTGGCGGGAGCGCGCCGGCGTCGACGCCGCGCGGGCCACCGTGCCCCTGGGCGAGCGGGCGCTGATCACGGCGGTCGGCGGCTTCGACGACCTGCCCGCCGAGCTGCGCGACGCCGGCGACGAGAGCCTGGGCCAGGACTGGCAGGCCGTGGCCTGGAAGGCGGGCCTGCGGGGCACCGTCTCGCGGGGGCCCGTCGACGTGTCGATGGTCGCCTTCGAGCACCGCAGCGGCCAGCAGCACCGCGAGCTGGTGGGCCTGGACGTGCGCGGCGACCACGAGGTGGGCTGGTGGGTCGAGGGCGCCTGGGACGGCAGCCTGGTGACCGGCGACCCGAGCTGGAAGGGCGACGTGAAGGTCGCCGCCGGCGTGGACTACAGCTTCCTGGTCGCCCAGGGGCTGGCCGTCGCCGCCCAGGTCTTCTACGACGGCAGCGGCGCCTCGCCCGAGGACATGGACTACCAGGCGCGCAGCGCCCAGGGTGCGGAGTTCGACTTCGACTGCGAGGACGGGATCCCCGACGAGCTGCCGGTGCCCGACACCTCCCTCGCCTCGCCGGTGGCGCCCTACCGGGCCACCTACGGGCGGGTCTACGGCCTGCTCCAGGCGCGGCAGACGGTGACGACGGACTGGGTGGTCGACGCCACCGCCCTGGTCAACCTGGAGGACGCCACCGGCCTGCTCTTCCCCTCGACCAGCGTGTACCTGGGCCGCTACGTGACCCTGTCGGCCGGCGCCCAGGTCCTGGTGGGCCAGGACGGCGAGTTCGCCCCGCCGGAAGAGGCGCTGATCGACGGCAGCTTCGACTTCAACCCCCTGGTGCCGCGCTGGACCGCCCTGACCTGGGGCCGGTTCAACTTCTGAGCGATTAGACAGCGATTCGAAAGCGGGCCGAGCCCGAGCACAGGAGGCCCGCGTGGCGCTCTGCACGTTGGAAGCCGTGACCAAGGACTACGCCATGGGCGAGGTGCGGGTGCCGGCCCTGCAAGGGGTGAGCGTGCAGATCGAGGCGGGAGAGTTCACCGCCTTCGCCGGCCCCTCGGGCTCGGGCAAGACGACCCTGCTCAACCTGGTGGGGCTGCTGGACGTGCCGACGACGGGCACGGTGCGGATGGAGGGGCAGGACGTCAAGGCGCTCTCCGGCCACGCGCTGGGCCGGCTGCGGGCGCGGCGCATCGGCTTCATCTTCCAGTCCTTCAACCTGATCCCGGTGCTGACGGCCTTCGAGAACGTGGAGCTGGCGCTGCGCCTGGCCGGGGAGCACGGGCCGGACAACGGCGACCGGGTGCGCAAGGCGCTGGTCGACGTGGGGCTGGAGCGCTTCATGGACCGGCGGCCCAGCCAGATGTCCGGCGGCCAGCAGCAGCGCGTGGCCATCGCGCGGGCGCTGGTGAAGCGGCCGGCCCTGGTCATCGCCGACGAGCCGACGGCGAACCTGGACAGCAAGAACGGCGAGGCGATCCTGGAGGACATGCGGCGGATGAACGTCGAGCACGGCGCCACCTTCATCTTCTCGACCCACGACAAGATGGTGATCGAGCACGCCAGCCGCGTGGTCCACATCATGGACGGCAAGGTGCTGCAGGACGAGCGGCGGACCCCTCGCCCGCTGCCCCCTCGCCCGCCGGCGAACGGGACCCCGGGGGATGGGACCGCGGCATGAGCGACATGGGCCTGATCCTGCGCCTGGCCTTCCGCAACCTCTTCCGGAACCTGCGGCGCACCGTGATCACCAGCGGCGCCATCGTGGCCGGCGTCGCCGTCCTCATCGGCGGCATGGGGCTGGTGGACGGCCTGGACGAGAACGTGCTGCGCGCCAACGAGCAGGCGATGACCGGGCACGTGCTGCTGCGGCCGGACGGCTACCCCACCGACGGGCGCAGCCTGCCGCTGGAGCAGGCGGTGCCGTTGCCCGCCGAGCTGGTCTCGCGGCTGGACTCCGACCCGCGGATCCAGTCCTGGACGCCGCGCACCTGGTTCCAGGGCCGCGCGGTGAGCGGGGTGGACGGCATGACCGTGCGCGCCTTCACCTACGACGACGCCCGCGAGGCCGCGACCTTCGCGCGCGAGCGCTGGGTGCTCAAGGGCGCCTGGCCCGACGGGCCGGGGCAGGTGGTGGTGGGCCAGTGGCTGGCAGGGCTGCTGGAGCTGGAGCCCGGCGCCGACCTGGTGCTGGAGGCCCGCACGCGGGCCGGGGCCATCAACGCGCTCGGCCTGCGGGTCACCGGCATCGTCCACACGGGCACGCCCGCGGCGGACCGCGTGATCTGGGTGCCCCAGCAGACCGGCGAGCTGCTGATCGTGCCCGAGGGCGCCGTGAGCCACGTCGCGCTGCGCCTGGACCGCCGCGCCCAGGCCGACGCGGTGGTGGCGGCCCTGGCCGGCACGGGCTGGACGGCGACCACCGCGAGCTGGGAGGCGCGCGACCTGCTGGCGCTCAACGCCTTCCGCCGCAAGGCGATCTCCCTGGTGGTGCTGGTCCTGCTGCTCATCGCCGGCACGGGCATCGCGAACACCGTGATCATGGCGGCCTACGAGCGCATCCGCGAGGTCGGCACCCTGCGCGCGATGGGCATGACGACCGGCGGCATCCGCGCCCTGTTCCTGGTCGAGGGGGCGGTGCTGGGCATGTCCGCCGGGCTGGTGGGGGCCCTGCTCGGCGGCACGTTGGTGGCCTGGTTCAGCGCCCACGGCATCGACCTGTCCGGCGCGGCCGACCAGGTGGGCGACCTGGCGATGTCCAGCACGCTGTACATGCGCTTCTCCTGGGGCCCCATCCTGGCGGCCCTGGCCTTCGGGGTGGTCGTCTCGGTGCTGGCCAGCATCTACCCGGCCAACCACGCGGCGCGGCTGAACCCGGCCGACGCCGTGAGGGCCGACTGATGCTCGTCGTCCGCCTGGCCCTGCGCAACGCCTCCCGCAACGTGCGCCGCACCGCGCTGACCGCGCTGACCGTGCTGCTCGGCACGATGCTGCTGGTGGTCGGCATGTCCTGGGTGCGCGGCATCTTCGGCCAGTTCCAGGCCGAGGCCGCCCGCTCGACCGGCCACGTCCGGGTCACCACCCAGGCCTGGGCCGAGCGCGAGCAGCTCCAGCCCCTCTACGAGAACATCCCGCGGACCGCGCCCCTGGTGCAGCGCCTGGAGCGGGTCGAGGGCGTCTCGGCCGTGCACCCGCGGCTGCAGCTCGGCGTGCTGGCCAGCAAGGACGGCGGGGAGCTGGGCGACACGCTGGCCCTGGTGGTCGGCGCGCCGCTGGCCTACCACCGCGACGTGCTGGGGCTGCCCGAGCGGGTCGCGCAGGGCGCCTGGTTCGACGAGGACCCGCAGGTCGCCGGCAAGCAGGCCCTGGTCGGCCGCGCGCTGGCGCGGGAGATGGCGCTGTCGCCCGGCGACAAGGCCATCTTCCTGGGGCGCACCCAGGACGGCTCGATGTCCGACGTCGCCTTCACCGTGGTCGGCATCGTCGACACCGGCAACGTGCTCTACGACAAGCAGGTCTACGTGGACCTGGAGCGCACGCGCTGGATGGCCGACATCCCCGAGGGAGCGCTGGAGGTGCTGGTCTACGGCGAGGACTACCAGGCGGCCGAGGAGCTGCAGGCCCAGGTGGCCCTGGCCCTGGCCGACCCGGGGCTGGCCGCCGAGCTGGCCCTGGCGCCCGACGCCCGGCTCATCGCCCAGGCCTGGAGCCAGCGCGAGCCGTGGGCCAGCGCGCTCAAGCTGGTCAACGCCATCGTCGGCATCGTCATCGGCTGCATCGTGTTCATCACGGCGCTGGGCGTGCTGAACACCATGCTGATGAGCGTGCTCGAGCGCACGGGCGAGATCGGCGTGCTGCGCGCGATGGGCCTGGGCACGGCGGGCGTGCTCGCCTTGTTCGTCGTCGAGGCGCTGGTCATCAGCACGGTCGGCGGCGCGGTCGGCGCCTCCCTCGGCAGCGGCCTGGCCATCGCCCTGCAGGGCGTGGGCGTCGACCTGGGCGGCGCCGCCAGCAACCTGCCCGACACCATGCCCGTCAACCGCGTGCTGCACCCCCTGTGGTCCCCCGACCTGGCCGTCAGCGCCTTCCTGCTGGGACTGGTGATGGCCGTGGTGGGGTCTAGCACCCCGGCGCTGCGCGCCACCCGCATCCAGCCCGTCCAGGCGATGCGCGCGCGCCGCTGACGCCCTCCCCTCGCCTCTCCCCTCCCCTCCTCGCCCCGGTCCCCCATGCGCCACCTCCTCCTCCTCCTCGTCGGCCTGCTGCTGGTGCTGCCCGGCCGGGCCCTGGCCCTCACCGCCACCGAGCTGCTCGACGCCGTCGACGCCAACATGACCTTCGACACGCGCGAGTCGACCATGACGATGACCGTGACCAAGGCCGGGCGCGTCAAGACCTACGAGCTGCACAGCTACGGCCGCGGCGCGACCGAGGGCGCCGTCGAGTTCAACGCCCCGGCCCGCGACAAGGGCACGCGCATGCTCAAGAAGGGCGGCGAGCTGTGGATGTGGCTGCCCAACGTCGAGAAGACCCAGAAGATCTCGGGCCACATGCTGCGCCAGGGCCTGATGGGCAGCGACTTCAGCTACGAGGACATGCTCGAGACCGCCTCGCTCAAGGAGCGCTACGTCGCGACCATGGGCAGCGAGGAGGTCGTCAACGGCCGCAAGTGCTGGCGCATCGACATGACTGCCCGCTCCGCCGACGTCGCCTACCCCAAGCGCGTGAGCTGGATCGACCAGGAGTACAAGGTGCCCGTGCGCGAGGAGCTGTACGCGCTGTCGGGCATGAAGCTCAAGGTCTTCACTTTCAGCGAGGTGCAGGACTTCGACGGCCGCAAGTTCCCGACGCTGTTCACGGCCGAGGACCAGCTCCAGGCCGGCAGCAAGACCGAGCTGCGCTTCACCGACCTGAAGTTCAAGGTGCCACTGCAGGAGGAGATCTTCAGCCTGCGCTGGCTGGAGCGCTGAGCCGGCGATGTGCGGCCGCTTCGCGCTCAACGCCACGGCGGCCGACCTGGTCTCCTTCTTCGCGCTGCTGGAGACCCCCGAGGACCCGCCTCCCCGCTACAACATCGCGCCCAGCCAGCAGGTGCTGGTGGTCCGCGCCGAGCGGGAGGGCTCCCGCGCCAGCCGTCGCCTGGTGCCCCTGCACTGGGGCCTGGTGCCGTCCTGGTCGCGGGGCGCCTGGGACGAGGTGCGCAAGCAGAGCTACCGCCTGCTCAACGCCCGGGCGGAGACCATCTTCGAGAAGCCGAGCTTCCGCCAGGCCATCGCCCGTCGGCGCTGCCTGGTCCCGACCAACGGCTTCTACGAGTGGGGCGCGCCCCCCGCCGGCTGGCGCCGGGGCACGCCCAAGCCGGCCACCCTGATCGCGCGGCCGGACCGCGGCCTGATCGCGCTGGGCGGGATCTGGGAGCGCTGGCAGGGGCCCGACGGGCCGGTGGAGAGCGTGGCCATCGTCACGACCGCCGCGAACGACACCGTGGCCCCGCTGCACGACCGCATGCCGGTCATCGTGCCGCCCGCGGCAATGGCGGCCTGGCTGGACCCGGCCGTGCAGGACCCCGCGCAGGTGGCGGCGTGGCTGCAGCCCGAGCCCCCGGGCCTGCTGGCGCTCACCCCGGTGGGGCCGGCGGTCAACGACGCGCGCCACGACTCGGCGCGGTGCTGGGACCCGCCCCAGCCGGCCTGATGCCGCGCCTCAGCGCGTGACGCTGCTGTAGGTGTTGCCGGTGGCCTCCTTCCAGCGCTTGCGCACGTCGTAGAGCGTCCGGGCGGTGGCCTGCCAGCCGGTGACGGCGTGCTGGATGTTGCCCGGGTTCCAGTAGGCGGCCTCGATGAGATCGTGGTCCGGCGTGATGAGCCCGCTCTCCCGCGCCAGCTCGGCCAGGCGGGTGTGCGGGTAGATCCGGATCGGGTTCATCATCAGCAGGGTGAACATCCGCAGCTGGCCGCCGAGCTGCAGCCGCGCGTGCAGCAGGAACTTGAAGATCGACATCATGCTCCGCCAGTCTTCACCGGGGGAGTTCAGGAAGAAGCTGTACTCCACGTCCATGCCGTGCTTCTTGGCCACCTGGACGGTGTACATCATGTCTTCGTTGCGGAAGTTCTTGTCCAGGTTCTTGAGCATCCGGTCGTCGACGTGGTCGGGGCTGAACGAGAGCAGCCCGCAGCCGGCCTTCTTCAACCAGATCATCAGCTCGTCGGGCAGGGTGTTGCGGTGCTCGTTGAACCAGGCCGACCAGGCCACCTCCAGGCGGCGGTCGACGATCTCCTTGCAGATGTCGATGGCGTGCTTGACCGGGATGTTGAAGATCTGGTCGCAGAAGAACATCTGGCGGACGCCGTGGTCCTCGACCAGGGCCTGCAGCTCGTCGACCACGTCGCGGGCCGGCCGCATCCGCACCTGGTGTCCCAGCAGGAAGGTGTCCGAGCAGTGGATGCAGCGCAGGGCGCAGCCGCGCTTGGCCTGGATGCCGACGCTGACGAAGCTGCTGGCCAGGTAGGGCGCCGGGTCGACCAGGTCGCGGCGGGGGTGGCGCAGGGCCTCGAAGTCGACCTTCTCCTGGTAGCCGGTGAACTTGACCTCGCTGGTCTGCGGGTCGCGGTAGTAGACGCCCTTGACCTCCCACGGCCGGTCGAGCTTGGTGAGCAGCTCCTTGAAGCTGTGCTCCGCCTCGCCCCAGCAGCCCATGTCGATGCTGGGCAGGCGCTTCATCATCGCCTCGCTGTAGAGGCTGAAGGCCGTGCCGCCGGCGACGACCTTGACGCCCGGCAGGCGCTTCTTGACGAACTCGATCGCCTCCTGCTGCGGCTGGAAGTCGTCGGTGTGGATGCCGGGCATCGCCACCTTCATGTTCCGCAGCGAGATGCCCACCACGTCGGGCTGGAAGCGGTCGAGCGCCTGCCCGAAGGGGGTGTAGGGATCCTCGCGGTACAGGTTGAGGTCGAAGATCTCCACCTCGTGGTCGTCGAGGTGCGCCGCCAGGTACGACAGGCCGATCGGGTAGACCAGCTCCATGTCGAGGGCGGTGAAGGCCTGGACGAGCAGAACGCGCATGGGGAGGATCCGGGTCAGAGGGGAAGCGAGCGTCGCGACCTGTCTACCCCGACTTGCGCGGGGCGGGAGCACATCCTGTGGCGAGGGTGCGCGCGGGTCAGCGGTCCAGGGTGTCGATCCGGCGCGGCGGGCCCTTGGGGAACTCCATCAGCTCCCAGGTCACGAAGAGCCGAGGCATGCGCCCCAGCGAGGGCTCCAGGGCCACGCCGACGGTGGCGTGGGTGCACGCCTCGCACAGCAGGGCCTTGCGGTGGGCCGGGCTGTCGACGACCAGGGCCATCGCCTCCTGCCAGGTGGGCGCCGTCGCGACCGCCTCGTGGTGGAAGGCGAAGGGGAATGCGTAGCCGCGGGCCCGCTCGGCCACGCCGGGGGTCATGCCCGGCAGCACGTGCAGCGCCCGCCCGGCGGCGGCCATGAAGGCAGCGTGCTCGCGCACCAGCGGCTCGAACAGGGAGAAGCCCTGCACCGGCGGCAGGCCGTGCTCCCCCCGGAGGTCGTTGAGCGCCACGAAGAGCGCCGCCTCGGCGGCGACGGGGTCGGGCGGCGTGGCGGGCGCCCCGGCAAGCGGCGCCGGCACGGGCGCGGGCTGCCCCACGAAGAGCGAGAACAGCAGGGCGACCGCGGTGCGGCCCTCCCGGGTGGCGACGGCCTCGACCCGCCATGGCCCCGGCGTGTGGAAGCGATCCAGCCAGCGGGTCACGCCCGCGGTGAGCGCCAGCTCCTGGACCGGCCCGTCCGGAGGCGCCAGGAACAGCCGCAGCTCGGCGTCGGCCAGGGCCGGGTCCCGCAGCTCCACCCGCACCGGCACCGGCTGGTCCAGCTCCACGTCCCGCAGCAGCGGGTCCACCCACGCCACCTGTCGCGACCAGGCCACCACCCACAGCGCCGTGCCGTCGGCGTAGCGCCGCACCGCCAGGCCCAGGTCGACCGCCCCCTCCCAGGCCGCCGCGGCCGCGACCTCCTGGACCAGGTCGTCGGGGAAGGCGCCCCCGTTGCGCGCCCGCAGGAAGCGGGCCTGGCCCGGGTAGCCGGCGCGCGCCGCGACCAGGGAGGCCGTCGGCGCGTCGATGCGGCCCTCCGGGTCGACGTGCAGCGCCAGCAGCTCCTCGCAGGCGGCGGCCAGGCCAAGATCCCACTGCCCGCCGGGCACCGCCGCGACCAACGCCGCCGGGTCCCCGGCCGGCACCTCGAAGACCGGTCGGTAGCGCACCTCGACCCGCCCAGCGGCGCGCGCCGCCACCGAGTCGCCGGGCTGCAGGGCGGCGGGCGCGCGGGAGGCGCAGGAGAGCAGGAGACCGACCACGAAGGAGAGCTGCATGTTCCGGCCTACTCGGAGGCGAGCGTGAGGACCAGCGTCAGGGCCTGGGTGTCCACCCCGGCGGCCACGCCGACCAGGCCGTGCCGCTCGTCGAGCAGGGCGATCCGGCCGTCGGCGCTGTGCAGCAGCCCTTCCAGGCACAGGGCGACAGTGGTGGAGCGGCACCAGACCTGGTCGACCGACGGCCCCACGAAGCCCGCCGCCCGCAGCCGGTCCACGGCGGCGTCGTGCTGCCAGGTGCCCAGCAGCACCTGCTCCAGCGGCGCGTGGCCCAGAGTGCGCAAGGTGGGGTCGGGCGACAGCGCCGGCAGGTCGAAGGTGGCCCGCAGCTCGCCCAGCAGGTCCAGTGCCTGCTGCGTCACCTCGTCCGGCCCGCCGGGCGCCGGGCCCGGCACGTCCAGCACCGTGCCCGGCGGCATCGGCATCCCGGCGTAGACCGGCAGCGACAACATCCCGTCGGGCAGCCGGGCCTCGAGCCACCACTCCCCGGCCTCCTCCAGGCGCACCGCCACCGCCCCGCGGCCGGCCAGCGCGACGCCGCCCGGCGAGACGACCCGCCACTCGGCCTGCGCCGGCAGCGCCACCGACAGCGGCTGCCCCACCTCGTGCTGGCGAGAGAAGGCCGGGACCCCTGCCAGCGGGTGGGCCACCAGCGCCACCCAGCGGTCCACCTGGCCGCTGCGCGCCCGCGCCAGGCCCACCTGGTCCCCCGGCTGGACCACCTCGCGCAGGCCCTGGGCCACGGCGTCGGGCAGCCCGGCGGTCTCGGTGCGGCCCGACACCACCGCGCGCACCAGGAAGGGGTAGCCCGCCCGCCACGCGGCCCACCGGGCCTGCGCGGTGGTCAGCGCCTCGCCGCCGTCCAGCGCCAGGGCGGCCGCCGCCCCGGACAGCGCCTCGTCCACGCCCTGCAGGGTCCCCGCCGCCGCGAGCCCCGCGACCGCCAGGGCCACCACCGGGTCGGCGGGCGCGCGGGCCCCGGTGGCGTAGACCTCGGCCTCCATCGCGGGCAGCACCGGCGGCAGCGCCTCCAGGCCCCGGACCGACCGCGGCTCGGCGCGCCGCGCCGCGCAGCCCCCCGCGGCAGCCAGCACGCCCAGGGCCACGATCAGGGCAGCGGGTCGTGGAGGGCGGGCCATCGCGGAGCAGCTCCCGGGCCGGGGGGTTCCCCCCGCGACCATTCGCGCGCGCTACCCTACCCTCCCTCGCCCCGCGGAGCCCACCATGGCCATGGAGTTCAAGGACGCCTTCGACCCGATGCGCGCGCTGCGCCACGGCTACGAGATGCTGCGTCGCGAGCCCGCCCCCGTCCTGGTCGGCGGCTTCGTCATGTTCGTGCTCAACGCCTGCCAGGGCCAGGGAAACCAGGTGCGCCTGCCCAACTCCGGCGGCGACCCGTGGAGCACCGGCGAGGATCCCTTCGGCGGCGGCAACCCCTTCGAGGGCTTCGACGAGGCCATGCTCGGCGTCGTGCTCCTGCTGCTCGGCGTCGCCTGCTGCGTGGGCCTGTTCGTCTTCGCGATCAAGTCCTTCGTCGAGCCGGGGACCTGGCGCGTGGGCGAGCGGATCACCATGGACGGCGCGGCCGGCCTGGACACCCTGTTCAGCGGCAAGGACGCGTGGCTGCCGATGATGGGCTACAAGCTGCTCACCGGCATCATCAGCCTCGGCGTCTTCACCGTCTTCGCCCTGCCCGGTGGCCTGGTCGCCGGCGCGGCGATCGCCATGGACCGCCACGACCCCAACGTCCCGCTGATCGTCGCCGGCGTCTTCCTGGTGATGCTGCTGGCCCTGCCGGCCGTCATCTACGTCGCCCTCGGCCTGCAGCTCGGCAACTACGCGATCAGCATCGACCGGCTGGGCACGATGGAGGCGCTCGACCGCTCCTGGAGCCTGGCCCGCGGCAACCGCCTGCGCCTGTTCTGGTTCAACTTCATGTCCGGCCTGCTCGCCCTGGCGGCGGCGATCGCCGGCATGCTGATGTGCTGCATCGGCCTGGTCGTGACCGTGCCGGCGGCCACCGGGATCATCTTCTGCGCCCAGGCCAACGCCTACCTGCTGTTCACCCGCGACGACTACGAGGACTTCGCCCTGATCAAGGAGATCGGCGCCCTCTGAGGGCCGCCTCGACCCCCTCGCCACCCATCGGTCACAAGACCGATGCTTGACCCTGCCGCTGGCGTGGCTACACCCCCGCCATGCGCATCAAGGTCAACCCGCTGGTCGTCGCCGCCGCCCTCGGCCTGCTCGGTCCCGCCGCCCTCGCCGACGAGGACGAGCGGGAAGAGCGTGGGCTCGCTGGCGTCTGGCAGCGCAAGGGCCAGGCCCAGCCCGCCTGCAAGGTCGGCCTGGGCGACCGCATCGAGGTGATCCCCTTCGAGGGCACCGTGCTGCTCGACGACGGCCGCCCCGACCTGGCCGCGCGCGGCGAGTGGACCCTGGACGGCCCCCAGGCCCAGCAGCAGCTCTGCGTCGACGGCGCCCAGGTGACGCGGCGCTTCCTGGCCGACGGCGATCACCTGGCCGTGCACACCACCGTCGCCACCGACGGCGGCGAGCGCTCCTGGTCCGAGACCTTCGTCCGCCAGGGCTGAGCCCGCCGCGACGGGCGCCGCGGCCAGCGGGTTAGCGCGGGTTCTCCCCGGAGGGCCCGATGCTGCTGCTGCTCGTGCTGGCCTGCAACCGCGACACCGTCGCCCTGGGCGACTTCGAGCTGGTCGTCGACGCGGACGCCGCCGGCCTGACGGTGACCCGCCAGGGCGAGGAGCTCGCCCACATCCGCGAGCTGGCCCTGGGCACCGGCTCGGCCGACATCACCTTCTCCGTGGGCAGCTACCTGTTCGAGGACGTGCAGGCCGACTGGACCGCCGCCTCCTCGCTCAAGGTCATCGACCGCAACGAGGACGTCATCCTGCGGGTCGAGCTGCGCGACGAGGCCGGGGAGACCATGGGCCTGCTGCAGGCCTGGAGCGTCGGCCAGGACCTGCTCGCGCTGCAGTTCGCGCCGTGGGAGGACTACGCCGTGCAGGGGCAGGCCCCCAACCGCGCCCGGGTGCGCCTGGGCTGCGAGGAGGGGGGGCCCTTCCTGGGCACCGGGGGCCACCAGCTCGACGTCGACCACCAGGGCGAGGCCTTCGGCCTGTGGGTCGCCGAGCCCGGCATCGGCAAGGTCGAGACCGACGATCCGCCCGAGGACTGGTTCATCACCGGGACCCGGCACGCGACCAGCTATCCCCTGCCCTTCCTGCTGCGCCCCGAGCTGCCGGTCGGCCTGCTGGCCGACACCGCCGCCCGCGTCGACGTCGACCTCTGCGCCAGCGACCCCGACGTCTACGAGCTGGCGGCCTGGGAGGGCGGGCTGTCGCTCTACCTCTTCGGCGGCGACGACGCCCTCTCGGTCGTCGAGCGCCACGCCCAGGCCTCCGGCGGGATCAAGGTCCCGCCCGACGTGGCGCTGGGCCCCTGGAACGACGCCATCCGGGGCAAGGAGCGCGTCGAGCAGGTCGCCAGCACGCTGCGCGCGGCGGGCGCCCCGACCGGGATCCTGTGGACCGAGGACTGGAAGGGCGCCGAGCAGACCGGCTTCGGCTACCACCTGAGCCTGGACTGGACCCTGGACGAGGAGCTGTACCCCGACGCCGAGGGCACGGCGCAGACGCTGCGCGACCAGGGCTTCGAGTGGCTGGCCTACTTCTCGCCCTTCGTCGGCGAGGAGGGCGACGCCTGGGAGTCCGCCCAGGACGTGCTGCTCAAGACCGAGGACGGCCAGACCTACACCTGGCCCTCGGCCACGCTGTCCACCTCGTCGGCGCTGGACCTGTCCTCTCCCGCCGCCTGCGCCTGGGCCCAGGAGCGCATGACCGCCCTGCTCGACGTCGGCTTCCTGGGCTGGATGGCCGACTTCGCCGAGTGGCTGCCGCCCGACGCCGTCCTGGCCTACGCCGACGCCGTCGACCAGCACAACGCCTACCCCCTGTGGTGGCAGCAGTGCAACGCCGAGCTGCTCGACGGCCTCGACGCCACCTGGTTCACCCGCAGCGGCTGGATCGGCACCCCCTCGCTCTCGCCGGTCACCTGGGGCGGCGACCAGCGCACCAGCTTCGACACCGACGACGGCTTCCCCACCGTCATCCCGCTGGGCCTGGGCCTGTCCATCGCCGGCGTGGGCTTCTACGGCCACGACATCGCCGGCTACAACAGCGTCGGCAACGAGCCCAGCGACCAGGAGCTGTGGTTCCGCTGGGCGTGGCTGGGCGCCTTCTCGCCCATCATGCGCACCCACCACGGCGCCTTCGACGACGAGAACCACCAGTTCGACACCAACGAGGAGACGCTGGCGCACTGGGTCCGCACCGCGACCGAGCACGCGCGCCTCTTCCCCTACCTCAAGGGCCTGGCCCGCCTGGCGGCGGAGCGCGGCCGCCCGGCCCTGCTGCACCCCGCGCTGGTCTACCCGGGCTACGACTGGGCCCGCGGGGACGCCTGGCTGCTGGGCAGCGCGCTCTTCGTCGCCCCCGTGCTCGAGCGGGGGGCCACCGGGCGCGAGATCGAGCTGCCCCCCGGCGACTGGTACGACTGGTGGACCGGCGCCCCCGCGCAGAGCGGCTGGCACGACGCCGCCGTCGACGAGATCCCGGTCTTCGCCGCCGCCGGGACCGTCGTGCCCATGCTGGAGCAGGCCCCGGAGACCTTCGTCGACGGCACCTCGCTGCGCGACCTCGACGACGTCGACGGCGCCCGCCTCCTGCGGGTCTTCGGCGCCGGCGGCAGCTTCACCGAGGGCGACGGCACCACCTACACGGCCAGCGGGCAGGCCAGCGCCGCGGGCGAGGCCACCGCCACCTTGTCCAGTGGCACCATCGAGGTCGGCGGACTGACCCTGGCCGTCGAGGGTACCGTCGAGCGCGCCTACCGGGTGCAGGTCTGGCCGTGAAGCGCCCGGGGCCCGCTAGCTGATCGCCTCCACCACCTTGGTCCGGATGTACTCGAACAGCTCGTTCTCGGCGTTGGCGAAGGCCTGCAGGGCCAGGATGATCCCGACGCTGACGAGGATGGCGATGAGCGCGTACTCGATGGAGGTCGCGCCGGACTCGTCATGGGCCAGGCGCTTCAGGGTCGACGCGGGCGAGGGGCGGGCCATGCTGACCTCCGAGGGGCTCCGGGCGAGGCGCGCGTGCCCGGTGGTCCCACCTTGTCACGAAATCCCCCCGCCGCACAGGCGTGCGGGAAGTTTTTCACCCAACCGCCCGGGTTCGAGCGCTTCGCGACCGCCGGCCCCCGTGGATAGGCCGGCCCGATGACCGGCCCCCTCCCTCGCGCCGCGCCTGCGTCCCTGGCGCGCTGGGGCCTGCCCCTGCTGCTGCTGGCCACGGCCCTGGCCTACGCCGCCTTGTGGCCCGCCGGCTTCTCCTGGGACGACGAGGCGCTGGTCGTCGACAACCAGCTCACCGGCCAGCCCGGCGCCTGGCGCGCCCTGCTGACGACCGACCTGTGGGCCAGCACCCGCCTGCAGGGCGTGCAGAGCGGCTACTACCGGCCGCTCTTCCTGCTCAGCCTGGCGCTGGACCGCCGCCTGTTCGGCCTGGACGCCTCGTGGGCCCACCTGCACGGCGTGCTCTGGCACCTGCTGGCCACCGGCGCCCTGTACACCCTGCTGCGGCGGCTGGCGGGGCCGGTGGGACCTGCGCCGATCCACCAGACCCCGGAGGGGGGAGGTCCAGCGAGGAGAGGTTGGTCCCGCAGGGCGAAGCCCGAAGGGCCAACTTCGACGAGCGGACCGTGGGGGGAACCTGGAGGGGTTCCCCCCTGGCAAGCCCCGGCGCTCGCCGGCGCCGCCCTCTTCGCCCTGCACCCCGTGCAGTCCGAGGTCCTGGCCCTGGTCGCCGCGCGCAACGACGCCATGGCCGCCGCCTTCACCCTGCTGGCCCTGGTCGCCGTCGCCGCCCCCGCCGAGCGCCGCCCCCCCCACCTCGCCGCCGCCTTCGCCGCCACCCTGGCCGGCCTGCTGTCCAAGGAGAGCGGCGTGCTGGCGCCCGTGATCCTGCTGGCCCTGGACCTGGGCCGCGGCGGGCTGCCCGCGCTGCGCCAGGGCTGGCCCCGCTACCTGCCGCTCGGCGCCGCCGTCGCCGCCTACGCCCTGGTGCGCGCCCTGGTCGGCGTGAACGCCGGCATCGTGCCCGGCCAGGGCTCGTGGGCCACCGTCGCCGACCACCTCCCCGAGATCGTCGCCACCTACGCGCGCCTGCTGGTGTGGCCCTGGCCGCTCTCCCCCGCGCGCCACCTCGCCTACCTCGACCCCCTCGCCCACAACCTGCCCGCCCTGCTGGTCCTGGTCGGCCTGGTCGCCTGGGCGGTCGCCCGCGGGCCCCACCGCGGCCTCGCCCTCGCCGGCCTGGCCTGGGCCCTGCTCGCCTGGCTGCCGACCCTGGCCGCCACCCTGGACAAGGGCCTGCTCGGCGAGCGCTACCTCTACCTGCCGCTGGCCGGGCTGGCCCTGACCCTGGCCGCCGCCGTGCCGCCCGCCGCTGCCGGCCACCTCCGCTGGCTGGTCCCCGCCTTCGCCCTGCCCGCGGTCCTGGCCCTCCAGCTCCGCCTGCCCGACTGGCAGGACAGCCGCAGCGTCTGGGCCGCCGCCCACCGCGACGCGCCCAGCCCCTACACCGCCGCCGGCCTGGGCTGGTACCTGCACCGCGACGGCGACCTGGACGCCGCCGTGCCGCTGCTCGTCGAGGCGGTCGAGGGCGACCCGCCCTACACCGACGCCTGCGCCCTGGTGCTGCAGGCCATGCTCCAGGCCCGCCGGGACGAGGAGGCCGCGCGGCTGGGCCAGCGCCTGCTGGACGAGGGCCGCTGCCCGGCCGAGGGTCCCCTGCCCCACCACCTGGCGCTGGCCCTGGCCGGCACCGGCCAGTGGGACCGCGCCGTCGCCCTGGCCCGCCCCCGCCCCACCGGCACCAGCCTGGTGGTCCTGGGCGCCGACCTTGCCCGCCGCGGCGACCTGGCCGGCCTGGCCACCCTGGCCCGGCAGCAGCCCGACCCGCCGGGCTACGTGCGCCAGGTCGCCAAGCTGCTGCGCATGGGGGACGCCCCCCAGGCCGCCGACGCCGCGCTCTCCCTGCTCCCGCCGTCCCCGGAGCCCCCGTGAGCCCCCCCCTGTACACCCTGCCCGCCACCGAGCTGCGCCGGCTGCTCGACGAGGGCTCGATCGCCAGCGAGGAGCTGGTCGCCGCCCTGCACGCCCGCCGCGAGGACGTCGACGGCCAGGTCCACGGCTGGGTCCACCGCCTGGACGAGCAGGCGCTGCACGAGGCGCGGCAGGCCGACCGGCAGCGGCGCGACGGGCAGCCGCGCGGCCTGCTGCACGGCCTGCCCCTCTCGGTGAAGGAGAACCTGGCCACCCCCGGCCTGCCCCAGACGCTCGGCATCAAGGCCCTGCTGGAGCAGCCCGCCACCGCCGACGCCGCGCTGGTCGCCACCGCGCGGGACCAGGGCGCCGTCGTGCTCGGCAAGAGCAACGTGCCCCTGCTCCTGCTGGCGATGGAGACCCACAACGACATCTGGGGCACCACCTTCAACCCCTGGGACCTGGGCCGCAGCCCCGGCGGCAGCAGCGGCGGCGAGGGGGCCCTGCTCGCCACCGGCCAGAGCCCGCTGGGCCTGGGCACCGACATCGGCGGCAGCATCCGCATCCCCGCCGCCTGGTGCGGCGTCTGCGGGCTCAAGCCCACGCTGGGCCGCTGGTCCGTCCAGGGCTCGGCCGGCGGCATCCCCGGCCAGGAGACCGTGCGCGCCACCACCGGCCCCATGGCCCGCACCGTCGGCGACGTCGCCCTGCTGTGGCAGGCCCTGTCCAGCCAGGCCCAGCATCGCTTCGACCCGCGGATCCCGCCCCTGCCGGCCGGCGACCCAGGCGCCGTCGACCTCTCCGCGCTGCGGGTGGGCGTGTACACCGACGACGGCGTCATGGGCGCCACCCCGCCCGTCGCCCGGGCCGTGCAGCGCGCCGCCCAGGCCCTGCGGCAGGCCGGCGCCACCGTCGTCGACTTCCGGCCGCCCGACGGCTGGGAGCTGGTCGACACCTACTTCGGGTCCATCAGCGCCGACGGCGCCGCCACCGCCCGGGCCCGCGTCGGCGACCAGGGCCCCACCGTGCACCTGGCCACCCTGTTCACCATGGCGCGTTTGCCCGCCGCCGCCCGCAAGCTCGCCGCCGCCGTGATGGAGGCCCGCGGCGAGCGCCGCGTCGCCCACCTGCTGCGCGCCTTCGGCGACAAGCCCGTCGCCCGCCTCTTCGCGCTCAACGCCGCCCGCACCCGCCTGCAGCAGCGCGAGCTCTCCGCCTGGGCCGACGCCGGCCTGGACCTGGTCCTCTGCCCCGCCACCGTCACCCCCCCGGCCCTGCTCGACCAGACCGGCGACTGGAGCCTGGGGGCCTGGCACACCATGCGCTACAACATCCTCGACCTGCCCGCCGGCGTCGTGCCCGTCAGCACCGTGCGCCCCGACGAGGCCATCGCCACGCCCGGCGGCGACCGCCTGGACCGCAAGGCCAGCTCCTTCCTGTCCGGCAGCGCCGGCCTGCCCCTGTCCGTCCAGCTCGTCGGCCGCCCCTGGGAGGAGCCCGCCGTCCTTGCCGCCATGGCTGCCGTCGAGGCCGCCGTCCGGGGCGAGGAGGGCTTCCCCCGCACCCCCATCGACCCGCGGCCCTCCGTCCGCTGAGCGGCAGACCGCGTCGAGGCGGGCGCAGTCCTCGTCCCGCTCACAGGCCGGCGCGCCGGGTCCTCGACACAGGGGTCGACCACCGCCGCGCACGCGCAGCCCAGCAGCGGCGGGAGCAGGCTCACGGAGCCAGGGAAGCCCTGGCGGGGACGTGCAGGACGGCGCGGTCGGCGCGCAGCTCGACCTCCGTGCCACAGCACGCCCGGCTCCAGGCCGCCAGGTCCTCCAGCACCACGCGCGCCCGCGGCCCCGCCAGCAGCGGGTTGCGGAAGGCCACCCGCTTCGGCGTGTTCGAGGTGTCCAGCGGGAACAGCTCCACCCGGGTGATCTGCCGGGTCCGCTCCGACACGATGGCCCGCGCCACCAGGCCCTCCGCCGTCTGCTTGTCCGCGAAGCCCATCACGTAGTTGCCCAGCCCGTAGACCACCGGCCGGCCGTTGGTCAGGGCGACGGGCTGCCAGATGTGGGCGTGGTGGCCGATCACCAGGTCCGCGCCCGCCGCCGTGGCCGCCTCGGCCAGCGCCACCTGGTCCGGCCAGGGCGGCCGCCACAGGATCACGCCCCAGTGCAGGTCCACGATCACCAGGTCCGCCACCTCCCGCGCCTTCCGCACGTCCTCGGCCAGGCTCTCGGGGCTGTGCAGCCAGGCGCCCTGCTCGACCTCGCCACCTTCGTGGGTGTAGGCCCGCACCAGGTCCCGGTGCCGCCGGGCGATCTTGTCCGGATCCTCCAGCCAGTCCGGGTCCAGCAGGATGCTGTCGGCGATGCCGCCCAGGAGCGCGACCCGGAGCCCCCGCACCTCGCCCCGCCAGGGAGCGCGGGCCGCCTGCGGGTCGCCCCCCACGCCGAAGTGCCCGATGCCCGCCGCGTCCAGGTGGCCCTTCGTCTCGAGCACCCCGGCGTCCCCGTGGTCCGCGAAGTGGTTGTTGCCCAGGCTCACCACGTCCAGCCCCGCCCAGACCAGGGCCTGGGCGAAGGACGGGTCGGCCCGCTGGCTCCATGGGTGCGGCTTGTCCGTCGACGCGACCAGCACCCCCTCCAGGTTGCCCACCGCCAGGTCCGCCTGCTGCAGCAGCGGGGCCGTCGCCGCGAAGGGCCAGGTCGCGCCGTGCTCCTCGATGAAGGGCCGGATCGCCGGACCCACCATCGTGTCCCCCACGAAGACCAGGCTCACCTCGCCCTCGGCCGGCTCCGCCGCGATGGCCGCCGCCTGGGCCGGATCCACCCGGCTGCGCTTGGGCCGCGCCACCTTCTGCATGCCCGCCGCCGCGTAGCCCAGGTCACGCGGTGGCGCCGCTTGCCCGGCGGTCGCCACCGCCGGCTCCGGCGCCCGATCCTCCCCCTGGCCGCACCCCACGAGGCCCACGAGCCCCGCCAGCGCCGCCACACCCACGCCACCTCCCACCTTCCACGTCCCCATCCGCGCCCCCCGGTGCTACCCCCACTCTACCCCGCCGAGCAGGAGCCAAGCAGGTGCCGGCTGTTATCCTTTGATCCCTTTTCCAGGCCCCTCCTCCCCCTCACCCTCCCGCCCGCGCCCGTAGAACCGCGCCAGCTCCGCGTACAGGGCCGGCGCCTGCCGCCGCAGCTCTCGCGGCCGCTCGAAGAAGGCCTCGGTCGCCACCGCGAAGAACTCGGCCGGGTCGGTCGCCCCGTACTCCCGCAGCGCGCGCCGCAGCCGCCGGTCCCCGCGCGACAGCCGCGAGAAGTGCGCCCCCAGCACGCTGGCCCACGGCCGGTAGTGCTCCGCCGCCCGCAGCCCCGGCGCCCCGTCGAAGGCCCCGTCCACCAGGTCCAGCGCGTGCGCGAACTCGTGCGCCGCCGTGTCGTGCCCGTCGCCGGGCCCCGAGAGCCCCCGCAGCACCGCCGGCCAGGACAGCACCACCGCGCCGTGCCGGTGCGCCGCGCCCAGGAAGCCGCCGCCGGCCGCCAGCGCCCCCTCCCCCCGCGGGTCCCGCAGCGCCTCGTGCGGGTAGACCACCACCTCGGTCAGCCGCGCGTAGTGGTCCAGGTCCAGCCCCAGCACCAGCCGCGCCGCGCTGGCCCCCACCACCACCGCCACCTCCTCGGTCACCTCCATCCCGCCGGCCCCCACCACCGGGTGCTCCGCCAGGAAGGCCTGGGTGAGCGACAGCAGCCGGGCCTGGTCCGCCACCGGCAGCGCCCGGAAGAAGGGCGCCCGCCGCTCCAGGTGGCCCCGCCAGCCCTCGGGCACCGGCGCCGCCAGCCACCTCCGCCGCCGCCGTCGCCGCCACCAGCCCAGCACGCCGCCACCTCCTCGTCACCGGCCCTGCTGGCCCGCGCCTTGCCGCCCCGATATCCCGGCGCCCCCTCCTCCCTACCGGACACCTCCATGGCCCTCCAGGCTGGCATCGTCGGGCTGCCCAACGTCGGCAAGTCCACGCTCTTCAACGCGCTCACCGCCGCCGGCGCCGAGAGCGCCAACTACCCCTTCTGCACCATCGAGCCCAACGTCGGCATCGTGCCCGTGCCCGACCCGCGCCTGGAGCGCATCCACGCCCTCATCGAGTCGCAGAAGATCCTGCCCGCCGTCGTCGAGATCGTCGACATCGCCGGCCTGGTCCGCGGGGCCAGCAAGGGCGAGGGCCTGGGCAACAAGTTCCTGGGCCACATCCGCAACACCGACGCCATCCTGCAGGTCGTGCGCTGCTTCGACGACCCCGACGTCACCCACGTCGACGGCAGCGTCGACCCGCTGCGCGACATCGACACCATCGCCACCGAGCTCATCTACGCCGACCTGGAGAGCGTCGAGCGCCGCATCGACCGCTTCACCCGCAGCGCCAAGGGCGGGGACAAGGCCGCCGTCCTGCACCTCTCGGTCGCCCAGCGACTGTACGCGCTGCTCGCCGAGGGCAAGCCCGCCCGCGCCGGCACCTGGACGGACGAGGAGGCCCTGAGCGTCAAGGACGCCCAGCTCATCTCCTCCAAGCCCGTCCTCTACGTCTGCAACGTCGACGAGGCCGGCCTGCACCACGAGAACGACTACGTCGCCCGGGTCCGCGCCCACGCCGCCACCGACGGCGCCGAGGTCGTCGTCCTCTGCGCCAAGATCGAGGCCGAGCTGTCCGAGCTGGAGCCCGCCGAGCGCGCCGAGTTCCTGGCCGACATGGGCATCGACGAGCCCGGCCTGGCCAAGCTCGCCCGCACCGTCTACCACCTGCTCGGCCTGCAGACCTACTTCACCGCCGGCCCCAAGGAGATCCGCGCCTGGACCATCCGCCAGGGGTGGACCGCGCCCAAGGCCGCCGGCGTGATCCACACCGACTTCGAGCGGGGCTTCATCCGGGCCGAGGTCTACACGATCGCCGACCTGGAGACGTACAAGAACGAGGCCGGGCTGAAGGCCGCCGGGAAGCTGCGGCTGGAGGGGAAGGAGTACGTGGTGCAGGATGGGGATGTGATGCACTTCAGGTTCAACGTGTAGCTCCCCCTCGCACCCCGCGGAGGCGGCGAGCGCGGTGTTTGGAGGTCGCCGCCATCTGCCGAGGTGGCGGACGACACCCGTGTCCGCTTGCGATCGGCTTTAGGCGACACGACCCGGCTATGGTTCGCCGACGCCGATTCGGCCCGTGCCTGGTACGCGGAGCTGGTGCGGCGGGAGACCGGGGCGGCGGCCGCCGCCGTGGCGACCACGCCCGCGCCGACGCCGGTGAAGCCGGCGCGAGCGGCGCGACCGGGCGGGCGGGCGACGGTGAAGCGGGCGGTGAAGGCGGGCGTGCAGGCCGGGACGGTGGACTGGAACGCGGTGGCGCGCGGGGCGGGGTAGCGACGACCGGGAACCCGGGCGGGTCTCGGTCGACCGCGCGGCGCTCGCGGAGGGGGGTCTCGGTAGTCCGCCTTTGGCGCAAGAGGAGCAGGACGCCTCCGTCCTCCTGGAGCACGCCATGAGCAAGACTCGCCCCCCGAACCACACCGACAATCCCATCCCCTTCGGCCCGCCCGACCGCGTCAACGAGCTCATCGACGAGGTCCCATGCACGCCGGGCGAGGTCGAGGACCGGCAACAGCGCGCGCAGGACGTGGAGGTTGCTCCTCGCCCCGGCAGCGAGCGGTCCCCCGTGCGCGAGGCGGTTGCGGACGCGCTTCACCTCGTCCAGGTCGGCCTGCGTGATGGCAGACCCCAGGTCGCGCTGCAGATCGGAGAGCTTGCCGACCAGGGCCAGCCGCTCCGAGAACGTGAGCAGCTCCACGTCCTCCAGCTCCTCGCCCGTCGCGACGCCACGGCTGCGCCGCGCCTCCATCTGCTGCTTTGTCCTCCCATCGACGAGGTCGGCGAGTCGACCATCGGCATACGTGGGCAGCAGGACCGCCAGCGCCGCCTCGAAGGACAACACGGGCGCCAGCATGGCCATCCGGGCGGCGGGCTTCACCAGATCCGCCGTGCTTACGATCCCGACGAATCCGCCGTCCCGGTGAACGTACGGCCACGCCCCGGGCTTGAGCACGTCAGCCAGGCACCACAGCGGCGCAGCGCCATCCACGACCTCGGCGTCGCGGACGGGACGCGCGAGGTCACGCACGCACAGGTCGCCGAGGGCGCGGTGCTCCTCCGGGATGAAAACGAGCCGGCCGTCGCTCGCCAGCGGCGCCGCCGCGAACGCCATCGCCTCCATGTCGGCCGCCGCCTCGGCGGCCCGCCGATCATCGACCGCCGTCCACAGGTCGCACGTGGTGATGTCCGCGACGCGCCAGCGGTCGAAGTCGAGCGCCCGCGCGTGTTCCGGGTGCGGATCCCTCACAGCGCCTCCGGGTCGCCGCCGGAACGGGGCTCCGCCCGCCGGGACGGCTGCTCGAACACCCGCTCCCGATGCCACGCCAGGTACGGCCGGTGCCCCACCACCAGTCCCCTCACCCGCCGAGGCGGGTCGAGCCCCAGGATCGCCCGCGCGTCGGCGTCGAGCGCGTCGGAGACCACCACCGTCCCGTCGTCCTCCACGGTGATCAGGCCGACGTCGTAGGCGGCGTCGAGGTGGGCGGCGAGAAGCAGGCCGTTGTGGGCGTCGAGGCGCTCGCGGTCGGTGGCGCAGTCCTTCCACGCCTTCGCGTGGCTCGCACGCAGCAGCGCGGGCACCGCGAGGCCGCTGATCGCGCAGCGGCCGCCCCACAGGTCGAGCAGGCCGCCGCGGAACAGGTCCTGCCCCACCCGCTGCACCACCAGCCGCTCGGCCTCGGTGGTCTGGGGCAGGTGCGCGGTCTTCGCGGCGAAGGTCTCCCACAGGGCATCGGGCAGGGTCCGGGCGAGCAGCATCGCGCGGCGGAGGAGGGCGTGGAGCTGGTCGTAGTCGCTGACGCTGCGGGCGCCGACCGCGTCGGGCGGCGCCGGGTGCGACACGGCGACGCCGTGGTCGGTGAGCGCACCGACCACGCCGGGGTGCGAGAAGGCGGCGATCGGCGAGAAGCCGGCCCACTCGGTGAGCCACAGGCGCCCGCGGGCGTGGCTGCTGTCGTAGACCAGCCACGGGCCGTCGAGGCCCAGGGGCCGGTCGAAGCCGTTGTCGTGGGCGGCCTTCTCCAGGCGCGTGCGCGCGATGACGGAAAGATGAGAGTCCATGAACTTCCCTTTCGATTTAGCGAGGGGACCCATCCCGCGACGCGCTAGTCCGCATCGATGTGTTCCGTCTCCTGTTCTGCGCTCCCCATACGTTCCAGCCACCAGCTGAACGCATCAGCGTTCTGGTGTCCATAGGCACGACACATCAATTCACCTGCATCCTTCAGGAATCCATAGGCTTCGTCAGATTGGCTGGCCGATGCCCGGCGAACCATCTCGGCTGCCTCTGCCCAAGCGTTTCGCTCCATAGGGAGTGGTATTTCACCCACTTGCTTCGCTGTCAGCTTGATTGTCTTGACGTCGAGAGCCGACCCCAGGCTTCGAGACATTGCCCACACGGCTGCCGTCGGACTGAGCATGACGGCCAGCACCAACCAGATCATGGAATCCTCATGAGGCTTCACCGTGATCGTTGGTACAGTGTTTAGCATTGTGCCATCAATATCCGCAATCGCTTCAACCACCTTCGACTGCGTCGCAACAATAATCTTTGGCGTAAGACGAGTCCTACCCCACGCTCCGATCTCCGGGTCGGAGATCAACCTGCGAGCATCAACAACTGGCCTTGCCCAGTTGACCTTGTTGAACTTGCAGGCCCGCTCTCCCCACAGACAACGCGCCGGGTCAACGAGTCCCGTAACGATCAACTTCGGGAACGCGTGGAGATCAAAGCCATCAGCCGGTGCCTCCGTGACATAGGGGGCGAGTCCGTAGAAATGCTGTCTGAAGTCAGCCGTTGTCGAAGCGATGTCCCTAATCTTGCCTGAAACCTGAATACCGAGCCGCGGCACACCGACCATGTCAGCAACGAGATGACCCCACGTCGGCTCGGACGCCAGATCACTCATGTCGATCACGATCGGCTCGCGCAACTCAAAGCGATTTCCGAAACTTCGACACACACAACAACGGGATATCTTCTGCTTTCGCAGCGTTGGCGCACAAACCCGAACTGAGGCATCCGAGAAAATGGCGTCAGTCGTCATCCACAAATGGGAGAACGAACTCATGTGGGCCAGTCGTTTGCGCACGCCGGATGCTCCATCCGTGCTGAACAGTGACACTGGTTGCACCAGAGAAGTGCAGCCACCATCACGCGTCACATCAGCGGCCAACGTCAAGAACAACGCCGACGGATCCGTGTACGCTCCAACACAGTCCGGGAAGCGGTTCTTATGCACTTGATGTTCTTTCGCAGAAATCGCAGTCTGCTCACGGAGTTGTCCGCCGAACGGCGGGTTGCCGAGCACCACGTCGAACCCGCCCCGCTCGAACACGGTCGGGAAGGCCAGGTGCCAGTGGAAGAACCGCTGCGCCGCCGCGATCTTCTCTACCGTGTCGACCAGCCCCGGCGGCGGCGCGCCGCGCCCGTCGCGCAGGTCGCGCCACACGGCGTTCGTGGGCGCGGCCTCCGTCACCGCGCCGCCGCCCTCGGGCATCGGCCACATGAACGCGGCGCACCACGCGTCCGCCACGAGGTGCTGCCGGCGCCACGCCTCCGATGCTTGCAGCTCCGCCCAGCGCGCCTCCTTCTTCGCGAGCGAATTCGCGTCGCCGTCGGGCGCAGCCTCCAGCGCCGCCACCGCGTCGCGCAGGCTCCGGGCCTCGTCCTCGGACGTCTTGGACCACACCGACACCATGGTCTGCTGGCCGGTGGCTTCCGCCTTGTTGCGGCGCTTGAGCCCGCTCGCGACCTTCTTGTCGTCGCCCTCCAGCGCGGTCCACGCGTCGTCCGGGATGCCCTGCTCCATCAGCTCCGGCGTGGCGCCGAGCAGCGCGTTGCCGCAGCGGACGTGGGCGTCGAGGAACCCGAGCGGCAGGCCGGGCTCCACCGCCTCCATCCACAGCGCCACCTTGCACAGCTCCACCGCCATCGGGTTGAGGTCCACCCCGTAGATGCAGCGGCCCACCACCCGCCGCAGGGCGCGGCGGTAGTCGGCGGCGGAGGGGGTGCCGTCGGCCTCCACCCGCGCGACGTGCGCGGCGAGGCGGCGCGCGGCGGCGAGCAGGAAGTGGCCCGAGCCGCAGGCGGGGTCCACGATGGCCAGCGAGAGCAGCGCCTCAGCGGGGCGGTCGGGGTGGGCCGCGAGGGAGTCCTGCACCACCGGCTCGAAGGCGCTGTCGAGCAGCACCTGCACGAGGCTGTCGGGGGTGTAGTAGCTGCCGGTGGTCTTGCGGGCGTTGCCGGCGGCGCCGTCGGAAAAGCTGAAGCGGCGCGCCGAGACCGAGACCTCGGGCTCCAGCTCCAGCAGGCTCTCGTAGACGCTCCCGAGCTCCTCGGGGCCCATGTCCCGCCAGTTCACCCGCGCGAGCCCGGCGGCGTCGCGCATCCAGGCCAGGCGGAACACGGCCTGGAGCAGGTGGCGGTTGTGCAGGCGGGCGGCGTCGAGGTCGGGGCACTGGCGGGCGGCGAACAGGCCCCCGAGCGCGGGCAGGCCCAGCCGGGGCTCGCCCTGGTCGAGCCCGCGCAGGGCCACTTTCTGCGCCTCCCACAGGTCGTCGTGGCGGTCGTGGGCGCTGCGGCGGGCGGCGCGCTCGCGCAGGCGGCGCAGGCCGTAGCCGTCGGCGTACAGGCCGCGGACGGCGGCCGACGTGCGCGGCGGGTGGAGCAGGTCGCGCTCCTCCACCGTGAGCAGGAAGATCAGCCGGTACGCGAGGCGCAGGAGCTGCTGGAATAGGTCTCGGCGCGACAGCCGCCCCTCCTCCAGCGCGGCGCGCAGGGCGTGGTTGTCAGGGTGGGCCAGAAAGCCCTGGCCGAGCGCCTCCAGGGCGTCCTTCACGCCCACGCGGAGCTGGCCGAGCGCGCGGGTGCCCTCCTGGCGGCCCGCCTCGCGCCACGCCTCCAGCGGGCAGTCCTCGGGGCGGGCGGACTCGGCGCCGAAGCGCGTCTCGTGGACCAGCAGCCACAGCGCGGTGAAGTCGGCGAAGCGCTCCTCGGCGAAGATGCGCGCGATGTCGGCCTCGATCCACGCCGGGCGGGTGAGGCTCGCGTTGTCGCGGGCCACGCGCAGGCGGTCGCCGTCGCAGACCAGGCCCCACAGGGCGGCGTCCGTGGCGTTGAGCGCCTCCTGCAGCAGCCCGAACGGGCTCCGGCGCCGCCCGCCCTCGCCGAAGTCGGCGTGGGGGGTGTCGAGCCCGGCGCCGGCCGGCGCGATCACCACCGGCACCCGGCCGCCCAGCGCGGCGTGGCCGATCGGGTACGTCCGCTCGCCCACGACGAGCGGAGCCACTGGGGCCAGCGAGGTGAAGCCGAGCACGTCGCGGAGCAGCGCCCGCACGAAGCGCGCCGAGAGCCCGGCGGCGTCGGCCTTGCGGGCGAGCCCGGCGCGGTACTCCTCGTGGTGGGCCTGGGCGATGCGCCACGAGCGGCCGATCTCGTCGCGAAGGTTGAGGCCCTTCGGGATACGGTAGTCGGCCTCGGCCTGGTCGGGGGCATCCAGCCGGGAGACGCGGGTGAGCCACTCGGGCGCGAGCAGCCCGCCCTCGATGTGCAGGGCGTCGAAGGCGAGCACGGCCTCGCGGCGGCGGGGGGAGCGGGCGGCCATCAGCGCACCTTCGGGAGCAGGACGTACAGGGCGATCACGTCCGGCGGCAGCAGGGGGTGGACCTCGTAGCGACCGGCGGCGCGGGCGGACTCGCGGACGCGCTCGTGGTCGGCGAGCAGAGCCTGGGCCCGGCGGGTGGCGAAGCCCTCCAAGGCCTCGCGGCGGCCCTCCAGCTCGCCGAGCGCCTGGTCGAGCATCCGGTCGCGGACGAGGGGTGGCAGGTCGCCCGCCGGCGGGGCGCGCAGCAGGTTGAGGGCGTCGTCGCCCTCGCCCAGCGGGTGGCCGTCGGCGCCGGCCCAGGCGAGCGCGGCCGCCTCCTCGACCAGCAGCGGCACGGCGGTGCGACCGCGCCACGCGACGAGCTGGTGCCGCAGACGCAGCAGCGCGACGACCGTGCGCGCCGACACGGCCTCGGTGGTCCAGCAGCCCACCCGGCCCAGCACGCCGCCGCCGGCCTCGCCGTCGGCCGCCAGGGTGCGCTCGAGGAGCGACTCGGCGAGCACGGCGACCAGCGGGTGGCTGCGCTGCACGGCCCGCGCGCGGCCGCGCGGTGGGTAGGCGAAGTCGATGGTGAGGGTGCCGGCGAGGCCCTCGGCGTCGAGGCGCTCGCGGACCTCCTCGGGCAGCGGCGCCAGCGGCGCGCGGTAGCCCCACGTGCGCGGCTCCAGGCCCGAGCCCAGCCGTGCGAGCGCGCGGTCCACGAAGCGGTGCACGTCGTCTTCCCCGCCCACCGCAGACAGGGTGCGCTTCCACTCGGGGAGCACGTCGGCGGGCCGCAGGCGGCGCTGGGCGAACTTCGTGTGGTTCTGCTTCGCCTTCTCGACGGCGTCCTTCCACGCGACGTCGAGCGCGCGGGCCTCGTCCCAGGTGCCGAAGTCGAATGGGAGCTGGGGCGTGTTGCCGCCGTCGCGAAGGATGAGCGCCTTCATCAGCGCCTGGGACAGCGCATGGCCGTCGTCGGGGATCGGGACCGGCACCCCGAGGTCGGCGCGGATCTTCTCGGCCTTGCGGAGGATGACCTCCAGCACGACGCCGTCGACGGGGTTGTTGGCGCCGTACAGCAGGGTGGCCCGCACCTTCGGGCGGTGCTGGCCGAAGCGGTCCACGCGGCCCTCCCGCTGCTCGTGGCGGGTGGGGTTCCACGACAGGTCGTAGTGCACGACCGCGTCGAAGGCGTCCTGCAGGTTGATGCCCTCGGAGAGGCAGTCGGTGGCGACGAGCACGCACTGGTCCTCGTCGGCGAGCGCCTCCACGGTGGCGGCGCGCTGCTCGGCCGCGTCCTCGCCGGTGACCACGGCCACGCGCACCGAGAGCGCGCCGGCGAGCGCGCGGTGCAGGTAGTGGGCGGTGGCGATGTAGCGGCAGAACACCACCGGCGAGAAGCCGTCGGCGACCAGCCGCTTGACGTGCTCCACGAGGATGCGGAGCTTGGGGTCGCCCCCAGCGCCGGCGAGCTCGGTGGCGCGCGCGACGAGCGCGGCGAGGGCCGGGTCGTCGAAGCCGGCGGCGGGCTCCAGATCGTCCTGCGACAGGGCGTCCGCCTCGCCGTCGAAGAGCTGGTCGAGCAGGGTCCGCCGCTCGTCGGCGTCGTCCTCGAAGCCGGCGCGGGTCCGCAGGGCGAGCACCGCCGCCGCCGGGCTGGATGCCGCGCACCGCAGCAGCGCGAGCGTGCCCCAGAACGACAGCCGCTGCCGGCGCTCGTCGCCCTCGGCCGACGCGACGACCTGCCGGCAGTAGGCCAGCACGTCGCGGAAGAAGGCCTCCAACGGCCCGCTGAGCCGGTAGGTGAGCTCCGAGGTCTCGCGGCGGGGGAACAGCTGGGTGTGCTCCTGCCACTCCTCGATGTCCTGGCGGCGCCGCTGGACGAAGTGCTTCGCGAGCCGATCGCGCAGGCGGTCGTGCTCGGCGCCGGTGGCGTGGGCCAGCCCCTCGAAGGCGCGGTCGAGCAGGCCGAGGAGGCGGTAGAACGCCGCGTCGTCGCCGCTGTGGGGGGTGGCGGTGAGCAGCAGGACGTGGCGGTCGGGGGCGTCGGCCAGGCCGCGGAGCAGCTCGTAGCGCTGGTGGCGGCCACCGGTGGTCGCGGCGCAGGTGTGCGCCTCGTCCACGATGATGAGCTCCGGGCAGTGGTGCAGAAAGTTGTCGCGCCGCCGGTCGCTCTTGATGTAGTCGAGGCTCACCACCGTGAACGGGAAGGCGTCGAAGACGCTGGTGGCCGGTGGGAGATCGCGCTCCAGGCGCGCGGCGCTGGTGGCGGTGACAGCCACCGCACGGAGGTGGAAGCGCGCCTCCAGCTCCCCCACCCACTGCTCCACGAGGTGCGGCGGGCAGAGCACGGCGAGGCGCGTGTTCTCGCCGCGGTCGAGCAGCTCCCGCGCGATGAGCCCGGCCTCGATGGTCTTGCCCACGCCCACGTCGTCGGCGATCAGCAGGCGGACCGGGTCGAGCTTGAGCGCCATGAGCAGCGGCACGAGCTGGTAGGCGCGGGGCTCCACGGCGATCTGGCCGAAGCTGCGGAAGGGCCCGGCCCCGCGGCGCAGCGACAGCAGCAGCGCGTCGCGCAGGAGGAGCGCCGCGTCGTGGCTGCCCACCTGCCCCGGCTGGGGCGGCGGGAAGCGCGCCGAGCGCACCGGCTCGGGCTCGAGGTCCACGAGCACCCGCGTCACGTCCTCCTCGGACCCGGTCACCGGGCGCAGGCGCAGCACGTCGGCGTCGCTGCCCGAGAGCACGATCCACTCGCGCCCGCGCGCGCGGACCAGGCTCCCGGGGGTGAAGGCGGGCTCGTTCATCGGGCGGCTCCGAGCAGGGTGGCGAGGCGGTCAAAGGCGTCGGCCCAGGAGGGCTCGTCGGCGAAGGGCACGATCGCGTAGCCGAGGTCGGCGAGGCCGGCGCCGTCACCGGCCCCTGCCAGGGACGCGGCGACGAAGTGCTCGCGCCAGCCGACCAGCCCGCCGTCGAGCGGCGACGGGTCGGGCGCGGGGAGGCCGCGGGCGGTGAGCGCCGCGAGCCACCGGGCGCGCGCAGGGTCCGGGGCGTCGCCCCCGGCGGGCGGGGTGGGCCCCTCCTCCACCGGCGTCGTCACGGCACCCGCGAGGCGGAGCAGGATCTCGAGCGCCTGGGCGTCGCGGCGGTCGATCAGCGGATGGTCCGGCTGGTTGTAGTAGGACAGCAGGCAGCGGTAGCAGCCCGCGACGCAGCGCGCGTCGTCCTCGTCCTCCAGCGCGTCGACGCGGTCGGGCAGCGGCCCCTCGTCGGGCAGGTCGAGGTGCATGACCTGCAGCGCGGTGCGGGCCACGCGGGCCAGGGCCTCGGGCTCGGTGACGAGCCGCGAGAGCACGCCGGCGCCGCCCTCGGTGGCCTCGTAGAACAGGCAGCCCTTGCGGCGGTCCCGCGCCGGGACGGGCTCGGCCATCAGCTCGCCGCCCTCGAGCTGGAAGGTGGCCTCCAGCCCGCGGAGCAGGGCGTGCTGCAGCGTGGCGAGGGTCTTCTCGGGGACGTCGAGCCCGACCGGCTGGAACAGGAGCGCGTTCTTGTGGTCGCGCACGCAGGGCACGATGAGCTGGAACGGCGCGACGGTCGGGTCCTTGGGGCCGTCCTCCTCGGGCGCGGCCTTCCAGTTCCCGGAGACCGGGTCGATCCAGAAGCCGAGCTCCGACTTGTCCTGCCGGCGGCGCAGGCCCTTGTTCAGCCGTGTGATCCGCGCGCCGGCGCCGTAGGCGAGGCGGGCGACGGGGCCGTGGGCGTCGTCGCTGGCGGCGACACGGGCGTCGATGGCGCCGTCGCGGATCGCCCACTCGAAGCTGGTCTGCAGCTCGAAGCCCTGCCGCTGCCGCTCCTCGTCGTTCGCGGTGATGCGCTCCGCCGGCCGCGTCGCGACGTTCTCGATGCGGTAGACGTGGTTGACGATCTCGGCGTTCGCAAGCGGCACCCCGCAGGCGTGGCAGTTGTTCGCTTCGTCGAAGTGGCCGGCGCCGCACTCGGTGCACAGGCGCGCGACCTCGGTGATCAGCCGCGTGTCGGCGCTCGCGGTGTTCTGGTGGGACGCGGAGAGCATGGCGCGCACCACGCGGAAGGCGCGACCCTCGTGGTACACGAGGCTGTTCGGCCCGAACTCGGACAGCGCGAGGAAGCGCGGCCGCTGGAGCCAGGCCTGCCGCCCGCGGGCGTCGGCCTTCGGGACGTAGGCCATCAGCGGCAGCCGCGGGAAGTTGTAGCCGGGCAGGAAGCCCTCGGTGGCGAGGTAGCGGTAGGTGTAGAAGTCGCTGCGCGCGGCGCTCTCGTCGCCCTGCTGGAGCAGGTTGAGCTGGTCGATGGCCTGGTCGTGGCGCGTCTTCGCGGCGCGCTTCTCGTGGGGCCCGGCGGCGTGGTCGTCGAGCACCCGGCGCGCGGCGTCCCGCTGCTGTTCGGCGGCGCGGAACAGGTCGCGCCACCGGGTGAACGCCTGCTCGAAGCGGTCGACGGCTTTCTCCGCGACCTCGCGGGCGTAGGCGTCCCGGCCCGTGTACCAGGGCGCCGCCTGACGGGTCAGCTCGCCCGCGACCTGGTCGAGCACCCGTCCCATGCGATCCACGGCGGTCGGCGACACGCGCGGGGCGACCATCGGCGCGCGCACCTCGGCCTTCAACGGCCGACCGGGCGCACCCAGGTCGAGCAGGTTGGCGATGGAGGCGTCCAGCGGCGTCTCGGTGCACGCCAGCCAGATCGCCTGCAGGTGGCTGTCGATGAGGTCACGGTTGGCGAGATCGAGGGTGGGCGCCCGCACCTCGCCGTGCACCATCGCGGCGGGCTGCCGGAAGAAGTACTGGTCGTGCGGCCCCTGCGCCGAGGCGTAGGTGAGCACCAGCGCCGCCTGCCCGCTGCGCCCCGCGCGCCCGCTGCGCTGCGCGTAGTTCGCGGGCGTGGGCGGCACGTTGCGGAGGTAGACGGCGTTGAGCGCCGAGATGTCGACGCCGAGCTCCATCGTGGGCGAGCAGAACATCACGGGCAGGAAGCGGACGTGCTCGCCGATGGCGCGGATCTCCTTCTCGTGCTCGCGCAGCTCGGCCTTCTCCTTGTCACCGTAGCGGAAGCGCTTCTCGCGGATCTGCCGCTTCTCCTGCTCGACCTGGGCGGTGTGCTCGCGTGCCTCGAAGCCGAAGAGCGGGTGGTCGCGGCCGGCGAGGAGGTCGGCGAGGGCGAGGTAGAGGTCGCGGAAGAAGCGGTTCTCCTTGCCGCGGGTCGCCGCGCCGGGTGCGGCGCGCTTGAACACGACCGCGCCGTCCACGAGCTTCCAGCCCGGCGTCTCGAAGGGCGTGGTCTCCTCGGTCACGATGCCGAACCTGGTGGCGACCGACAGCAGCTTGGTGATCAGCTCGTCGATCCCGGCCGTCTTCAGCGCGCGGATCGCCGGCGTGCCCCACAGCTTCTCCGACCGGAGCCGCTTCCCGAGCCCGCTGCGCGCGCCGCCGCGCACGATGAGGTCCTCGTCCTTGGCCCGCATGGAGCGGCGCTTCGGCGCCTGGAGGACCAGCCACCGACCTGGGCGCGGTCGGTCGTCGGATGAGAAGCCCCACGGCGCGCGGAGCCGGCTGGACGACCGCTGGTAGAGCTGCTCGGTGGAGAGCTCGTCGAGCACGGTGCTCTTGACCGCCATCCACGTCCGCAGGTGGTCGAAGAGGATCCGGTAGATCTCGGCCCGGACCTCGGGTGGCGCCGCGGCGAGGATCTCGGGCCCGTCCGCGAACCGATCGTCGGCGGCGGCGAGCTCGTCGAGCCCCTGGTACTCGACCGCCAGCAGGCCGAGCTGCTCGAGGTTCGGGTTCGTGTACCGCCAGCCCCGGCGCTGGTCGAACCAGGCCCGGTAGGCGAGCACCTCGCGCAGCGTCTTCTCGGCCTCCGTCCGTGCGAAGCCGACGAGGTCGGGCTCGATCAGCCACTCCTCGCGCACGGCCGGGTCGGGGCTGTCGAAGCCGAGCGCGCGCTGTTGGGCGGCGCCGAGCTGGTCGGTCGTCAGGCCGTCGTCGCCGGCCTTCGCGAGCGCGCCGAGGAAGGCCGCGCGCACGAGGCCGACGAACAGGAAGTCGTTGAAGTGCCCCGCCTGGAGCGCCGCGTCCTGCCGGTTGTCGGTGAAGCCGAGCAGCTTGCGGGTGGTGTCCGCCATGGACGACGCCGGGCCGTGCATCCAGCGGAGGATGCTGGTCGTGAGCACCGTGGTCGCGGAGCTCCGGCCCTCGGCGGACAGCGACGCGAGCCGGTTGCGGTCGCGGGAGGAGTCGTCCTTGTACTCGCCACAGCGCAGGCAGAACCGCCACCGCTCCCGGATGAACCAGGCGGACGCCCCTTCGCCGAGGCGCCCATCGGGCTGGACCCGGACGGCCTCGGCCCGGAAGCGCGGCTTGTTCTTGTCGCGCTTGAGACGAGCACCGCCAGCGGCGTCCGTCTCGCGCCAGCTCTCCGGGTAGAACTCGGGCTCGTCGCGGAACTCGGCGTCGAGGTCCTCGGTGCGGAGCACGAGGTAGCCGATCTCCTCGGCGTCGGGCGTCTCCGTGCTGTCGCCGTCCTCGTCCGCCTCGGGCGGGGCCGCGTCGTCGATGTCGCGGAACCGCGCGGCGCGGCGGCCGTCCTCGCTCACGATGCGGACGGGGTGGTACTCCTGCCCGCAGTTGCGGCAGAAGTGCACGGCGTACAGGCGCTTGTCGGGGGCTTCGGGCAGGAACTGCTGCCCCTCCACCGTGAGGGTGCGGCGACCGGGCGGCTCCAGCGTGGAGAAGGCGTGCCCCGCGCCGGAGATGAACTGGTGCAGGCGGAAGGCGAAGAAGGAGCGCTCGTTGGTGGAGCCCGGGACGCGCACGCTCTCGGGCAGGCTGGAGACGAGGAGCAGCTTTCTCAGGGCCTCGCCGCAGGCCTCCTCGGGTCGGTCGGCATCCGCGGCGAGCCGGGCGCGGGCGTCGGTGAGCGTGAGCGGCGGGGCGCGGTGCCAGGCCGGCATCGCCTCGGTGGAGTTCATGCCCAGCACCGTCTCGATCCAGATCGCGAGCGGGTGCTCGCGCAGCTCGGCGTCGGACAGCGCGTCGGGGATGCCGACGTCGATCGCCGGCCCCAGGGAGGCCTTGACCGTCTCCCGCTTGAGCGCCGGGTTCGTGACCCGCTCGAGCGTCTCGCCGACCACGTTGTGCGCGGGGATGGTCGTCGCGAACAGGCGTGACGCCACCTGGGCCACCACGGACTGCCGCTCCTCGGCGGTGCCGTCGCTCTTCATGGTCGCCGACGTGCCCACGCACTGGAGCTGGTCGGACAGGCGCTCGCGCACCCGCCGCACGAGCATGGCGACGTCGGCGCCCTGGCGGCCGCGGTAGGTGTGCAGCTCGTCGAGGACGAGGAAGCGCAACCCTGCACAGTTGCCGATCACGGACCGGTCGATCTCGTCCTGCCGGGTCATGAGCAGCTCGAGCATCATGAAGTTCGTGAGCAGGATGTCGGGCGGGTTGTCACGGACCTGCCTGCGCTGCTCGGCGCCCTCCTGGCCCGTGTAGCGGGCGAAGGTGACGGGGCGGCCCCCCGGCCGGTCGGCGATGTACTTCGCGAGCTCCTCCTCCTGGCTGTTGGCGAGGGCGTTCATCGGGTAGATGACGATCGCGCGGGTGCGGGGCCGCGGATCCCGCCGCTTCTCGGCCAGGATGGCGCTGACGATCGGGATGAAGAAGCACAGCGACTTGCCCGAGCCGGTGCCCGTCGTGACGACGTAGGACTCGCCGGCCGACGCGAGCACGACTGACTGCTTCTGGTGCTCGTAGAGCGAGAGCGGGAAGATCTCGCGGCAGCCGGGGTCGAGCGCCCCGTCCGCCACGAGCGCCTCGACGGTGGTGCTGCGCTTGTAGTTCGGGTTGACCTGGATCAGCGGCTCGGGCCAGTACCGCTTCTCGGCGTAGATCGCGTCGACCTGCTCGCGGATGTCGGCCGCGTGGATCGTCGTGAAGGAGGTGGCGAACTGCTCGTACTCGTCTACGACGAAGTCGCGCAGCGAGAACACGTCCATGGTTCGCGAAGAGGTCACGCTCATCTGGCACTCGCGACGGGATGGAGGTGGGGCGCAGGACTCTACCCCAGGGGTGGGGAAGTTCCGCATCGCGGCCGCGCCGCTCCATCGCTGCCCCCCGAGGCCACCCGCACGGGTGGCGGGCCGGTGCGAGGTATCGCGACCGCGCACACTTCGGGTGCCGGAACGTCAACCACAGGGCCGACCGCGGATCGCAAGCCGGGCGCAAACCCCATCCAACCCCGCCCGCGTCACACTCCGAGCAAGACCTCCTCCCCCGGAGCAACCCTTGCTCACCCGCCTCCCCGCCGCCGATGCCCTCGCCGGCGTTCATGCCGACCTCGGCGCGTTGCCGCTGCGCGCCCTCACCGTGGCCGACGGCCCGCGCACCGTGCGCACCGCCGTCGCCACCGCCCGCCGCGACGCCCGGGGCGGACTCGTCGCCGTCCTCGCGCCCTCGGTGGCGGAGGCTGGCCTGGTGCGGGCCTGGCTGCGCGAAGGCGACGCGCACACGCTGCCGGTGGCGGAGGGCGCGCTGGTCCTGGTCCACGCGCCGGGTCGGCCCACCTCGCCGGCCCCGCCGCCGGTCCGACGTGTCCTGACGCCCGACCTGGCGCCCGTGCCCAGGGCCACCCTCGACGACCTCGACGACGCCCTGGTCCACCGCGTCCTGCGCCGCACGTCGACGCCCCCGGACCGGCGCCTGCCGGCCCACGCCACCCCGACCGAGGCGTGGCTCGCCCGGTACGGCCTTCTCGCCCACGACGGGGAGCGCTGGCGTCCGACGATCGCGGCGATGGTCGCGCTCGGGCGGCGCCCCGACGTCTTCCTGCCGGGCTGCGTCGTCGCGGGCCACGTCGACGGCGAGCCTGTCGACGCCCGCGGACCGCTCCCGGCCCTCCTGGCGCGCCTCGACCGCGACCTTCCCGCCGACCTCGACCGCGCCGTCGTGCTGGAGCTGGTGCTCAACGCCCTGGTCCACCGCGCCTGGTCGGACCCGGCACCCGTCCGGCTCACGGTCTGCAGAACCCGGCTGGAGCTGGTGGAGCCGGGCCACCTTGCGCCCGACGCGCCTGCCCATCGCCAGCCGCCGAACCCGCGCCTGCTGGCCCTCGCGGCGGACCTCGACCTCACGCGCGGCGACGGCCGCGGCCTCGGCGAGGTGACGCGACGCCTCGCACGGGCAGGCCTGCCCCGCCCGACGCTGCGCGCCCACGGCGGCGAGGTCCGGGTGGTCGTGGACCTGGCCCGCCGCGCGCCGGCCCCGCCAACCTCCCGCCACCCCCCGCCGGTCCCTGCCGCGCCCGCCGCCGAGCCGACTCCGCCAACGCCCGCGACGATCGAACCGCCTTCCGCCCCCGCGGCGGCCGTGCCGGCCCTGCTCCCCCGCGCCCCCACCGATCGCGCCGACGCGGTCCTCACCGCCCTCCGCGCCCGCGGCCGGGCCACCACGCGCGAGCTGGCGGCGACGCTCGGCTGCTCCCGGCCGGTGGTGGGCAAGGTGCTCACGGCGCTCGTCGCCGCCGGGAAGGTGCGCCCCACCGCGGCGGACGGGCACTCGCCCTTCCAGGCCTACGAGGCCGCCGACGCCTGAACCGGCGGGGAGGCGGGGGGTGGCGGGGGGTTCCATGGCTCGTCGCGCCCCAAGGCGTGGGAAGCGGTCGTGCCTCCCCGCGCGTCGCCAGCGCTCTACCTTCCGATCGTCACCGCATCGGGAGGACACATGACGCCGCACCGCCGCTTCTACCTGCGCGCCGACACCGTCCAGGCCGCGCTCGACCGACACCACCTCACGCACATGCTCTTCGCCGATCACCTCGGGCTGTCGCGCTCGTACTGGTCGCAGGTGTTCAACCGCCACCGCGCCCTCTCGCCGGACGTCCGCCGCGACCTGCTCGCCAGCCGCTACCTGCGGGGCGTGTCCGAGGCCGATCTGTGGGACGTGGTCGAGGCCGCGCCCGCGAGCGCGCCGTGAGCGCGGACACGCTGCCCGAGGTCGTGGTGTCCGGGCGGCAGCCGCGTGACCTCGTGGAAGACTGCTGGACGGTCCTGCTGGCCTCGGAGCCCGGCCGGCACGTGTTCCGCTTCGGCTCGGCCTTGGTGCGGGTGCCCGACGCGCCCGGCGATGCCCTCGACCCGCTCGACCCGACCAAGGTCGCTGGCCTGCTGCACCGCGTCGCCGACTGGGTGCGGGAGACCGAGCGCGGCCCGCGACCCGCGCGGGTGCCCCCGGACATCGCCCGCGACCTGTGCGCGCTGCCCGACCCGGTGGTGCCGCGGCTCACGGGGCTCACGCCGCTGCCGGTGTTGCGGCGCGACGGCACCGTGCTCGCGGAGGCGGGCTACGACGCGGCCAGTGGACTGTTCTGCCGCCCGCTCCCGGCGCTCGCAGCCGCTTGCTCGGCGCTCCCCGAACCCGCCGCCTCGGCGCGGGCCCAGGCCCTCGCGCTGCTGCGCGACGACCTGCTCGGCGACTTCCCCTTCGCCCGCCCCAGCGACGCCGCCCACGCCCTCGCGCTGGTGCTGCTCCCGCTCGTCCGGCACCTCGTCGACGGCCCCACGCCGCTCCACCTCATCGAGGCCCCGTCGGAGGGCACTGGCAAGACCCTGCTCGCCGACGTGGTCCATGCCCTCGCCGCCGGCGCGCCTGCCGACCCGACGCCGCTGCCCACCCAGGAGGAGGAGGTGCGGAAGAAGATCACCGCGCTGCTCCTCGGTTCCCCCGCGATGGTGCTGCTCGACAACGTCAACCACACCCTCGACTCGTCCAGCCTCGCCGCCACCCTCACCAAGGACACCTGGTCCGACCGGGTTCTCGGCAAGTCGGCGCTCGTCAGCCTGCCGAACCGCGCGGTGTGGGTGGCGACGGGGAACAACCCGTCGCTGTCCCGCGAGCTCGCCCGACGCAGCGCGCGCGTCCGCCTCGACGCCCGCGTCGAGCGCCCGTGGCTGCGCGGCGGGTTCCGCCACGCCGACCTGCTCGGGTGGACGCTGGCGGAGCGTCCAAGGCTCGTGGCGGCCGCGCTCACGCTGGCCCGCGGCTGGCTCGCCGACGGCGCCCCGGCCGGCGAGGCGACCATCGGCAGCTTCGGCGCCTGGTCGGCTGTGGTGGGCGGCATCCTGGCGAGCGCCGGCGTGCAGGGCTTCCTCGACGACCGCGACGAGCCCGTCGACGCCGCCACCCCCGAGGAGTCCGCGTGGCAGGCCTTCGTCGCCAGCTGGGCCGAGGCGCACGGCGCCGCAGAGGTGGACGGGCGGGCGCTGCTCGCGCTGGCCGTCGAGACGGGCCTGTGGGTGCCCGACGCGCGCGGCGGCCCCGGGGAGCTTGCGCGGTTCGGGATCGCGCTGGCGAAGCGCCGGGACCGGGTGTTCGGCGGGTGGCGGATCGGGGTGCGGCGGGACGGGAAGCGGAAGGTGAACGTGTAGGGGCTGGCCGAGGCCACATGACGCGACCCCGAACGCATCCGACGACCGGTCTGCGTTAGTCTCGCCGCCATGCAGGCCGCGACCGCCACCTCCGTCCGCGACATCCTGGCCAGCACCGGGCGAGACGACGACGCCTGGCGCCTGGCCATCGTCCAGCGCGAGCGCGTGTGGGACGCGTTCAAGGCGGCCAAGCTGTTCGACTCCCTGCTCGCGGGCTTCCCGATCGGCTCCCTGCTCCTCTGCCGGTCGGCCGATCCGACGGCCGCCATCGTGCGCGACGGAGACGGACGGATCGTCGAGGAGGCGTCCGATGCCTGGCAGATCCTCGACGGTCAGCAGCGCACCTGGGCGCTCTCCGTCCTGTTCGGCCCCCCGCTAGACGAGGAGGCAGCCTCCCTCGAGTTCTTCTTCCGCCCCGGGGCACCGCGCGAGGAGCTGCGACCAGGGGCGTACGACAAGCGCATCCACCGATGGATCACCTGGCGGGACCACGGCTGGGATCCGTTCGCCGTCGGCGACGCCTCACGCGAGGAGTGGGTCTCCGTCCGCAGGCTCGGCAAGGCGCTTCTCGACCGGGAGCATCCCGACGACCTCCTCACCGACAAGTCCGCGCTCGCGACGTGGTTCTCTGGTGTGGACCCGGAGCACGCCGCCACGGTCCTCGATGCGGCTGCGTTGCGACGCCTCCGCAACGTCGTCAACGCCTGGGCCACGCCGTTCATCCCGGTGCAGCGCATCGTCCTCGACGGCCCGGAGGACGTCCTCGAGGTGTTCGAGCGCGCCAACATGGAGGGGGTACGGACCTCGGCCGCGGACATCTTCTTCGCCGCTGTGAAGTCCCGCTGGGTCCACGCCGAGGCCGAGCTGGACGGCTTCCGAGGACGCACCGGGGCGCTCTCACGCATGGACGCGCTCCGGATCGTGGCGCGCGGCGCCTCGTTGAAGCTCGGCGTCGGTGACCCCGTGCCGCTCCACGTGAAGCGTCTCTATGGGGAAAAGGGTGGCGAGCTCGTCGCGGCCATGCACACCGTCACACGGCGCCAGGAGATCCGAGACGCGGTCGACGCCATGCTTGACACCCTCGCCCACCGCACCCCGCTCGGGTGGGGCCTGCGCCTCGTTGATCGCTACCTCGTCGACGCCGTCGTGATCTGGGCGTGCCAGCAGGCCGAGGCAGGAAGGGACCCGACGTCCGACCCCTCCCAGGTGTCGAACGCCGCGGCCTGGCTGTTCTGGGGCACGGCGTTCCGCCTGCAGCCGGTGCTCCGGGAGACGTACGCGCGCGCCATGCTTGGGCAGCTCGTCGAGCACGACGACGCCACGTTCCCCGTCGATCGCCTCTTCGCAGCTGCCCGCGGGGTGTCCAGCACTCTGAGCTACCAGCGCTCCGCGGTTCCCCGACCGTTCGAGGGAGAAGTGTCCGAGCAGGAGCGAACGCGCCGCGACTGCGTGAACGCCCGCGGACGCCTCTTCCTCTCCGTGGCCCAGCAGATCCCCTTCAAGCCCACGGTGCGGATCGACTGGGACCACATCTTCCCGCAGGCGCAGCGGCACAAGCTGAAGTGGCGCGGTGAGGACGGCAAAGCCTGGCTGTCGTACCACCCCGGGAACAGCGCAATGTGGCGAGCGGGGAACCTGTGCGGCCTCGACGCGGCGGTGAACCGAGGCCTCCAGGATCGGCTCCCTCGCGACAAGCTGGCGCGACTCGACGAGGCTCGCGAGGGCGGCCGTCTCGCCATCCGCGACGTCTTCCTCTCCGCCGAAGATCGAGAGCGCCTGTGCGAGGTCCATGACCTGCTCGAACACCAGGATGGCCGAGCACCCGCGCTCCTCAAGGCCATCGTGGACGCCCGCGAGCGCGCGCTGTGGGCTGAGGCAGAGCGGCGATTCCCGCAGGTCCACGCCATCGCCCGCGCCCTGTTCGACCTGCCCGAGTGAGCTCCGCCCCGAACTCATCTCTTCCCCAAACACACGCGTCGCGTTAGTTTCGGCTGGCGATGACTTCCGACTCCGCCCGCACCTGGCTCGACACCCTCCCCGCCCGCGGCCGGTGGTGGTTCACCATCGACGACGCCGTGGCGGGCCTGGGCGGCACGCGAGAGGCCGCCTACATGGCGCTTGGCCGCCTGCGCCGCAAGCGACTGATCGCGAGTCCCTACCGCGGCTTCCACCTGGTCCTGCCCCCCGAGTACCGCGAGATGGGCGCCTGGCCGGCCGAGCACTTCCTCGACCCCCTGATGCGCTGGCTCGGCGAGCCCTACTACCTGGCCCTCCTCACCGCCGCCGCGATGCACGGCGCGGCCCACCAGGCGCCCCAGCGCACCCAGGTCGTCGTGGCGCGCAACCGCAAGCCGATCGCGCTGGGCCCCGTCCACGTCGACTTCATCGCCCGCCACGACATGGCCGACACTCCGACTCAGACCCGCAACACCCGCATGGGCACGGTCCGCGTCGCCACCCCGGCCGCCACCGCGCTGGAGCTGGTCGGCTACGCTGAGCGCTGCGGCGGGCTCTCGCACGTCGCCACCGTCCTTTCCGAGCTGGCCGAGGAGATCGACCCCGACGCGCTCGCCGCGGAGGGCCGGCGCGCCCCGGTCGCGTGGGCCCAGCGGCTCGGCTGGATGCTGGAGCGCGTCGACCAGCCGGCCCTCGCGGCCGCGCTGCTGCCCGACGTGGACGCCAGGGCTGCCGCATCGACGCCGCTTCGACGCTCGGCGCCCACCCGCAGCGCCCTTCGAGACGCCCGCTGGCGCCTGATCGTGAACGCCGACGTGGAGCCCGACGAGCTGTGATCCCGATCCCATCCATCGACGCGTGGAGGGCCAGGGCGCCGTGGCGTGACGACGCGATGATCGAGCAGGACCTCGTCCTCTCGCGCGCCCTCATCGAGATCTTCCGCGTGCCCGAGCTCGCGGACGCGCTCGCGTTCCGCGGCGGCACCGCCCTGCACAAGCTCCACCTCGCGCCGGGCGCCCGGTACTCCGAGGACATCGACCTGGTGCAGACGCGGCCGGGGCCGATCGGGCCGACCTTCGACCGGGTCCGCGCCGCGCTGGACCCGTGGCTGGGCACGCCCAAGCGGGAACTCAAGGAGGGACGGGTCAACCTGGTCTACCGCATCTCGTCGGAGGGCCCCCCGGCGCGGCCGATGCGGGTGAAGGTCGAGATCAACTCCCGGGAGCACTTCTGCCTTCTCGGCTGGGAGCGCCGTCCGTTCGCGGTGGAGACCGATTGGTTCAAGGGTGAGGCCGCGCTGACCACCTTCCCGCTGGACGAGCTCATGGGCACCAAGCTGCGCGCCCTGTACCAGCGCAAGAAAGGCCGCGACCTCTTCGACCTCGACCGCGCGCTCGACGCGGGCGCCGACCCCGGTCGGCTCGTCGAGGTGTTCCAGCACTACATGGCCGAGGGCGGCCACCGCGTCACCCGCGCGCTCTTCGAGCAGAACCTGCACGACAAGCGCCGGCAGGACGTGTTCCGGCACGACATGACGCCGCTGCTGCGCCCCGGCGTGGTGTGGGACCCGGAAGCTGCGCTCGACCGGATCCTGTCCACCCTCGTCGCGCGCCTGCCCGGTGAGCCGTGGGCGGGCGATGGCGCCTGAACTGCAGGTCTCGTATTCGAACCCCTGCGGCACGGGACCCCCACGCCGCACGCTGCGGATCGCGCCCCGCCCACCAGCCTGGCCGCCCTGTCACAGATGGACGAACGGATTCGCGCGCAGCTGACCCGCGCGTTGGCACTGCTGGCGACCACGGGCTGCGACGACAAGTACGATCCCCAGCACGCCGGCGACTACGGCACCTGCGTCGCGGAGGAAGTGGACGCATTGCCCTTCGCCATCGTCTCAGACGCCGGACAATGGGGCTGGGCGCCCGAGGGCGACACGCCAGAGGCGGGAGAGGACTTCCTGTGCTTCGTCACAGACGTGAGAAACGAGGACCGGTGCATGTCCGAACCGGTAGAGGAAGTCAATGCGGTCGGAGCGTGCACAGGCGCCGCGCGCCGGGAGTGGGACGCGGACGCAGGCATGATCTGGGGCATGACGGCGACCTGCGGACCGGCCTGGCTGGATGAGGCCTGCTGCTTCGGTACCCGATGGAAGCAGGAAGAGGACATCAGCAAGGGGGACGAAGGCCACCCCTTCCTGGTGGACCAACGCGCTCGCGTCGCCCTCCCGGCACGCCGGGCAGACTGGCACACCGCCTGCAGCCCGGCCCCGGTGCCCGCGGCGCTGGTGCCGGCCATCGTCGCGCGTTGGGTCCGGGCGGGCCAGGCCGAACACGCCTCTGTGGCGGCCTTCGCGCGCTTCTCCCTGGCCCTGATGCGGAGTTCGCCGAAGACGAGACGCGCCATGCGGCGCTGGCCTGGCGGACGCTCTCGTGGCTGCTCGACGCTCAGCCCGAGCTTCGCGCGGTGGCAGACGAGGCCCTCGCCGACGCCACGGCTGCCTGGGCCCGGCCAGCCGAGAGCGGGTACGCCGGGTGGGCCTGGACCACATCGTCCTGCCCCTGGCTCGGGAGCTGACGGAGCCGTCCAGGAGCGCTTGCCTTCCCGGCGGGACCCTGCCACTGTGGCATCAGGAGGTCTGATGCCCCGTAACGAACAAGTCCTGCTCGCCCTGATCCTGGCTGGGATGGGGGCCGCGGCCGCCAGCGGCGCAGGGACCGCACCGGCCACGGACGCCAGGGGCCCGCTCCGCCTCGGCGGCGCCCCGCCGCTGGGAGGCCTGATGCTCGGCGTCGTGGCCTGTGGCGACAAGGACGACGACAGCGGCGACACCGGCGACGGGGGCGACGGCGGTGGCGAGGACGGCGGTGGGGGCGACGGCGGTGGTTCGCCTTCTGGGGACGGCGGCGTAGGCCGCCCCTTCACGGTGGCGGATGAGATCCGCACCGCGCCGGTGGCGCACCGTCGCGACTGGACCGGCCCCGCCGACATCGACCTCGCCGACCTGGACGCCACAGCGCGCGCCACGCTGGTCCGGCACTTCCTGGCCATGGCCGCCGGTGAGCACGCCAGCGTGGCCAGCTTCCACCGCGTCGCGCTCGAGCTGCTGCACCTGGGCGCCCCACCCCAGCTCTTGCTGGACACCCACCAGGCCGCCTCCGACGAGATCCGCCACGCCCAGGTCGCCTTCGGCCTGGCCGAGCGCTTCTCCGGGCAGGCCCACGGCCCCGGGCCGCTGGACGTGCGGGGCGCCCTGGACGTCGACCTGGGCCCCCAAGGCGTCATGCGCCGCCTGGTCGACGAGGCCTGTGTCGGCGAGACCATCGGCGCCCTGTGGCTGCGCGAGGCCAGCCAGCGCACGGCCGACCCGGCCCTGACCGCCATGCTCGGCGGCATCGCCCAGGACGAGGAGACCCACGCCGCCCTGGGCTGGCGGACCCTGCGCTGGCTGCTGGGGCAGCACCCGGAGCTCCGGAGCGAGGCGCGGCAGCGGATCGAGGGGCACTACGCCGCGGCGTGGAAGGCCGGAGCCGCAGGCGACGAGCTCGAGCCCTTTGGCCGGCTGGCAGCCAGGACGCGGGAGGCCGTGCGAGAGCGTGCCTTCCTGCAGGTGATCCTGCCGGCCAGCGGCGCGCTCGGTTGAAGCCCTCAGAGAAGTGCTGGGGGGCCACAGAGCCCCCTCACCCCCGCAGCGCCCGCAGCGCCTCCTGCACCTGCGCCGGCTGCGAGCGGATCGCCTCCCGGAAGGTCAGCCCCGACATCTGTGCATGGTGCGCCCGCACGAAGGCCTCGACCTCGGCCGGGCGCTGCTTGCCCATCTCCCGTAGCACCCAGCCCACCGCCTTGCGGATGAAGACCTCGTTGTCCGCCAGGCAGCCCTGGGCGTAGCGGAGGAAGCGCGCCGGGTCGCCGCGACCCTGCCGCAAGGGCAGCAGCAGGGCCAGCAGGGCCGAGCGACGGATCCAGAAGTCACCGTCCACGATCCACCGGTCCAGGACCGCCGCGGCCGGGGGCTCCCGCTCCACGACCGATCCGACGGCGTGGACGGCGATGGCGTCGACGTAGGCCCAGGTGTGACAGTCCCGCAGGATCACCTCGATCCAGGACAGATCCGTCGAGGTCAACCAGCGGGCCCGGCGCTCCAGCAGCTCCACGGCCACGGCCCGCGGCTCGTGCACTGGCTCGGCCCACAGGCGCTCGACGACCGGCCGGAGCTGCTCCGGCGTGACCATCGCCTCGATCTGCCGCTCGACGGCGTGCACCTTGGGCAGGGTCAGGCCGTGAAAGGTCAGCGCGCTCTTGAGGTAGGCCTTCTCGGCCGCCGCGCGGGCGGGGTCCGCCTGCGCCCGGACCTGCTCCATCACGCGGGAGAGGACCTGCTCGGGCACATCACCAGAGACGCGGGACGGGGCAGCGGGGTCGGTCGACGAGAGGGAGAAGCCGCGCATGACGCCTCCTATCGCAGCCCGAGCGCAGAGGGCCGCCCCCCGTTGACCCGCCCCCTCCCCCGCGCGATCCTCTCCCGCGCCGAGGTGCCCGTGAAGTCCACGCTCCCCCCGCAGAAGACCCCCGCCGCCGCCGCCACCCCCCGCGCCTCCTCTCCCGCGCCCGAGGTGGCCCAGCTCGCCGGCAACGCGGCCGCCGCCGACGCGCTGAAGCTCCACCCGCTCAACAGCCAGCGCCCCGGCACCGACGAGGCGCGGCGCCCGCCGCCCGACCTCTCGGCCCTCTCCCGCCTGGGCTACACGGTCTACCCCATCGACCAGGTCGACGTGTTGTACGCCGCGGCGAAGCAGGGGCCCGACGCCGCACTCGCAGGGCAGAAGCAGGGTGCGGACGGCTACGACGCCGTGCTGTCGGGCACCTTCACCGTCGACTACGTCCAGAGCGCCGGCCCCATCATGCGCGATGGCAAGCTCGACACCCAGGGCCACGAGAAGGCCGCCGGGCGCGGCGGGATGGCCGTGTTGCAGGACGGCAGCGTCGTGGTGGGCCGGGCCGCCGGCCGCAAGGGCGAGGAGATCCAGGCGGCCTTCGGCCAGCTCGGCAACCCGGTCAAGGACTTCATGGGCGGCGGCGCCTTGCTGATCGAGGGCGGGCGCGCCGTGAGCAGCCAGGATCTGCGGGACAAGCAGCGCTTCGACCAGGGCGCCGGTGGCATCCAGGCCCAGCAGATGCGACAGACCATGCACATCCTGGTCGGCATCCGCGACGGCCAGGCCTTCGCGATCGTGGCCCACGACAAGTCGGGCGCCGCCATGCAGAAGGACCTGCTGGCCCACGGCTTCGACGCGGTCGTGAAGTACGACGGGGGCTCGGGGGCCTACGCCCGCGACGGGGCGGGCGGCTCGCCGGAGTACCGCGGCAAGAACAGCACCGGCCTGGGCATCCACACCCGCCGCTGAGCCAGAGCGCCGCAGGTCCGTGCGGGGCGTGGCGCGGGTTAGGCCCACCGCCACCCCCCGGACCCGGAGCCGCCCATGGCCGGCAAGCCCCTCCCCCAGGCCGCCCCCGCCGCCTCCTCCTGCTGCGCGCCGGCCGCCCCCTCGCCGGCGGCGCAGGCCCACCTCCACGACGGCCACCGCGACCAGGTCCGCCAGACCTACGCCAGCGTCGCCCGCGCCGCGGACCTGGGCCAGACGACCGGCAAGCCCGCCTCCTGCTGCGGCGTCTCCGACGACAGCGCGGTGCAGCGCCTGATCTCGACCCGCCTGGGCTACTCCGAGGCCGACCTGGGCCTGGTGCCCGAGGGCGCCGACCTGGGCCTGGGCTGCGGCAACCCCAAGGCCATCGCCGCCCTGCGACCGGGCGAGGTGGTGGTGGACCTGGGCGCGGGGGCGGGCTTCGACTGCTTCCTGGCCGCGCACGAGGTGGGCGACGCGGGCCGCGTGATCGGGGTCGACATGACGCCGGACATGGTCTGCCGCGCCCGCGGCAACGCGGCGAAGGGCGGCTACCGCAACGTCGAGTTCCGCCTGGGCGAGATCGAGCACCTGCCGGTGCCCGACATGGTGGCGGACGTGATCCTGAGCAACTGCGTGATCAACCTGTCGCCGGACAAGGCCCAGGTCTTCCGCGAGGCCTTCCGCGTGCTCAAGCCCGGCGGCCGCCTGGCGATCTCCGACGTGGTGGCGACGGCCCCCCTGCCCCCCGAGATGAGGCAGGACCTGGCGCTGATCGCCGGCTGCATCGGCAACGCCATGGAGCTGGACGAGTTGGCCCGGGTGATCGCGGCGGCCGGCTTCCAGGAGGTGCGCATCGCGCCCAAGGACGAGTCGCGCGCGTTCATCCGCGACTGGGCGCCCGGTCGCGGGGTCGAGGACTACGTCCAGGCGGCCACCATCGAGGCCCGCCGCCCTGCCACCCGCGCCTGTTGCTGAGCGGGCGCCGCTAGGGCGATTTCCACCACACACACTGTGCTGTTTCGCCCACTCCAACGATGATCCGCCCGCATCGCTGTGCGGATGGAGACAGCCATCCTGCTGCTTTACTGGATCTTCACCTCCGACAAACCGGTTTGGCACGCAACTTGAATCAGCGCCAAGGGCACTCCTCTGCCCCGGGCCCGCATGCACCCACCTCCCGCTGTCCCCACCGCCGAACCCTCCTCGGTCCAGGCGGCGCATCGATCTGCTGTGCAACCGGGCTCTGCCACTTCGGACCTCGCTCGACGGTGGGAGGCGGCTCGGCGCTCTGCCCTGCGCACCATCCTGCCCTCCGCACGGATCGACGACGATGAAGGTGTGCTGGTCGCGGCGGCTGGGAACGTGGACCGCGAGGGCCTGCTGCGACGGGTCTTCGACCACAGCTACGGCCTGGGTTCCTCCTTCCGCCAGTTCCACCGAGTCGATCTGACCCTGGTGGACCTCGAGAGCATCTTGCCGACCCTGGGAAGCCCCTGCATGTACCCAGGCTTCACCCGCGTGGAAGGCCGGGTCACCAGCCGCACCGAGCGGGCCCCCTGTGGAGGCCAGGTCGCGGTGCCCGACCTGTGCACCTGGTGGCGCGAAGCCTTCCTCGGACTGGTCAGCGGCCTGTCCACGGGCGTCTATGCGAGCCGCGTCGAGTCGCCCCCCTCTTCCGCGCGCTGCGTCGACCTGCTGCACGTCGACGCCAGGAGCCCCTTCCGCCTTGCCCCCGTCCCGGATTCGCTCGCGCCGGCACTCGACAAGGCCGCCCAGAAGCTCGCCCGCATCTCCCCCGGCACCCGCCTGGAGGTGCTCGGCATGAACGACGGCGCTCTGCACGTCCAGCTCCACCGCACCAGCGCCGGCTGCGGGCTGGACATGGACCGCATGCTCCTTCGCACGCTGGAACGCTCGCTCCCCGGCGTGCCGATCCGCGACGCCACCCCTCGCTCTGTCCTCACGGACTCCGTCCTCGATGACTCTCTTCTCAATGAACCCGCCCTCGACGAGTCGACCTGAACTCCCGCTGGAGGCCCTGATGTCCGATCCCCGCCCCTCCGACACCGCGCAAGCGACCCGTCGCGCCTTCCTCAAGACGGTGCTCGGCGTCTCCGTGGCCGGAGCCGCGACCGCCGCCCCCATCCGCTACCTGGCGCCCGTGCGGGTCGACAACCCGCTGGCGACCTACCCCGACCGAAACTGGGAGCGGGCCTATCGGAACATCTTCGCCCACGACTACTCCTTCACCTTCCTGTGCGCGCCCAACGACACGCACAACTGCCTGCTCAACGCGCACGTCAAGAACGGCATCATCACCCGGATCGGGCCGACCTTTGGCTACGGGAAGGCCAGGGACCTGTACGGGAACACGGCGTCGCACCGGTGGGATCCGCGCCTGTGCCAGAAGGGCCTGGCCCTGGTGCGCCGCATCTACGGGGACCGGCGTGTGAAGGCGCCGATGATCCGCAAGGGCTGGAAGGACTGGATCGACGCCGGTTTCCCGCGCGACTCCGCCACGGGCAAGCCAGACCCCAAGTACTTCCAACGCGGCAAGGACACCTGGCTGCGCATGGAGTGGGACGAGGCCTACGACTACTCCGCCCGCGCCATGCTCAACATCGCGCAGGCGTACTCGGGCGATGAGGGCGCGGCCCGGCTGAAGGCGCAGGACTACGATCCAGCGATGATCGAGGCTATGGAGGGAGCGGGCACGCAGAGCATCAAGGTCCGGGGGGGCATGGCCTTCCTGGGCGCCACGCGGATCTTCGGGCTGTACCGGTTCGCCAACCTGATGGCGCTGGCCGACGACGCGATCCGCGGTGTGGGCCCCGAGAAGGCGCACGGCGCCAGGGGCTGGGACAGCTACTCCTGGCACACCGACCTGCCCCCAGGACACCCGATGGTGACAGGCGCGCAGACCAACGACTTCGACCTGTTCTCGGTCGAGCACAGCAAGCTCTGCTTCGTCTGGGGCATGAACTGGATCACGACCAAGATGCCCGACAGCCACTGGATGACCGAGGCTCGCCTCAAGGGCACCAAGGTCGTGGCGATCACCGTCGAGTACAGTGCCACCGCCAGCAAGTCCGACGAGGTCCTGGTCATCCGCCCCGGTACGGACCCCGCGCTGGCGCTCGGCTTCGCCCAGACGATCATTTCGGAAGGCCTGTACGACAAGACCTGGGTGGAGACCAACACCGACCTGCCCTTCCTGATCCGGATGGACACTCTGCAGCCCCTGCGCCCTGGCGAGGTCCAGGGCCTGGAGGAGCCCGGCAAGGGTGAAGGGCTGGGCAGCGCCGGCATCGTGCCCGCCGGAACCAAGCCGGCCCCCGGAAAGACCCACAAGGAGCAGCTCATCCCCGAGAGCCTGCTCCCGGACATGGGCGCCTACGTGGTGTGGGATGCCGGGTCGGGGCGCCCGGTCCGGATCACCCGCGACCAGGTGGGCCCGCGCGCCCGCGGGGTCCGTCCGGACCTCAAGGCAGCCGTGAAGGTCAAGCTCGCCGACGGCACCGAGGTCGAGGCACGCACGCACTTCTCGCTGCTCGCCCAGTACCTCGACGAGAACATGACGGCCGCCCAGGTCTCGGCCATCACGGGTGCACCGGAGGAGTCGATCCGCGCACTCGCGCGCGAGATCGCCGCCAACCCCGAGAAGACGATCTTCGCCACCGGAATGGGGCCCAACCAGTTCTTCAACGCCGACCTCAAGGACAGGGCGATCCTGCTGGTCGCCGGCCTGACCCGAAACCTGGGTTTCCCCGGAGGGAACGTCGGGAGTTACGCCGGCAACTACCGCGCCGCCATCTTCGGCGGGATGCCGCTGTACACGACGGAGGACCCCTACCACCTCCAGCTCGACCCCAAGGGCAAGGTGAGCCTCCACAAGTACAGCCACTACGAGTCGCTGCACTACTTCAACAACGGCGATCGTCCCCTGCGCGTGGGCCACGCGCTGCTGACGGGCGCGGGCCACATGCCGGCGCCGACCAAGGCGATGTGGCTGAACAACAGCAACTCGGTCATCGGCAACGTGAAGTGGCACTTCGACGTGGTGCACAACACGCTGCCGCGCATCGAGATGATCGCCTACTCTGACTGGTGGTGGACCGGCTCCTGCGAGTACGCCGACATCGTGTTCGCCTGTGACTCCTGGGCCGAGTTCCGCCACATCGACATGACGGGGAGCTGCACGAACCCCTTCGTCCAGATCTTCCCGAAGTCGCCCATCCGACGGGTCTTTGACACCAAGTCCGACATCGAGATCATCGCTGGCGTGAGCAAGGCGATCGGCTCCCGCCTGGCGGACCCGCGCTTCGCCCAGGCCTGGCACTTCGTCGACCACGAGCAGGTCGAGGTGTACCTGCAGCGCATCATCGACGGTTCCTTCTCCCTGACGGGCTATGACATCAATGAGCTGCACGCCCTGGCCAAGCAAGGCATCCCTGCACTCGTGAACATGCGCACCTACCCGCGGATGTCCTCCTTCGAACAGGCCCGCGGCGAACAGCCCTGGCACACCAAGAGCGGGCGGCTGGAGTACTACCGCTTCGAGCAGGAGTTCATCGATAACGGTGAGAACTTGATCGTACACCGCGAGCCGGTGGACTCGACCTTCTACGAGCCCAACGCCATCGCAGCGGCGCCGCACCCCGCCCTGCGACCCACACCGCCCGAGACCTATGGACTGAGGAGGGAGGACGTCGGGTCCGAGGTCCGCCAGGGGCGGCATGTCCAGTACTCGGTGGAGGACCTGCTCAAGACGAAGCACCCGCTGGTCGCCAAGGGCCACAAGTTCGTCTACCACACCCCCAAGTACCGCCATGGCGCGCACACCACCCCGGTCGACACCGACTTCACCGGCGTGCTCTTCGGCCCCTTCGGCGACGTGTACCGCCACGACAAGCGCATGCCTTCCGTCACCGAGGGCTACGTCGACATGCACCCGCAGGACGCCAAGGAGCTCGGCCTGCAGGAAGGCGACTACGTCTACGTGGACGCCGACCCGGAGGATCGCCCCTACCGCGGCTGGAAGGCGGGCACAGAGGAGTACAAGCTCGCTCGCCTGATGCTCCGTGTCCGCTTCTACCCGGGCACGCCCCGCGGCATCACCCGCACCTGGCACAACATGTACGGTGCCACTTTCGGCAGCATCCGGGGACAGGAGACCCGGCCGGACGGCCTGGCCAAGAACCCCGACACCCACTACCAGGCGATGTATCGCTATGGCTCGCACCAGAGCGCCACTCGCGCCTGGCTGAAGCCCACCCAGATGACCGAGAGCCTGGTCCACAAGGACATGTTCGGGCAAGCCCTGATGAAGGGTTTCCTCCCCGACGTGCACTGCCCCGTCGGCGCCCCGCGCGAGGCCTTCGTCAAGTTCGAGAAGGCCGAGGACGGCGGCATGGGCGGGAGCGGCCTGTGGCGCCCGGCGGAGCTCGGCCTGCGACCCACCTACGAAAACGAAACCATGACCGCCTACCTGAGCGGCGCCTTCATCGGCAAGGTCTGAAGGAGTCTCCCCCATGTCTACCGTGAAGAACTGGCAGCTCGGGCGAGACATCGCCTACCCCTACGACGAGAACCGGCCCAAGAAGCAGTGGGCCATCGTCTTCGACCTGAACAAGTGTATCGCGTGCCAGACCTGTACGCTGGCCTGCAAAACCACCTGGACCAGCGGCAAGGGCCAGGAGTACATGTTCTGGAACAACGTGGAGACCAAGCCCTGGGGCGGCTATCCCCTGGCCTGGGACCTGCGGGTGCTCGAAAAGCTCGGGCGGCAGGACTGGTCGGCCAACGGCGAGTACCTGGGCAAGACCCTGGTCGAGGCCGCGCCCCCCAGCGAGCGCGTCCTGCACTGGGCGCCCGAGGATCAGGACTGGATGTACCCCAACATCGGCGAGGACGACTGCGCCGGTGGCACCGTCGACGGCGGCGGTCACATGGCCCAGCTCCCACATGACAAGTGGTTCTTCTACCTCCCGCGCACGTGCGCCCACTGCACCTACCCCGCCTGTCTGGCCGCCTGCCCGCGCAAGGCCATCTACAAGCGGGAAGAGGACGGAATCGTCCTGATCGACCAGACCCGCTGCAAGGGCTACGGCGAGTGTGTCCGGGCCTGTCCATACAAGAAGTCCATGTACAACCCCTGGACCCGCACCAGCGAGAAGTGCATCGGCTGCTATCCGGCGGTCGAGCAGGGGGTGCAGCCCCAGTGCGTGGTCAACTGCATCGGCAAGATCCGCGTGATGGGCTTCATCAACCCCCCCTGGTCGGCCCGGGCCGACAACCCGATCGACTACCTGGTCCACCAGAAGCAGATCGCGCTGCCCTACTACCCGCAGCTCGGCCTGGAACCGAACATCTACTACATCCCCCCGGTCCACGCTGATCCGGCCTACCTCGAGCAGATGTTCGGCCCCAGGGTGCACGAGGCCATCGAGCGCTACCGCGCCCTGCCACAGGATCCGGTGGCCGCGGGCCTGCTCTGCCTGATCGGCAGCACGGACCGGATCCTTCACCGCTTCAAGGTCGAGCGGGGGATCGCAACCGGTAGCGACGCGGACGGAACCGAGCTGGTCTCCGTCCCCGTGACCGAATCCATCTTCGAACGCTCTGCATTCGACGCCAACCTGGGCGTCGTGCGCAACAACACCCCCTGAACGGAGGCCCTGCCCATGAAGAGCCCCCACATCTACCGCCTGCTCGGCGGGGCTGCGCTGGTTTCCCTGCTCTCCACTCCGGGCTGCGGCGACAAGGGCACCGCGCCCACCGCCGCGGCGCCCGGACTGCCCGCGGCGGAGCCGATCAGCGAGCTGACCGTCGCCCGGGTGGATGCCGACCTGTCCAAGCCCGATCCCGACGCCTCCTACTGGCGATCCTCCGCTCCTGGTGCGATCACGCTCATCGCCCAGCCCATGATCGCGCCGCGCCCGGCGCTGGTCACCACCGAGAAGTTGATCCTCCAGGCAGTTCACGATGGCAAGCATGTCGCCTTCCGCCTGAGCTGGGCTGATCCAGAAATGAGTGAGGCCGGCGGCCTCGGGCAATACTCCGACGCCGTGGCGTTGCAGTTCCCCTTCAATAACGAGAAGCTGCCACCGGTGATGATGGGCGGAGATGGCGATCCAGTGCACATCTTCCACTGGCGCGCCCAGTACCAGCACGACGCCGAGCACGGCAAGCCCGACATGGCAAGCCTCTACCCCAACGCCTCCATCGACATGTACGCGATGGAGTTCCACGACGCACCGGGGGGGAGCAGGGACGAACGAGAGATGTTCAACCCCGGCGTCGCGCTCGGCAACCCCCAGTCCTTCCACAAGACCGCGGTCGATGAGATCGTCTCCGAGGGCTTCTCGACCTCAGCGGTACAGGCGGGCCACGGAAGCGACGGCAGGGGCGTGTGGAAGGACGGGTCCTGGTCGGTGGTCGTGACCCGGGCGATGACCATCGACGGGGGCTCAACGCTGGCTGCTGGTGGCAAGAGCGCCGTCTCCTTCGCTGTCTGGCAGGGAGGCCAGGCCGAGGTCGGCTCTCGCAAGAGCCTGTACATGAACTGGTTGCCGCTGACGGTGGCGCCATGACCGATGCTTCGGCGGCATCCACACTGGCCGCACGCACCCGTGACTTCACGCTGGCCTCGGTGGCGATGTCCTACCCCGGCCCCGAGCAGGTGGATGTCCTCGGCGCGTTGCGGGCCGAACTGGGCGGCCACCCCGGGCTCGGCCCTCTCGTCGACCAGGTTGCAGAGGGGATCACCGGCGTCCAGGGCGCCTGGACAACCTGCTTCGACCAGGGCCGGGAGCGCGTGGCGGTCTACGAGACCGAGTACGGTCGCATGCGTGGGCTCGCCAAGGGTCGAGACCTGGCGGACGTCGTCGGCTTCTATGAAGCCTTCGGCTTCCAGCTCGCCCAGGACCAGGCGGCCGAGCTGCCCGACCACGTGGCCATCGAGCTGGAGTTCTACGCGCTCCTGTTGCACAAGCAGGCGCTGCTGATCGACGACCCCGAGGGCACCGAGATCGTCGCCGACGCCCGGCGCAAGTTCCTCCAGGATCACCTGGGCGCCTTCGTCGGCGCTCTCGCCACCCGGCCCACCGTCGTCGCGCATCCCGTCTATGGCCCCCTGTTGGCCTGGTGCGCCACGCTGGTGGCCGAAGAGTGCGCACGGGAAGGCGTACGCCCCGCGCCACTGGACTTCTTCGAGCAGGACGACGCCAACGAGGTCGCCAACTGCGGCGGGTGCGTGACCATCCCCGGAATGGAGGGCCAGGGCGCCTGCGGTCCTACTGCGCGTTGAACACGTTGCCCCCGTGGCAGATGCCGCAGGTGGTGTCGGTCCCGATGCCCCAGGTCTGCTCCTCGTCCCGCTCGGCGCCGCAGCGGCTGGACGGGCCCTCGCACCAGTAGACCCACTCCTGGAAGTCCCCGTCGAGCTTGAGCATGACCGCGTGCCCCAGGGCGCTATCGTCGTCCTCGTCGACGATGACCTTGACCGACATGCTACCCGTGGCGTGTGGCTCACCGCCGAAGTTGCCCCTGCCCTCGGCGGCTGAGGCCTGGATCACGTCGTTCAGGAAGACCTGGACCCGGTCGTGGGGGCTGTTGATCGACTCCTCCTCCCGCGGGGCCCCGGACTCGGCGATCCAGGGCGGCTGCCGCCACAGCTCGCCCTGCACGAAGGCCGCGATGCCCTCGGCGGAGGAGTCGGCCGGGAAGCTGCCGGTCGGGCCCGCCCCCGTGTCCTGGCCCTCCGCCCCGCAGCCGGGCAGGGAGAGCAGCAGCGCCCAGGGCGCCAGGCGATGCGTCATCGGGCCTCCAGCGCGACGGGCTAACGGACCTCCGGCTCCACAACCACGCCGCCCTCCTCCCTCCCCGCCTGCGTCCCCTCGCCGCAGAAGCCCGCGTCAGCCCGGCCTCCCCACCATAAGGGCCCGGTTCCCCCCGGAGGCCCGATGGACCGCATCCAGTTCCGGCTGAACGGCGCCGACCTCGACCTGGAGCTGCGCCCCGACGAGAGCGCCCTGGACGTGCTGCGCCACCACCTGGGCGTCACCTCGACCAAGAACGGCTGCCAGCCCCAGGGCCAGTGCGGCGCCTGCCTGGCCCTGGTGGACGGCAAGCCGCGCGTGACCTGCGCCACGCCGGCCAGCCACCTGCAGGGCCACGCCGTCACCACGCTGGAGGGCCTGGACCCGGCCGAGCGAGACCTGCTCTCCCGCTGCTTCGTCGCCACCGTCGGCCTGCAGTGCGGCTTCTGCACCCCGGGGCTGCTGCTGCGGGCCAAGGCCATCGTCGACCACGAGCCCGAGCCCAGCCGGGAGCACGTCGCGCACCACCTGGACGTGCACCTCTGCCGCTGCACGGGCTACCGCGGGGTGGTCGACGCCGTGCTGCTCTACGCCCGCTGCCGGCGCGAGGGTGGCCTGCCGGAGCTGACCCAGGACGGGCGGGTCGGCAGCCCCCTGGCCCGCGTCAACGGCGAGCGGCTGGCCCTGGGCGCCCGCGCCTTCGTGGACGATCTCCAGGTCCAGGGGCTGCTGCACGGCGCGCTGGTGCTCTCCCCGCTGGCGCGCGGACGGGTGCAGCGGATCGACGCCAGCGAGGCCCTGGCGGTCCCCGGCGTGGTCGCCATCGCCACCGCGCGCGACGTGCCCGGCCAGCGCTGGCAGGGCCTGCTGCACGCCGACTGGCCGGTCTTCGTCGCCGAGGGCGAGGAGGTGCGCTGCGTGGGCGACGTGCTGGCCGCGGTGGCCGCCGTGGACCTGCACACCGCCCGCAAGGCCGCGGCCCTGGTGCGCGTCGAGGTGGAGCCCCTGCCCCCGGTGCTGGACCCCGAGCAGTCGCTGGCCCCCGGCGCGCCGCGCGTGAACCCGGTGGTGGAGAACCGACTGTCCACGACCCGCTTCGCCCGCGGGGACGTCGACGCCGCCCTGGCCGGCAGCGCCCACGTGGTCAGCGGCACCTGGCAGACCCAGCGCATCGAGCACCTGTTCCTGGAGCCCGAGAGCGCCCTGGCCGTGCCGCTGCCCGGCGGCGGGCTGAGGCTCTACACCCAGGGCCAGGGCATCTTCGACGACCAGCGGCAGGTCGCCAGCGTCCTGGGCCTGGACAAGGACCGGGTCCAGGTCGAGCTGGTGCCCAACGGCGGGGCCTTCGGCGGCAAGGAGGACATGTCGGTCCAGGCGCAGACGGCCCTGCTCTGCCACCTGACCGGGCAGCCGGTGCGCATCACGCTGACGCGCGAACAGTCCGTCCGGATGCACCCCAAGCGCCACCCGATCACCATGCGCTACACGGCCGGCTGCGACGCCCAGGGCCACCTGACGGCGGTCCGGGCCGAGCTGGTGGGCGACACCGGCGCCTACGCCAGCGTCGGCGAGAAGGTGCTGGAGCGCGCCGCTGGCCACGCCTGCGGGCCCTACCGCGTCCCCGCCTGTGAGATCACGGCCACCGCGGCGATGACCAACAACCCGCCCTGCGGCGCCATGCGCGGCTTCGGGGCCAACCAGGCCGCCTTCGCCATCGAGGGCTGCATGGACCTGCTGGCGGACAAGGTCGGCCTGGACGGCTGGGAGATGCGCTGGCGCAACGCGGTGGAGGTGGGAGACCGCTTCGGCACCGGCCAGGTGCTGGAGAAGTCGGTCGGCGTCAAGCGCACGCTGCTGGCGGTCCGCGACGCGTGGACCCAGGCGCGGGCCGAGGGGCGGGCGGTCGGCATCGCCTGCGGCATCAAGAACAGTGGCATCGGCAACGGCGCGCGCGAGGTAGGCCGCTGCCGGCTGGTGGTCGAGGCCGACGGGACCGTCTCGCTCTACAACGGCTTCACCGAGATGGGCCAGGGTCTGCTCACCGTCCTCACCCAGTTCGCGGTCGAGGTGACGGGCCTGCCCGCCGCCACCTTCCGGCCCAAGGTCGACAGCACCTTCGACCTGGCCTGCGGACAGACCACCGGCTCCCGCGCCACCCTGCTGGGCGGCCGGGCGGTGCTCGACGCGGCGCACAAGCTGCGGGCCGACCTGGACGGTGGGGCCACCCTGCCGGACCTGGTGGGGCGGATCTACGCCGGCGAGGTGGTGATCGACGACACCTCGCCGCCGGGACAGGGCCGGGAGAACCCCAAGACCCACACCGCCTTCGGCTACGCCACCCAGCTGTGCATCCTCGACGACAAGGGCCACCTGTCTCGGGTGGTCGCCGCCCACGACGTCGGGCGGATCGTCAACCCCGACCTGTGCCGGGCCCAGGTCGAGGGCGCGGTCAGCATGGGCCTGGGCTACGCCCTGACCGAGGAGCTGCCCTGCGATGAGGGCGTGCCCGTCACCGTCAAGCTGCGCGAGCTCGGCCCGCTGCGCGCTCGCGACATGCCCGAGGTGCAGGTCATCCTGGTCGAGGAGCACGAGCCCGAGGGGCCGATGGGGGCCAAGGGCGTCGGCGAGATCGGCCTGGTGCCGACCGCCGGCGCGGTCGCCGGGGCGCTGGCGGCCTTCGACGGGATCCGTCGCACCACCCTGCCGATGAAGGGCAGCCCCGCGGCCGAGGCGATCCGCGTCGGACACATCCACGCCCGGGGCGACCACGCCCCCTGGCACTGAGATGTCGGCGCCGGCTCCCTCGGGCAGCATCTCGGTGGGCCCCGATCGCGCGGGGCGGACCGTGCACGTCCACCAGGGCCGGGTCAGCGCCCACCCTGCACCCGGCGCGCCCGTCCTGGCCTGCCCGGACGACCTGATCGAAGCGGGCGCGGTCAACGCCCACACCCACCTGTACAGTGGCCTGGCGCCGCTGGGACTGCCCGCGCTGGACCCGGCGCCCACCTGCTTCCTGGAGATCCTGGAGCGGCGCTGGTGGCGCATGGACCGGGCGCTGACCCCCGACAGCCTGCGGGCGGCCGCGCGCCTGTACCTGGCCGAGGCCCTGCTGGCCGGCACCACCGGCCTGGTGGACCACCACGAGTCACCGTCCATGATCGAGGGCTCGCTCGACGTGCTGGCAGCGGCCTTCGAGGAGCTGGGCGCGCGTGGCCTGCTGACCTACGGCGCCACCGAGCGCAACGGCGGCCCCGACGAGGCCGCGGCCGGCCTGGCCGAGTGCCGGCGCTTCGCCGTCCAGAACCGCTCCCCTCGCCTGCGCGCCCTGGTCGGCCTGCACGCGGGCTTCACCGTGTCCGACGAGACGATCCGGGCGGCGGCCGCCCTGTGCGGCGCGCTGGGCCTCCCGCTGCACGTGCACGTGGCCGAGGACGGCCACGACGTGACGGACGCCCGGGATCGGCGCCACGCCGGCCCGCTGGAGCGGCTGCTGGCCCTGGGCGCGCTGCCGCCGGGCTCCGTCCTGGCCCATGGCGTCCACCTCACCCACGCCCAGGTCACCCTCGCCTCGGCCCGCCGCTGCTGGCTGGTGCACAACCCCCGCAGCAACGAGGGCAACGGCGTCGGCTTCGCGGCCAACCTGGGCGCCAGCGACCGGGTGGCCCTGGGCACCGACGGCTGGCCCGCCGAGATGATCGCCGAGCGCAACGCCGCCGTGCGGCTGGGCCTGTCCCGCGACGAGGCCGACCGCCGCCTGTCCCACGGCCATGCCTTGCTGGCCGGCGCCTTCCTCGCCACGCCCGCCCCCTGGTCGCCCGGCGCGCCGGGGGACCTGGTCGTGCGCCGCGGCAGCGCCGTGCTGCACGTGGTGGTCGACGGCCGCCTCGTGGTGAAGGACGGTCACCTGGTGCACGCTGACCTCGACGAGATCCGGGCCGCCGCCCGGGCCGCCGCACCTCTCCTCTGGGCCGCCATGGCCCGCCTGTAGCCGGAGTCCCCCATGCCCTCCCTGGGCTTGCAGCAGACCATCGTCGATCCCGCCGTCCACGCCGCCACCGTCGCGCGCTTCCGCCAGGCCCGCATCCCGCTGCCGACCTTCGCCCAGCTCGCACAGCCGCGCACCATCCCCCCCCAGGTCTCCGCCGCGCTCGCCCAGGTCGACCCCGACGCCGCGCACCCCCTCAACCTCTTCCGCTGCCACTGGTACAACGACGCCGACCGGCGCGGCCTGGTCGACGTGCCCGCGACCATCGAGCTGCCCCCCGCACTCACCGGCGTGCGCGCCCGCATCGTCCTGGCCCTGGGCCGCCGCTTCCCGATGATCGGCGCCCACAAGGTCCTGGCGGCCTACGGCTGCCTGGCGCCCCGCCTGGTCACCGGCCAGCTCGACCCGGTGCGGCAGCGCGCGGTCTGGCCCAGCACCGGCAACTACTGCCGGGGTGGGGTCGCGATCTCGCGCATCATGGGCACGCGCGGCGTCGCGGTCCTGCCCGAGGGCATGAGCGAGGAGCGCTTCCGCTGGCTCGAACGGTGGACGGTGGACCCCAGCTCCGACATCATCAAGACCCCGGGCAGCGAGTCGAACGTCAAGGAGATCTACGACGCCTGCAACGCCCTGGATCGCGATCCGCAGAACATCATCTTCAACCAGTTCTGCGAGTTCGGCAACCACCTGGTCCACTGGCTGGTCACCGGCTCGGCCCTGTCCGCGGTGTACGACGACCTGCGCTCCCGGCAGCCGGGCCTGCGCCTGGCGGCCTACGTCTCGGCCACCGGATCGGCGGGCACGCTGGCCGCCGGCGATCGCCTCAAGGAGGAGCACGGCGCCCGCATCGTCGCCGTCGAGGCGCTGGAGTGCCCGACCCTGCTCTACAACGGCTTCGGAGAGCACAACATCCAGGGCATCGGCGACAAGCACCTGCCCTACATCCACAACGCGATGAACACGGACCTGGTGGTCGCCGTGAGCGAGCGGGTGACCGACGGCCTGGGCGTGCTGTTCAACACCGAGGCCGGCCGCGCCTACCTGGCCGACCGGCGGCAGCTCCCGCCCGCGCTGCTGGCCGCCCTGCCCCAGCTCGGCCTGTCCAGCATCGCCAACCTGGTCGCCGCCATCAAGGTCGCGAAGTACTACGACCTGGGCCCCGACGACCTGGTCCTGAGCGTGGCCACCGACGGCTACGAGCTGTACGCCACCGAGCGCGACAAGGCGCTCTCCCGCTGGTTCCCCCACGGCTTCGATCAGCTCGACGCGGCCGAGACCTGGGCCCGCGGCCTGGGCGCCGCCGCCACCGACCACGTGGCCGAGCTGAGCCACCGCGACCGCGAGCGGATCTTCAACCTGGGCTACTTCACCTGGGTGGAGCAGCAGGGGGTGCCCGTCGCCGACTTCCGGGCCCGCAAGGACCCGGCCTTCTGGCGGGACCTGCGGGCGCTGCTGCCGGCCTGGGACGCGCTGATCGAGCGCTTCAACGAAGAGACGGGGGCCCTGCGGGAATGGTAGCGGCCTGGCTTTCCTGCCACGGCTGCGGCGGGCGCTTCGACCCGATGTCGACGCTGGCCCTGGCCTGCCCGCGGGCGGTCCCGGGCGACGGGATCGACCACGTGCTGGAGCCCGTCATCGAGGGCCGGCGGTGGCCGCTGGGCGACCAGGACAACCCCTTCCTGCGCTACCGCTCGCTCAGCCTGGCCGCCACCATGCTCGACGACGAGCGACTGTCCACGGTCATCGAGGAGCTGGACCTGGCGGTGCAGCAGGTCGACGGCAGGGGCTTCCGCGTCACGCCCTGGGCCTGGAGCTCGTCCCTCTCCTGCATGGTCAAGGACGAGACCGGCAACGTCGCCGGCAGCCACAAGGGCCGGCACCTGTTCGGGCTGATGGTCTACCTGCGCGCGCTCGAGCTCCGGGGCCGCCTGCCCTCCCGGCCGCCCCTGGCCATCGCCTCCTGCGGCAACGCCGCCCTGGCCGCCGCCGTCGTCGCCCGCGCGGCCTGCTGGCCCCTGCAGGTCTTCGTGCCCACCGACGCCGATCCGGCCGTGCTCGACCGGCTGGCGACCCTGGACGCCCAGGTGCAGACCTGCCCACGCGCGCCCGACCAGCCCGGGGACCCGGCCGTGCACGCCCTGCGGCAGGCGCTGGCAGCCGGCGCCCTGCCCTTCACCGTGCAGGGCGACGCCTGCGGCATCTCTGTGGAGGGGGGACGGACGCTGGCCTGGGAGCTGTGCGACCAGGGCGAGCTGCCCGACGTCCTCTACGTCCAGGTGGGGGGCGGTGCGCTGGCCAGCGCGGTGTGGCAGGGCCTGCGCGACGCCCGGGACCTGGGACGGATCTCCCACCTGCCGCGGCTGGTCCTGGTCCAGACCGACAACGCCCACCCCCTCGCCCGCGCCTGGCGGCGCCTGGAGGGCCGGGATCTCACCCTGGCCGCCCGCGACCGTGCACGGTTCATGTGGCCCTGGGAGCAGCCGCCCCACAGCGTCGCCCACGGCATCCTCGACGACGAGACCTACGACTGGTGGGCCTGCTGCGAGGGCCTGCGCGCCACCGGCGGCGAGGTGGTCCTGGTAGATGAACAGACGCTGGTCGCCGCCCGCGACGAGGCCCGCGCCGCCGGCTTCTCCGCCAGCGCCACCGGCACCGCCTCCCTGGCCGGCCTGCGCGCCCACCCGCCACCCGCCGGCCAGCGCGCGGGGGTGCTGGTGACCGGCCGGGGGTGAGGGTATCTGGTCCGAGTCACCACCAGCCCCGCCGGAGGAGCCTGTGCAGGACCCTGCTTCCCAGGTCACCGACCAGATCCTCGGCGCAGCCATCGCCGTCCATCGGGCGCTCGGTCCTGGCCTGCTGGAGTCCGCCTACGAGGCCTGCCTCGCCTACGAGCTGCACACCTGCGGCATCCAGTTCGAGCGGCAGGTCCCGCTCCCGGTCCAATACCGCGGAGTGCGGATCGACTGCGGCTACAAGCTCGACCTCCTGGTCGAGGGCCTGGTTGTCGTAGAGGTGAAGGCGGTGGAACGCCTCCTGCCCGTCCACCAGGCACAGGTCCTCACCTACCTCAAGCTGTCCAAGCACCCCGTCGGCCTGCTCCTGAACTTCAACGTACCCCTGCTCCGCGACGGCATCCGACGCTTCGTCCTCGACCCCGCTCCCTGAGCCCACCGGTTCCCGCCAGCGAGGGTCGTGGGCACAGCATCCCGGCCGGCACCCGAACGAAAGGGCACCGCAGAGGACGCAGAGGACGCAGAGGACGCAGCAGGGAGCAGCAGCAGGCCGGTTGCCTCCCCTCTCCGGAGTACGACCCCCTCCCGCCCTCCTCTGCGCTCCTCCTCTGTGCTCTCCGTGTCCTCTGTGGTGGATTCCAAGGGTCGGCACAGCATCCCGGCCGGCACCCGAACGAAAGGGCACCACAGAGGACGCAGAGGACGCAGAGGGAGCAGCAGGGAGGAGGCGCTGGCCTGGCGCCGCTCAGCGCGCCGCGAACACGCTGGGGAACCGGGCCAGGAAGGCGATGGCGTGCTGCAGCTCGCGGGTGTCGACGCACTCGCCGACCTTGTGGGTGTTCTGCTCGATGCCGGGGCCGATGCCGAACATGGGCGGGTGCTCGAAGGCGCCGGCAGAGACCCAGCGCTTGCGCTCGGTGTGGTGGATGCCGTGCTCGCCCTTGCGGACCGGGAAGCCGACGCCGTCGGTGCTGAAGATCCAGCGGTCCACGCGGCAGGCCTTGCGCATGCGGCCGCCCTCCTGGGGGCCGTCGGGCACGTGGGGGCCGACCACGGCGTCGTAGGTGGTGACCGCGGCCTGGATGGCGGGGTGGTCCTCGGGCGTGACCCAGCCCATGTAGATCTGGGGGTTGCCGGGGCGGTAGCCGGTCCAGGTGGTCTGGTCGTAGCCGGGCACGCGCACGTCGACCTGCAGGCCGGCCTGGCGGGCCTGGGCGACGGCGGGCAGCCCGTCTACGTCGGCGACCGCCTGGAGCGGATCCTCACCCACGGTAAGGCGGCGGTCGAAGCGGAAGGTGAAGCGGTCGGGGACGGCGCAGTCGCTGGGGCTGTCCAGGGTCGCCCAGGAGGCCGTGCGGGTGCCGTGGCCCAGGAAGGCGTCGTCGGCGAAGCCCTGGCGGGCGTCGTAGCGCTCGGTGGCCTGGACCAGGATGCGGGCGCCGTGCTCCAGGGGGTTGAGGCCCTCCCAGGGCATCGAGCCGTGGCAGGAGCGGCCGGTGACCTCGACCTCGATCTGCATCCGGCCGCGCTGGCCGCGGTACACGCCCAGGGCGCCCTTGGCCCGGTCGCCCGTGCCCTCGGTCAGGATGACGACGTCGGGCACCCGCTCGGCCGGCGCGCCCGGCAGCACGTGGCGGGTCAGGTACATCGGGCCCGCGCCGTCGTTGTCCTCCTCGGCGGCGGTGCCGTAGGCGTGCACGATCGCCCCGCGCAGGGCGCCCTCGGCCCGCAGCTCGCGCAGGATGCGGGTGGCGACGATCTCGGCCACTACGCCGCCGAGCTGGTCGGCCGAGCCGCGGCCGAAGAGCAGGTGCTCCCAGTCGGCGTCGTCGGGCACCCAGCCCAGCTCGCGACGCAGGAAGGCCCGGTCCACCTTGCCGGCGTCCACCAGGCCGTCGTAGGCGTCGACCCCGCCGCCCAGCTTCTGCTGCCACTGTCCACGCAGGGCCTTGACCGTGTCGGTGTGACCGTCCAGGTAGATGACCTTCTTGTCGGCCGGCGGAATCCCGTCGTCGGGATCCTGGACCGTCCACCACAGGTTGCCATAGGCGTCGAAGCCCACGTCCTCGGGGCGGTCGACGGCGCCGATCTCGAGGATCATGCGCCGCAGGTACTGCAGGCGGGGACCCTCGTGGTTGGACAGTCCACAGAGGGGGTCACCGCCCTGGTCGACCGGGCGGTCGACGTGGTCGGCGGGGATGCGGATCGCCTCGGCCAGGATGGCGCGGGCCAGGGGCAGGTCGCGGGCGGCCAGGGCGGCGACCCGCTGATCGAGCAGGGAGGGGGCGGACACGGCGGGCTCCGTTCAGGCGACGAGGGCGCGCAGGCGCGCGGGCAGGGTGGAGGCCTTGGCCCCGGCGAGCATGGCCATGATCACGTAGACCTTCCAGCTCGCCTGGCGGGCCAGGTCGTAGCGGAAGCGCTCGAGCACGGGGGCGCTGACCTCGGCGCCGATGTCGGCGGGCAGGCAGTGCATGTAGGTCGCCTTGCCGCCCTCGGTCCGGGCCATGCGGGCCTCGTCGCAGATCCAGTCGGTGTGCAGGGCGTTGCGGTCCAGGCTGCGCCGCTCGATGTCGGCCATGGCCGACCGGTCGCCGGCCCGGTTGGCCGCCACGCGCTCCATCATCAGGTCGTGGGGGCCCCAGCTCTTGGGGTAGACGACGTGGGCGCCGTCGAAAGCCTGGTCCATGTCGTGGACCACGCGGAAGCTGCCGCCCGAGGCGTCGGCGAAGCGGAAGGCCTGCTCGACCGGACCGTCCAGGAGCTGGTAGCCCTTGGGGTGGGCCAGGGTGACGTGCGCGCCAAAGCGGGGCAGCAGGGAGATCAGGCCCTGGGGCACGGACAGGGGCTTGGCGTAGCTGGGGGAGTAGGCCCAGGAGACCGTGATCTTCTTGCCGGCCAGGCCACCGGGGAAGCGCTGGCGCAGGGTCAGCAGGTCGGCCAGGCTCTGGGTGGGGTGATCGACGTCGCACTGCAGGTTGACGATCGGGACCTGGCGCTTGTCGGCGGTCGCCTCCAGGAAGCCGTCGATGCCCTGCTTGACCTCCTGCATGAAGGCGTTGCCCTCTCCCAGGATGAGATCGTGGCGGATGCCCAGGGCGTGGGCGTTCATGCCCAGCATGGCGCCCGTCTCCTGGGCCGTCTCGCCGTGCGCCACCTGCGTGCTGCCACCGTCCACGATCACGGGCACCATGCCCAGGCGCGCAGCCGCGCCGGCCCAGGCGCTCTTCGTGCGGGTCGAGTTGTCGAAGAAGACGGCGTAGGCCAGCTCCTGCGGGAAGAGGGGGGTGCGCACCCCCGAGCGGTCCAGGGCGGCGAAGGCCTCGGCCAGGCGCAGCAGGCCCTGCAGCTCCAGGTCGCTGGCGGCGGCGGTGGTCAGGATGCTGCGGCCGTGCAGGGATCCGACGGCGCGGGGGTCGAGCGCGTCCAGGCGCTGGATGAGGTCGGTGGTCATGCGGGACACTCCGGGCCGGGGGCCAGGGTGGGGGGGAAGCGGTGGGATCAGGCGGGCGCCGGCCAGGTGGGCCGGCCCGAGGCGACGATGGCGACGCGGACGGCGTCGAGCAGGACGGGCAGGCCCAGGTCGACGGGGCGGTCGGCGCGGCCCTGGAGCGTGGTCCGGGGCGAGGTCGGGTCGAAGCGCAGGTCGACGCCGTCCTCGACCAGGTGCAGGTGGGCACCCTCGCGCCGCACCTGGAGCCAACGGGGTCCGACCCGAGCCCAGACGGCGCTGTCCTCTACGAACAGCCCGTCGCGCCCGGCCTCGGCCTGCAGGCGGTCCAGGCTGCCGTGGAAGCGGGCCTTGAGCGCCTGGGGTCCGCCGTGCTCCGGGCAGAAGACGTCGCAGTTGCCGCAGTCGTTGCAGAAGTCCACGAAGTTGCCGATCTGGTGGCCGCGCTCCACCGCCAGGGGGGGGCCCTCCTCGACCGTCCACCCGCCGTCCCGGCCCTGCACGGACAGCCGCGGCCAGCTCCCGACCGGAAGGTCGTAGCGGAAGTTGGCGTCGTTGGGGCAGGCCGGCAGGCACTTGTCGCAGCTCAGGCAGTCCAGCAGCGACAGGGTGGTGCCCACCTTGCGCGGCGGTCGCGCGTTGGCGGCGGCCCGGTAGCGCGGGTCCTCCAGCACGGCGGCGACGTGGTGCTCGGTGTTGCGCAGGCGGGCGGCCGAGACCCAGGCGGCCAGGTGGGCCCCGGCGGCCGCGCGCAGGTCCGTGCCCTCGGACAAGGCCCGCCGGCAGGCCGCGTCGATCTCGGGCGGCAGGCCGGCGTCCTGCAGGGCGGCCTGCGCCTGGCCGTGCGCCAGGATCGTCCACGTGGACAGATCGACCGCGCCCACCGCGTCCATGCGCTGCGAGATGTGGTCGAACCAGGCCTTCACCCGGCCGTAACCCTGCGGCTGGAGCAGGTCGGTGCAGGCGGTGACCGGCCCCAGGCCCAGGGCCAGCGCGTCGGCCACGTTCTTGCGATCGATGCCCGCCGAGAAGGACAGGGGCAGGCGATCGCCGAAGGTCCGTCGCACGCGGCGCAGCAGGGCCATGGCCAGCACGTGCAGCGGCGGGCCGGAGAGGTAGGCCAGCGCCTCGGAGGCCGGCAGGAAGTCGCCCCGGTTGGCCACGATCTGCGTGTTGGTCAGCTTCAGGCCGAAGCTGCGGCCCAGCGCCCGGGCGCGATCGTCGAGGCGCCCGGAGAGGTCGACCACCTGTTGCCAGGTGGCGTCGGCGGCGTAGGCCTGGTCAGGGACCTCGAGCTCGGTGTAGCCCAGCAGCTCGTGCAGGATGCCGCGCCCCTCGTCCGGCCCCAGCAGGGTCGGGTTGAGCTTGACCACGCAGTGCAGGCCGTGGGCCTCCATCATGTGGCGGGCGATGGCCTCGACCTGGTCGGGGGGGCAGCCGTGGAAGGTCGACAGCGTGACCGTGTCGGACAGGGCCGCGGGCAGCTCCACGTCGCGCAGGGCGCCCAGCGACGCGGGCAGCCGCGCGCGGAGCCGCTCGACCAGCGGGCGGGTGTCGGCGAGGGACCGCAGGAAGCCCGTCACCTCGGGCCCCTGCACCCCGGGCAGGTCGTAGCCGACGCTCAGGTCGTAGAGCAGGCCCCGGTAGCCCTCGACCTCGGGCAGCCGCCCGCTGGCGCGCAGGATCTCGATGAGCAGGGCCGCCTTGACGTACTCCTCGGCCGACTCGTGCAGCCGCAGCTCCTGCGACCACTCGACGTTGAAGCCGACCGTCCGCATGTCGATGCAGGGCCGGGGGATGGCCAGGCGGTCGTTGACCTGGACGGTCTTCAGCTCGAAGACGCGACAGCCGGCCAGCCAGCACAGCACGATGTTCTGCGCCATCTGTGTGTGGGGGCCCGCCGCGGGGCCCAGGGGGCTGCCGACCCGGTGCCCGTGCAGCGCGGCCGAGAGGTCGTGCCGGGGGTCGCCGGAGAAGAAGCGCTCGCGCGGCAGGCCGAAGACCGAGCCGTCCAGGTCCAGCTCCCGCAGCATCCGGGTGGCCAGTCGCTCGATGGGGTGCGGGATCAGCTCGGCCATGCGGCCCTCCTGCGCCCCCATGGCCCGGCGATGCCGAAGCGGCGATGCGGCAGGTTGCCGTATCTACGGGCGATCAGCCGGGCTCGGTCCGCTGCGGGGCCGCCGCCGGGGGGGTCGGCGGGGCCGGGGTGGCGGGATCGGGGGCCGGCGCCTGGGGCGCGCGCTCCTCGGGAGGGAGCGCATCGTCGTCGGGCGCGGGCACCTCGACCCAGGCCCAGGACAGCTCGACCGGCTTGCGCTCGGAGAGGCCGTTGGCGAAGTTCGCGACGACCAGGCAGCTCGCCGCCGCGGTGGGAGGCGCCACGTCGAGCGCCAGCTCGGCGGCGTCCCCCGCCGCCAGGAGCCCCGAGGTCTGGCTGAAGGTCTGGGGGCTGCCGTCGGGCAGGCGCACCGTGCACTCGACGAAGACCACCGAGGGGCGGTCCGGCACGGTGATGACCACCCGGGGGTCCTGGCCGACCGGGACCTGCGCGGGCGCCTGGATCCGGATCGCCCCGTGCACCACCGGCAGCCCGGCGGCGCGGGCCGGGGCGAGCAGGACCGCCGCGAGGGAGAGCAGCAGGTGCATCGGGCCTCCAGCGGGCGCGTCCCGCGCCTTCATCCTGCCCGCACGGGCGGGGCCCGGCAAGACCTGCCACCTCGCCCGTGGTCCGGCTACTTGGCGCCGATGACGCCCGTCCTCCCCCTCCTCGCCCTGCTGGGCGCGCCCGCGGCCGCCGCCGGCTCGGCCACCCCCTGGAACAGCCACGTGCGGCTGGTGAGCGGCAACGGCCACGGAGTCGTCGTCTTCAAGGGTGACGGCGCCGCGGGCGGGGGCGACGGGCCGGTGCTGGCCGACTTCCGCGACCACCTCTACCAGCAGTACGCCGCCGACCGTGAGCCCGGCCGGGACCTGCTCTACGACGCCTACTTCGGGCTGGGCGACGGCGGGACCGGCGCCTGGCTGAAGGCCTCCGACGCCTACAGCTACCTGCCGGCCACCGGCATCCTCCAGGTCGACCGCTCCCAGGGCGACCTGGCGATCACGGAGTGGATCTTCGCCCCCATGGGCCTGTCGCACCCCGGCTGGGTCCACCTGCTGCACGTGCGCAACGACGGCAGCGCGGTCCGCACGGTCCGCCTGTTCAGCCTGCACAACCACCACGTCGGCGACGAGCGGCACGGCGTCTTCCACGGCGACGAGCGCATCTGGGTCGAGGGGGACTGGCTCCTGGAGCAGGGGGTCGGCACCGGCCTGGGGGTGGCCGTGCGCGCCATCGAGGCCCCCAGCTCCTGGTCCTGCGACCAGGTCTGGGCCCGCATGCCGACGGACGGCGCGCTGGACGGGCGCTGCGGCAGCGCGGCCTCGCCCTGGGACAACGACGACCAGGTGGGCGGCCTGCAGTGGGACCCGGGCAGCCTGGCGCCCGGCGAGGAGGCCTGGGTCGGCGTGGTCTCGGCCTTCTTCGACGAGGGGGATCCCGACCGCGCGGTGGCACCCGTCGAGGCATGGCTGGCCGGCCGCGACCCGCAGACCCTGCTGGCCGACGAGCAGGCGGCCTGGGCGGCCTGGGTGGGCGGCGCGACCGCGCCCGCCGACGCCTCGACCGACGAGCTGGAGGTCTACCGACAGGCGCTGGTCTTCCTCAAGATGGCCCAGGTGCGCGAGGACAACGACGCCTTCGGGCAGATCCCGGCCAGCCTGCCTGTCGCGGCCAGCGGCGGCACGGGCGACGAGAGCTTCAGCCACCTGTGGAACATCACGTGGGTGCGAGACGGCGCCTACGCCATCCAGGCCCTGGTGGCGGCGGGCTACCCCGAGGAGGCGCGCGACGCCCTGGCCTTCCTGCTGCAGGGCAAGGCGGGGGACTACGCGCACCTGGTCGGACGTGACTACGCGTTGAGCGTCTGTCGACTGTACGGCGACGGCAGCGAGTGGTCTGACGACGACGGCACCGGCCCCAACGTCGAGCTGGACAACTTCGGCCTGCTGCTGTGGGCGCTGCAGGGCTACGTCGCCGCCACCGGGGACGTGGACTTCGTGCGGGACCACGCGGCCGTGGTCTTCGACGGCATCGCCGACGTGCTGGTGGACGTCATCGAGGACGACGGGCTGGTGATGGCCGACAGCTCGATCTGGGAGCGGCACTGGAACGGTCACCAGCAGCACTTCGCCTACACCCAGGTCTGGGCGGTGCGGGGGCTGCAGGACGCGGCCCTGCTGGCCGAGGCGGCGGGCGAGGAGGGGCGGGCCGCGAGCTACCGCGCGGCGGCGGCGGGCGTGCGCGAGGGGGTGTGCGCCACCATGGTCGACGGCGACGGCGTGCTGGCCGCCAGCGAGGAGCAGCTCCGCGCCGGCTCCGGCTACCTGGACCTGGCCGGCGTCGACGCCTTCAACAACGGCACGCTGGACGCCGCCGGTCCCCAGGGACGGGCGTCCCTGGCGGCCTGGACGGAGGGCCTGGCGGTGGCCAGCGGCGGCGGCTTCGCGCGCAACGACGACGGCGACCTGTACGACCGGCAGGAGTGGGTGTGGGCCGACCTGCGGCTGGCCCAGGCCCGGCGCCGCGCCTGCGACGAGGACGGCGCCCGCGCGCTGGAGGACTGGGTGACGGCCCAGGCGCAGGAGAACCACTGGACGATCCCCGAGCTGATGAACCCCGACACCGCCGCCTACGCCGGGCCGGCGCCGATGATGGGCTTCGGCAGCGGCTTGTACGTGCTCAACCTGCTCGGCCGCGCCGAGGCGACCGCCGACTGCGCGGACGGAGTCGGCTGGACCTGCGAGGGCGGCGGCGACACCGGCGACGGGGGAGCCGGCGACGGGGGGGCCGGCGACGGGGGGGCCGGCGACGGGGGCGACGGCGACGGGGGAGCCGGCGACGGGGGGGCCGGCGACGGGGGGGCCGGCGACGGGGGCAAGGCCGGCGGCTGCGCCTGCGCCGGAGCGCCCGCGGCCCCGGCGCGCGGCGCGCCTCTCCTGCTGCTGCCGCTGCTGGGCCTGGTCCGCCGGCGGAGCGCGCCGTGAGCGAGCCCCTCCTCGTCCAGGTCGGCTACTCTCCCTGGTCGCTGAAGGCGCGCCTCGCCCTGGCGCTGGGGGGGCTGCAGCACCGCCGGATGGAGTACCTGCCGATGCTGCGCGAGCCCTGGCTCCGCTGGCGCCTGCGCCGCTTCACCGGCCGGGTGACCGTGCCGGTGCTGCTGACGGACCAGGGCGCGGTCGGCGACTCCTTCGACATCGCCCGGCTCGCCCTGGCCGGCGGGCCCTACTGGCCCGAGGACGCCGCGTTGGTCGCCTGGAACGGGTGGAGCGAGCGCATGCTGGAGCTGGGCCGGACCCGGACCACCCGCCAGGTGCTCTCCGACCCGGACGCACTGCTTGCCTCGTTGCCCGCCGCCCTCTCGGGCCTCGGGCCGCTGTCGACCCTGCTGGCGCGGGCGGCGGCCCGCTACCTGCTGCGCAAGTACGGCGTCGCCGAGGACCAGGCGACGCTGGAGGCCCGCATGGACGCCCTGCTCGACCAGCTCGCCGGTGTGCTGGCCGACCAGGAGTACCTGCTCGGACGGCTGAGCTACGCCGATCTCTCCGCCGCGGCGGGCCTGTGTTTCGTCTCGCCCCCCGCGGACCTGCCGATCTCGCCGCTCGCCCGCCCGCACTGGACCGTGCCGACCCTCGCCACGCGCTACGCGCCGCTGCTGGCCTGGCGCGACCGGGTGCTCGCGACCTGTGCGGCTGCGGCCCGTGCCACGGCGGCGGGGCCGGGTGCGACGTGAGCGCGGACGAGGTCCTGGCGCGGACCCAGTGGGACCTGTTCTGGCTGCCGCCCGACGTGGACGTGGTGGACCGCCCGGACCTGCTCTTGCTGCGCTGCGAGCGCGAGGTGCCCGCGCTCAACGTGGTGCTGCGCGCGCGGGGGGCCCCGGCGGACCTGCCGGCGCTGGTGGCCGAAGTGCAGGGTCGGCTGGCGGGGAGGCCAGCCCGGTGGACCGTGGGGCCGCTGGAGCCCGGCGCGGCGCTCGAGGCGGCCCTGCACGCCGCCGGCTGGTCTCCGGGGCACCTCCACCACGGCTTCACCCTGCCGGTCGACCGACCGGCCCCGCCCTCGCGCGTGGGCGTGCGGGCGCGGGCGGTGACGGACATGGCCGGCCTGCGGGACTGGCTGTGGGTGGCGGAGCGGGCCTTCGGCGAGCCCCGGGGCCACGACCCCGTCGAGCTGGAGCAGTTCCTGGCCGCCTGCACCGGTGCCGGGGCCCGCGTGCGGCGGGTGGTCGCCTACGACGCGGAGACCGGGGCGCCGCTGTCGGCGGGCGGCCTGACCCTCTTCCCCGACCTGGGCTTCGGCTTCCTGTGGGCCGGCGGCACCGTGCCCGAGGGGCGCGGGCGCGGCGCCTACTCCGCCGTCCTGGCCGCGCGGATGGAGCTGGCCCGCCGGGCCGGCGCGACGGCGGTCGGGCTCTACGCGCGCGAGGGGACCAGCGCCCCCATCGTCGCCCGGCTGGGCTTCGCGCGCCACGGCGCGATGACCTTCTGGGAACGGCGCTGCTGACCGCCCTCAGCCGTCGACCAGCAGGCCGCGCCCGAAGGTGAAGGCGTCCGCGAGCACCCGCTCCGGCCCCGTGAGCGGGTGCCAGGTAACCAGGCCGTGGCGCTCGAGGATCCACAGCCGACCGGTGTCGTCGAAGGCCAGGGCCACGGGATCGGACAGCAGCGTGGGTCCCAGCAGGCGGTCGACCAGGGCCCCGGTCCGTGGGTCCAGGCGCAGCACCTGCTGGCCGAACCAGTCGACCAGGTAGACCAGCCCCTCGGGCCCGAGCGCCAGGCCCGTGGCGTCCTGCAGGACACCGCCGGGCGGCAGCCAGGTCTGCGTCCTCTCGCCGCGCACCACGTCCCACACCTGCACCATGCCGACCTCGGCCGTGCCCGCGGAGGTGGCGACCAGCAGGCGCCCGTCGGGCAGGGCCAGCAGGCCGTGCCCGTCGCGGATCTCCGGCGGCGCGCCGCCTCCGAGCTCGTCTACGGCGCCGTCCGGGCGCAGCAGCAGGACGTTGCGCGTGTCGTTGCCCAGGACCGCGAGCCCACCATCGACCAGCGTGAGCGCGCAGGGCTCCTCCAGGCGGGCACCTGCGCCCGGGTCGAAGGCGACCCCGCCGGGGGCGCCCGACTCGCCGTCGAAGGAGAGCACCCGCCCGCTGCCCATGTCGGTGACCAGCAGCTCGTCGCCCCTCCAGGCCAGGCCGGCCGGCGCGAGCCCGTCGGGGGAGAGGGGCTCGGGCACCTCCCCCGCGTCGACCAGCACCTCGACGGTGCCGCGGGCCGGGTGGACGGCGAGCACCTGGCCCGCCGCGACATCGGAGACGAGCAGCCGCAGCTCCGGGTCGCCGTCGGCGGCGGGCGCCGCGCAGCCCATGGGGACGCCCAGTGACAGGAGGATGACGAGCAGGCCACGCATCTGTCACCATCATGCCACAGAGCGCGGACACCGCCGCGCACCGCCCCCTCGACCAGCCGCTGACAAGCGGCTTGCAGCAACTGTGCTGTCCATGCGGTATTTTGCCCCCCTGGAGGAACCCATGATGCTCCCAGCCCTGCTCCTGTCCCTCTCCCTCATCGCCTGCGGAGACAAGGACGACGACGACGGCGACACCAGCGACGGTGGCGCGATGGACGGCGGCGGCACCGACGGCGGCGGCACCGACGGCGGCGGCACCGACGGCGGCGGCACCGACGGCGGCGGCACCGACGGCGGCGGGGACGGTGGCACCACCGACCTGGACGGCGACGACGACGGCTGGACCGTGGCCGACGGCGACTGCGACGACGCCGACCCGGCCGTGCACCCCGGCGCCGCGGACGAGCCCTATGACGGCCTGGACAGCGACTGCGACGGCGTCAGCGACTTCGACTGGGACGGCGATGGCTTCGACAGCGACGCCTACGGCGGCGACGACTGCGACGACGCGGACGCCTCGGTGCACCCCGGCGCCCCGGACGACCCCTATGACGGGCAGGACGACGACTGCGCCGGCGGCAGCGACTTCGACGCCGACGGCGACGGCGAGGACGCCGAGGGCTGGGGCGGCGGCGACTGCGACGACGCGGACGCGGACGTGCACCCCGGGGCCTACGACCGCCCCAACGACGACCTCGACCAGGACTGCGATGGCGAGGACCGCAGCTTCGACGGCGCCGTCGTCGACGAGGGCGCCGTCGTCACCTACGAGATCGTGGTGCCGCTGGACGGCTACGGGCAGGTCGACGTCGCGGTGCTGCTGGACACCACCTGCTCGATGAGCACGGCCCTCTCCTCGCTGGACTTCAGCGACATCGCGGCCGAGGTCGAGGACGTGGACGTCGAGCTGGGCTTCGCCTTCGCGACCTTCGACGACTACAACTACGGCACCTTCGGCAGCGCGGTGGACCGGCCCTTCGAGCTGCACCAGCAGGTCACGACCGACCTGGACCTGATGGCCGAGGCGGTGGCCGACGCCGGCATCCACTCGGGTAGCGACGGACCCGAGTCCGCGATCGAGGGCCTGTACCAGCTCCTGGGGGGCCATGGCTACGACCAGGACTGCGACGAGGACTACGACAGCACGACCGATGTGCGTCCCTTCCTCGCCAGCGCCGACGATCCCTTCGAGGGCGACGGCGGGGAGTCCTGCGACCTGGACAGCGCGCTGGGCACGCTGGGCGGCGCCGGGTTCCGCGTGGGCGCGACCCCCGTCGTCTACTACATCACCGACAACTACATGCGGGACGCCGACGGCCTGGTGAGCGCCTACGACGACACCCCCGGTGGCTGCCCGACGGACGCGGGCACCGACGGCGTCCTGGAAGAGGTCGACGCCCTCGGCGCGCTGCTGGTCGGCGTCGCGACGGCCTCGCTGCCCGTCGACGGGATGGAGGAGCTGGCCGACCTGTCGGGCAGCTACCTGGACCTGGACGGCGATGGCGAGTCCGAGCCGATGGTGCTGACCTGGAACGGGCGCGAGCCCCTGGGCACGACGATCGGCGCGTCCCTCGCCGCCGTGCTGGGCGAGGTGGCCATCGGCCGGGTGCTCGAGAGCGTGAGCCTCCAGCCGACGCTGGACGCCTACGGCCTGATCAGCGACATCAGCCCCGACCCCGCCTCGGACGTGGACACCACCGACGTCGACAGCGTGACCTTCACCCTGACGCTGGAGGGCACCGTCCCGGCCACCACCGAGGTGCTGGACGTGACGCTGATGCTCGACCTGGTCATCGAGGGCGAGGTGGTCGACACCATCACGGTCGCCGTGGAGATCCCTCCCGCGTAGGGCCGGAGGGCGGGCGCGCAAGGGCAGCTTGCGGACAGTTTCCGTCCGCCAGCACGAAGGCCCAGCACGCCCCGGCGCTGTACACTGGAAATGTGTTCAGCACCGGAGGCTCCATGCGACCCGTCGACCCCCACCAACCCCTCTTCCCCTCCCGCCTCGACGCGGGGGAGGACCTGTACTTCCGCTCGCCGCTGGGCCGCCCCGAGCCCGAAGACGCCCTGCTGATCGTCGCGTCCGACGGCGCGGTGGAGGTGGCCTGGCCCTGGGCCTACCTCTGCGGGCTGGCGGTGCGCCGCCTCGACCCGGGTCGCCTGCCCCTCCGCCTGCAGGAGGCGGCGGGACGCACGGTCGCGGTCGTCGACGACGGCCACCTGGCCCCGGACGCCCTCGCCCGGCTGATCCGCCTGGCGGTCCAGTCCCAGCCGCGCCGGGTGGTGCTGGTGGCGCCGGCCCTGCCGACGCCCGCTCGCCGGGCCTGCCGCGGCCTGGGGCTGGAGCGCACCGTCACGCTGCGCCCCTCGACCCACGCCGACGATGCGCCGCGCCTCTACCCGCAGCGCCCCGTCGCCGCGAGCGTGGCGCGCGTGCTGCTGTCCGAGGTGGCGGACGCCGTCCGGCAGGACCGGGGACCACCGGCGGTGGCGGCCGAGCCGGACCTGGTGCCCGGGCAACCTGGCCTGCACCTGGTCGCCTGAGCGCCCTGTGGCGTCTCGCTTCGTCACCTCGCGGTGCAGGCGGCGGCGCGGGCGACGGCCCCGACCTACGCTGTCTCCACGGTGGGCGGCCGAGGAACCCCGGACGCCGCCTCTCGGGAGGCCCCATGTCGAACCTGGACCTGACGGTGGAGACCCTGGACATCCGGCGCGTCCGTCGCGAGGCCATCTCCCGGCGGCAGGCCTCCGCCCGGCGCAAGCAGCTCATGCGGGGCCTGGTGGTCGGCCTGGCGGTGATCGCCACCTTCATGATGGCGGTGGCCATCGGGGTGGCCGCCACCACCTGAGACAGCCCGGCGCGGTCGCCTAGCCGCCGTCGGCCACCTTGGACGCGATGGCCACGCAGGAGTCGAAGCCGCTCTGCAGGCCGGCGCGGATCACTGGCGGCATGTCACTGCCCATCCGGGCCAGCATCCCGGTTCCCTCGCCGAAGTGGATCTTGGTGGTGAAGGTGACCCGGGACCGGTAGGTCGCCCCCGGCGAGACGACGAACATGCCGAAGATCTTGGAGACGGGCACCACGCTGCCGAACACCGAACGCCGCTTGACCCCGCTCATCACCTCGACGATGCGCTTGTCGTAGATGGGCCAGGCGGCGCCGGCCATCTCGGTGGTCAGCTTCTCGAAGAACAGGATGGTGCGGCTGCCGTCCACCAGCTTGTACATCCGCTGCGAGTACACGCCGTAGAAGAAGGTGAAGTCCAGGTAGTAGAAGCTGTCGACGAAGGGCAGGCCCGTGGTGCCGTCGGTGCCCTCCCCCAGCCGGACGACCGCCTTGGCGCCGTCTTCGACCTCGGGCAGGCGCTGCATGTTGTCGTTGACCGTGCGGACCACGGTGGCGGCGTCGAAGTCACGCCCCCCCTCGCCGGTGACCATGGCGAGGTAGCCCTCGTCCAGGGACTTCAGGCGCACCTCGTCGTAGAGGCGGTCGTCGAAGGTCTTGACCGATGCGCCCTGCCAGAAGGTCGGGCTGTCCAGCGCCTGGGAGAGCAGGCTGCCAGCCTCGGGGTCGTGGGTGCGCAGGCGGCCGGCCCAGGCCGCAGATGGTCTCAGCGCCAGGGCCAGGGCCGCCCCGCCGCCCACCGCCAGCAGCTCGCGGCGGCTCCACGGGGCCCCGCGGGGAGGGCGCTCACCGGGCATCGCTGCCCTCCACCGCCGGGGTCTCCCCGCCGTGCGCGGTCACCGAGGCGGTGGCCGCCACCACGGCGGCCTCGGCCAGGGCGACGGCCTCGTCGAAGGCGGCGACCTCCAGCTCCATGCCGGCGGCCACCACGCGGGCGGCGCGCTCGCGCTCCAGCCGGGCCGCGGCCAGGTCCCGCTGGGCCTTGGCCAGCTCGTGCCGCGCCTGGGCCAGGTCGAGCGCGCGGGCCGCGGCGGCCTTGTCGTCCCGGGCCTCGTCGACGACGTCGCGCGCCTGGTCCACCGAGGCGTCGCCCTGCTTCTTCTCCAGCTTCAGCGCCGCCTTGGCCTCCTTGTGGACCGAGCGGGCCACCTTCTCCTGGCTCTTGGCGTCCGCCAGCGCGCTCTTGGCGCTGCGGACCGCGGTCTTCGCGTCGGCCACCGTGGCGGTGCCCTGCTTGCCCGCGTCCCGGGCGTCGGCCTTCGCGTCCTTCAGCTCGCCCTTGTCCTCGCCGGCCTTCGCCTCTTCCAGGGCCAGCGCGGCGCCCTGCTCCCCGGCCTTGGCCTGGGCCTTGGCCGCCTTGAGGTTGGCCTTGGCGACCTTGACCTGCTGCTCGGCGATGTCGACCTGCCCCCGCGCAGCCTGCCAGGCCGTCTCGGCCTCCTGCGCTGCCGCCTTCGCGCTCTTGCGGGCCACGGCGTCTTCGTTGCGGGCGTCGGTGACCTCCTCGCGCCCCTCCTTGACCTGCTCGCGGGCATCCCCCACTTCGGCGCGCGCCGCCTCCACCGCGGCCTTGGCCATGGTGACGGCGGTCTCCAGCTCGACCAGGGCCGCGGCCTGCGCGTCCAGCTCCGCCCGCGCCTGGGCGTCGACGGCCTCCCACTGCTCCGGGTCGACGGCGGGGCCGGCGATGGCCGGCGTGGAGACCAGGGTCAGGGCCAGCAGGGCCAGGGTCGTGCAGAGCGAACGGAACATGGGCTCTCCTCGTCAGCCTGGGTCTCTATCCCGAACGATGCGGGCCCCGCGCCCGCCGGGACAGGACCGTGCAACCCCGGCGGCCTCCCCGACGTCCGCCGCTGCAACCCCTCAGGAACCCCGCGCGTCCCGGAAGGCGCGGATCGTGCGCCGCGTGCCCTCCTCGCCGTCGACCCGGGGCTGGTAGCCGAAGTCCTCGCGGGCGGCCCGCAGGTCGTACCAGTGGCTGGTCGCGAGCTGGGTCGCGGCGAAGCGGGTCATCAGGGGCTCCCCCTCCAGCCCGAAGCTGCGCCAGGCCCACTCCATCAGGCCCGCGGCGACCTTGACCGGGCCCAGCGGCACCGCGCCGGGCAGCGGCTTCATGCCGACGCCCTGCAAGAAGGCGTCGATCCACGGCCACAGCGGCACCGCGCCGCCGTCGGTGACGAAGTAGGCCCGTCCCGCGTTGCGCGAGCCCGGCGAGAGCGCGTCAGCGGCCTGCAGGTGGGCGACGGCGGCGTTGTCGACGTAGGTCAGGCCGACCTTGTTGTCGCCCGAGCCGATGGGCCGCAGCCTCCCCTTCTGGTGCCGATCCATCAGCCGCGGCAGCATGTGGGGCTCGCCGGGCCCGTAGATCAGGTGCGGGCGCAGCGAGGTGGTCGCGAAGCCCCCGTCGTTGGCGGCCAGCACGAGCTGCTCGGCCAGCGCCTTGCTCTCGGGGTAGGCGGTCTCGAAGTGCCGGGGGTAGGGGCAGTCGGCCTCGGTCACCCCCTCCTCGTCGCGGCCAGCGTGCACGCAGGAGGGGCTGCTGGTGTAGACGAAGCGGGTCACGCCCTGCGCACGCGCCGCCGCCAGCAGGTTCCGGGTGCCGTCGACGTTGATCGACAGGAACTCGTCCCGGGGCCCCCAGACGCCGGTCTTGCTGGCGACGTGGAAGACCACGTCCACCCCCTCGAGCTGTCCCTCCAGCGAGGCGGCATCCCGCAGGTCGCCCTGGACCGCGCGGGCGCCCAGCGCCTCGACCTCGGGGTAGCGGCCACGGGCGAGGACGGTGACCTGGTCCCCGCGGGCGAGGAGCTGCTCGGTGACGGCGCGGCCGAGGAAGCCGCCCCCTCCGGTGACCAGGGCGCGCATCAGACCTCTCCCAGCGGGCGGTGCTCCACGGGCTCGCCGAGCTGGCCAGCGGCCCAGTCCCGGAGCTGGAGGCGGTGGATCTTGGCGTTGTGGCGCACGTCGACGGGGAAGGCCGGGTGGTAGAGCACGTCCCGGACCTCGCGGCTGGCGTCGTGCGCGGCGCCCAGGGCCAGCAGCTCGGCCGTCACCTGCTCGCGCGGGCGGGCGCAGCCGGGCTCCAGCTCCACGCAGAGCACCGCCCGGCCGTTCACACCGACCACGCCCGTCCGGTACACGTCGGGGTGCTCGTTGAACACCCCCTCGATGGGGTCGGGGAAGACGACGCGACCGTCCTTCAGGGAGATGCGGTGGCTCTTGCGGCCGCAGAACCACAGCCGACCCCGGTCGTCGAGGTAGCCCAGGTCGCCCATGCGGTGCACGACGACCACCCGCCCGTCGGACAGGGTCTCGCGCAGCTTGGCTTTCGCCGTCTCCTCGGGCAGGTCCTTGTACTCGGGCGTGACGATGGGCCCGCGCACGGTGATCTCGCCCACCTGGCCCGCCGGCAGCTCGAGCGCCGGGTCCCAGGTGGGGATGGGCTCGTCGCGGATCGCGATGATGCGCACGGCCAGCGCGTCCAGGTGGTGCCCGACGCAGGTGCCGGCGCCCGCGCGGGTGCGGGCGTGCGTGTCGGCCAGGACCTCGTGGGTGCCGATGCTGGCGACCGGCAGGCTCTCGGTGGCGCCATACGGCGTGTGGATCTGCCCGCCCTCGGGGAAGATCTGCTGGAACTGCTCGTGCATCCACACCGGGATGGGCGCGCCGAACATCAACAGCCGCTTCAGGCTGGGCAGGCGGATGCCCTGCGCGGTGCAGTGGCGGCCCAGGTTCTTCCAGATGGCCGGGCTGCCCGCGCCGCTGGTGCAGCCGTGGTCGACGATGGCCTCGACCAGCTTGCGCGGGTCGGCCTGGGCCGGCTTCGTCGGGTCCATGTCCGGGATGACGACGGTCATGCCGATCGCCATGCTGAACAGGCCGAACAGCGGGAAGCAGGCCAGGTCCACCTCGCCGGGCTGGATGTCGTACAGGTCGCGGATGAAGCGCGCCTGGGCCGAGAAGATGCCGTGGGTGTAGGTGACACCCTTGGCCGGCCCGGTGCTGCCGCTGGTGAAGAGCACGGCCGCCTCGTCGTCCTCGGCCACCTGGACGGTGGGGAAGGGCCCCTTGCCGTGGGCCTCGAGCTCGGCCAGGGTCAGGCCGCCCCAGGTGCCGGCGCTCACCGCCAGCTTGATGCCGCGGAAGGGCGCGCGGAAGACGTGCTTGAGCACGTGGACCACCGGCTCGGCGATGAGCACGGTGGGCTTCATGCGCGTGAGGCAGGCCAGGAACTGCTCCCGCCCCATGCCCGGGTCGATGAGCACCGGGTGCGCGCCCACCTTGAAGACCGCGAAGACCAGCGGGATGAACTCCAGGCAGGGCTTGACCAGCAGGCTGACCCGGTCGCCCTGCGCCACGCCGCGCTCCCGCAGGCCCCAGGCGTAGCGGTCGGTGAGCGCGTCGAGCTGGGCGAAGGAGAGCTGCGTCCAGGCCACGCGCCCGGCGCGGTCGCGCCCGGCGGGGAAGACCACGGCGCGCTGGTGGGGTCGCAGCGCGGCCTGTTCCTCCATCAGGGCGGCGATGTTGGCGGTGGCCATCACTCTCCCGCCACCGGGTGCGCCGCGAAGAAGGCCTGCATCGCGTCCAGGGTGCGGTCGGGCGCGTCCTCCATCACGTAGTGGCCGACGTCGGGCCAGGCGTGCACCTGTGCCTGGGGGAAGCGGCGCTGCCACTGGGCGCGGAAGGAGGGGGTGAAGCAGAAGTCGTCGTCCCCCCAGCACAGCATCATCGGCCGGCCGCCCAGGGTGGAGAGCCCGGCGTCGATGCGGCCCAGCTCGTCCCAGGAGGGGTGGCCCGGCTTCATCGGGATGTCCTGGACGAAGCGCAGCGTCGCGATCCGGTCGTGCCAGGAGCCGTAGGGCAGCAGCAGGCCGCGCTTCGCCTCGCGGGACAGGCCCTTCTTCGTCGCCCGGACGGTCGCCACGCGCGCGAAGCCGTTGAGCCCCCGCACGGCCAGGGGGCCGTAGATCGGCAGCTTCACGGTGGCGATCGAGAAGGGGATCTCCTCGCTGCGGAAGGCGGCCGTGTTCGTGACGACGAAGCGCGCGAAGCGGTCGGCCAGCAGGGTCGCGACCCCCATGCCGATGGCGCCGCCCCAGTCGTGCACGACCAGGGTGACGTCGCGCAGGTCCAGGTGCTCCACCAGGCGGCGCAGGTTGCCCACGTGATCGGAGAGCCGGTAGGTCCAGGCCTGGGGCTTGTCCGACAGCCCGCAGCCGACGTGGTCGGGCACCACGACGCGGTACCGGCCGGCGAAGCGGTGGACCACCGCCCGCCAGTAGAAGGACCAGGTCGGGTTGCCGTGCACGCAGAGCAGCACGGGCGCGTCCCGCGGCCCCTCGTCCAGGTAGTGCAGGCGGCCGCCGTCCACGTCCAGGAAGTGCCCGGTCCAGGGGTAGGCCGGTCGCAGGTCGTCGGGGATGCTCGTCCGGGGGGCGTCGGTCACCAGTCCACCACCATCATCGCGCTGTTCAGCCCGCTGCCGATGCCCATCAGGGCCACCGTCTGCCCGGTCAGGACGCGGCCGTCCTCGACCGCGCGGGCCAGGGTCAGGGGCACGCCGGCGGCGCCGACGTTGCCCAGGTCCGGGTAGATGCGCGGGGCGCGCTCCAGGGGCACGCCCAGCGCCGCGGTCACCGCGTCGTGGTTGGCCTTGCCCACCTGGTGCAGGGCGTACTCGGCGACCTGGGCGGGCGACAGCATCAGCTCGCCCTGGACCTGGGCCCAGGTCCGCTGCGCCAGCTTCACGCCCTCCTGCAGCAGCTTCGCCGGATCGGTCTTCATCTGGGTCGCCGTGCCCACGCACAGGCGGTTCCACTCGGTCGCCGCCTGGATGGCGCCGCCGCGCAGCCGGTGGCACCCCGCGGAGTCCGCGCGCACCAGCAGCATCGCCGCCGCCCCGCTGCCCAGGGTCAGGGTCGCCAGGTTGTCCTTGAGCCGCGCGAAGTCCACGCCGGGCTTCATCAGCTCCTGCACCGTGGCGCGGGTCACCTCGCGGCTGCCCTCACCGGCGACCACCAGGCCCGCGCCCACCTGCCCCAGCTCGATCATGTTGGCCACCACCGCCATGCCCGAGAGGAAGCCCAGGCAGGCGTTGCCCACGTCGAAGTTCCAGGCCGCGGGCGGCAGCCCCAGGTTGCCGTGCACCAGGCTGGCGACCGAGGGCTCCAGGTAGTCCTTGCAGACCGAGGTGCTGACCAGCACGCCCAGCTCGGCCACCGGGAAGCCCGTCTGGTCCAGCAGGCGGCGGGCCGCCGCCGTCGCCGCGTCGCTGGGCATCACCCCCTCGTCCCAGAAGCGCCGCGCGCGCACGCCGGTCAGGCCCTCCAGGAAGCCCGCGCGCAGGCCCAGCCGCTCGTAGCTGCGGGCGAGCATGCGCTCGATGGACTCCGTCGTGACCACCGTCTCCGGCAGGGCCGTGGCGAGGCCGGCGATGGCGACGTGCTGGTAGCGCATGGGGACCGGGGAGGGGGAGAAGGCCCCGGGCGTCTAACCGGCGGGGGGGAGGAGGCGAGGCGGCTAGATCCGGGGGCCGGGGAGCCGGGCGGCCTGCATGTAGATCACGTCCAGCGCAACGATGACTCCGTGAATGTCGACGGACCCATGGGTCAGGACCTCAGGCTGGGCCGTAACGGCCCCTCTCCGCCAGATCTCCACCCTCCGTTGGTCCTGATGCACCAGGATGTAGGCTTCGAGGGAGTCGATCCCCAGTGCCTCGGAGAGTTTGGTTCCACGGTCAACACCCTCTGTACTTCCTGACGACAGCACCTCGATCCAAACGGTCGGGCGCTCCACGAATCGCACAGGTACTTCACCCGGTGGCTCCTGGCGAGGAGCGCAATCTACAGTCACGTCTGGATATCGGATCTTGTCCGACCTTACCCTGACCGCCACGTCGGAGTTCCACACCATACACCCATTCCGAATCATCGGCTCCCAGAGGGCCACAATCAATGCGTTAGCAATCGCAGAGTGCCTGGTGGTTCCGCCTGCCATTCCCACGACCCGCCCCTCCCACAACTCCAGCCGGAGCTCCGTGCCATCCGCCAGCTCCCAAAACCGCTCCTCCGTACATGTCCCCAAGCCACCCGGCACCTCCCACGCCGCTGCGACACCACGAACCGCGTCAAGGCAGCTCCGTTTCTGGCCGGCGCCACACACCGGGACGAACTGTCCCGACCCGTCCACAAGGAGATACTCCACATCGAGCTGGTCCGACCCATCCGCGTGCGTGAAGACCATCCTGCTACCCGAGACGGGCCAGGACGCCACCAGCGCGTCCCCGTCCATGTTCCATTTGAGGTCCCCCAAGCGGAGTCCCGCAAGTCCGCCGAACAACCTCACGTAGTCGACGGCTATGAACTGCGCGACGTGCTCCGGTACTGGCGCCACCGGCTCCTTTGGCGAAGGCGCGGTGAAGGTCCCCGTCAGGTCCACTGGCATCGAGGCGGCCATGGTCAGACCCCCCCGATGAGCGAGACGACCCGCTCGGTGAGTTCGTCCGGCAGGGCGAGCTGGTCCACCTGATACAGGCGTCCCAGGCCCTCCCCCGACCAGCCGATGTCGTGAAGACGCTGGTCCACACCGCTGGCAGCCATGTGCGCGGGGAGCAGGGCCCGGACCTGTTGCCGGACATCGTTCACCGCTTGGTGGTTGCGGTTGAGCAACCACCGCATCCCCCACAATGACCGAGCGAGATCGAGGTAGACCTCAAGGCTGCGATACAGATCGCCGCGGTCGGGCGTGCTCACCAGGATCGGGACGAAGCGCTTCACTTCCGGCACCTGAGCGAAAGCCCTGGCGACCAAGGTGGGCATCCCGTAGAGCGCCGGCGGCAGGTCGACGATCACGACCGCCCCCTCCCCCAATGACTCGGCGATCCTGGCGACGAGCTTGGCGTTCCGATCGGTCAGGTCATCGGTGGGGATCTCGTTGAGGATCCTCCCCGCAGCTCGGACCGAGTCCCCTAGACGGGGTGAGGATGGGTACCAGCGGATTCTCTCGTGATCCGGGTGACGCCAGGCCAACGCCGCCGGGTTGAACTCCACAGTCGAGTCGAGGAGCAGAGCGTCCAGGAAGGCCAGGCCCTTTGACCCCGTCCCCGCGCTGAAGCCTCGTGCCACCAACGTCTCTGCCCGGGACATGTAGCCCTGGGCCGGGCCCTGCAACCGAAGGCCGTCGGGCCCCAGATCCAGCCGGGGCGCACACAAGGCCAGCGCGTCCGCAAGCGAGGTGCCCATGAAGTCCATGTCCAGCACGGCGACCGGTCGCCCCTGGCGCGCGAAGCCGAGCGCCGCCGCGATGGCCAGGGCAGACTTTCCCACGCCACCTTTGACCGAGTAGAAGGCGTAGACTTCGGGGGCGCTCACGGGTTGACCTCCTCGCCCCGAGCATAGCGCAGCAGCGCGCCGAGCCCCACCTCAAGCGCTGGCTCGCGGCACAGCTCCTCCAGGACGCCCACGGCGCGGGCACGGTGCGGGCTAGCGACGACCCGGGCCAGGGCCTGCAGCAGGGGCTGGGGATCCACGGCATGCTCCGCGGCGATCCCGCGCAGCTCGCCGACTCCCTGGGACAGCCGATCGAGGTCGGCCTGCACCAGGAACCAGATCCCCGCCAGCTCGACCGCGTCGGCGCCGGTGACCCCCTGATGCAGTGCCTCGTGTGCACGTCCGAGCAGGCCGGGCTCGATCCCGGCCCCCACCACGACGGCGACCCGACGGGCAGCCGATCCAAGTACAAAGGACGGGTCCTCAAGCCCGTGGACGAGCAGCTCCTTCTCGGCGCCCGACAGACGGTCCGGGTCGAGCACGAAGCTCAGGAGCACCAGGTCACGCAGACGGGCGAGCGCGGAGCCGGGCGGACCGCTCGCGAAGGCATCGTCCAGCCAGCGAAGCCGCTGCTCCGCCGACAGCCGCGACGGCCACGCACGGTCCAGCTCGAGCAGCAGCAGCCGCGCCAGATCCGGGGCACACAGAGCAGGTCCCCCCAGCACGGACTCAGTCCAGATCGGACGCAGGGCGACCTCGTCCGGTGTCAGCTCCCGCGCGGCGATCCGGTCCACGGCGGGCACCACGACCTGCCAGTCCACTGCCACCTTCACCCGTGCAGCCGGGTTCTGATCCCACTGGCGGACCGCGTGCAGTGCCTGGAGGATCATCAGCTCCCGCAGGTCGACCCGGCCCGGCGCCAGTCGGTGGGGGGAGTACAAATCGCCCGGCGCCTGGTCCGGGTCGATCGGGTCCGGCGCCGCAGCCGCCAGGTCCAGGATCGCGGCAGGGTCTTCATGCAGACGGAGCTGGTCCACCAGCCAGCCGAACAAGCGCCAGCTCCACCAGGTCCAGTCATGCAAAGGCAAGGGTACGGGGCCCTGAAGCTCCAGGACGACGCTCCCGCACAAGCGGACCAGCGCGGGCTCAAGGGTGGCCAGGCTGTGGTCGGGGGCCGTCGAGGTGGTCGGCGGAGACATCAGGGCCGCTGACGCCAGCTCGGCCGCCAGGCGAGGGAGCTCGAAGTCCCGGTCTCCGACGCGCTGCACCCGATCCTGTTCACCCGCGATGGCCAGGGCGACGACCGCATCACAGAGCGCTCCAGCGTCGACGGAGCGGTGGTGCTCGATCAGGCGAACACTCTCCCGTGCGAGCGCTGACAGCCGACCGGCCTGGCCCATTAGCCCCCTGGCGCCGCTCCCCACCGCTGCGCCCGGAATCCGCCCCAGTTGACGGAGCAACAGGGCGGAGGCACCCCGGTCGACGATGGCGGACAGCCACCGGAGGTAGGGTGACTCCGTTGGGTCTGTCTCGACTTCCAGGGTCAGGCTGAGGACGGACCGCAGATCTGAGAGCGACGCAACCGGGGTGAGATGACCCCTCTGCCAGATCGACCAGGTGAGGATGGTACGAGGATCCGCCCGAACGCTCCGGATGGGAGAGCGGAACAGCGCATCCAGCAGCGACCGCCAGGTGCCCGCATTCCGGTCCGACCGCCAGACCGCCAGCGCTTGCTCCAGCCGACCGTCGTGGGGGCCGACACTGTACGCAAGCTCTTCGATATGAGCGTCCTCCATGCGGTCCACCAACACCTCGACCGGCGCACGGACCACCGAGGTACGATCCGGTGCGGTCAGCGACACCGGCGCGCTCAGCGCGAGCTGGTCCAGCGTCCACCGTTGCGCGGCGATGAGACCATCCAGCCAGGCTCGAATAGGGTGGTCTTCGAGCGATTCATCCAGCGAGACCATGGGCGGGGTGGAGGTGAGTGCGACCACCCACGGGGTGGAGGAGAGGTCCACGCTGCGATCCTCGGCCGGCAGACACCACAGGATCGTCTGCACCAACCCATCTCGCAACGGAGAGTCCTGCTGGCTGACCATGCGGAAGGCGTAGGCCACCCCCTCGAACAGCGCGGCCCGGGTGTGCACTTCGCCCATCAGGCTCCCCGCGACGTACCTCCACATGTGGGCGGCCACGCTCTGGGTGCCCACCATGGCCATGCCGTCCTCTTCCCCTTGGATGAAGGCACGGGGACGGGAGACGCTCTCGATCACCAGCCCCACGATCGCGAGGCGCAGGATCCCCAGGCGCCAGCGCGACTCCCGGTCCAAGCGGATCGCCAGCTCCAAGGCGCTCCGCGTGACCAACTCGGCGTTGGGAGGCGGCTCCCCATGCAGCCAGATGCGCCCGCACAACTGTGAGAACAGGCGCATCCCCACCGCCTGGGCGACCAGGCTGTGGTGGGGGAGCCGGTCCGGCCCCGCGGCCGTTCGTACCACCCTCCGCAGGATCTCCCAGGGGCGCCCGGATTGGAGCGTTTGATAACGCTCGAACAGCGCCAGCAGATCCTCCCCTTGCAGCGCATCGACATAGCCCGCGGACGCCAGGCGCTCCACCACGTCGAGCACCTTGTCGGGCGGTGCGAGCTCCCGCAGCACACGGTCCACCGTCGTCGTCCGGCCACTCGCCGACGCGTACCGCTGGCGAATGGCATCCAGCACCTCTGGGGTCCACTGGCGGGTCTCCAGCATGGCCAGAGGGATGTGTCCGTCGACCCCCCACTCGCTCAGCTCTGCCGCGACAAGGACCAGGTCCGCCTCGGCGTGGAGCGCCTCTCGGCTCGCCCAGGCCCGGTTGCCCAGCCTGACCACGGCCGACGAAGGGGATCGCAGCGGAGGCAGCGCAGGCGGGTCGGGCACCGGGAGCACCGTCAGCTTGCCCCCGGACCGAAGCTTCTGGAACCACCGAGTGGCGGTCGACGCGATGCGAAGAACCTGAGCCTGCCGTCGGATCTCCTGCGCCCGGCCGCTGCGACTTCTCCGCGCCTGCTGGCTCACGGCGAGCGGGATGCCCTCCTCCTGACAGGCTCGAAGGAAGGGCTCCAGGTCGGCCCCCAGGGCGTAGATGAGCCCATCGTCAAGGACGACGACGCCTGCCGGCGGCCGCCAGAGCTCCCCCGCCTGCGCGGGAAGGCGCCCGAGGCTGCCGAGCCAGGCCCGGATGCGCGGCGCATCGTCGATCGGAACGGGCGCAGCATCGACGGTGGGGAGCCCCTCCACCGGCGCCCACAACCGAGCCGTGTCCTCGACCTCCCGCGCCCAGACCACCTGTGAGACGACATCCGGGCCGTTCATCACACGCTCCCAGACATCGGCCAGTACCACGACCTGGGCGACACGTTCGCCAAACTGCTGGTGTAGATCCAGCGCCACCAGCAGCTCCACGGCCAGCGCGCCGACCAGGCACCTCCGGCCCTGCCAAGCCGCCGGCGGGGAGGTCCGCAGGGGAGGAGGAACGGCGAGCTCACAGCGGTCGAAAGCAAGGCCGACGGAGCCCATAGGCGCGTCGACTGCCCAACTCTCGAAACAGATCCCACCGGCCGCCCAGAGCCGGTCCCGGACCTGCCCGACCACTCTGTGCTGCTGGACCTGGCGGATCAGATCGTCCTGGGTGACCTTCCAGGCCAGGCCGGCCTGCTCAAGCAGCGCGAAGTCGACCGGCGGCGCGTCCTTGTCGCCCAGAGCCATGAGCAGGTGAAGGCGGACCAACTGGCCGCGCGCATCATCGGCATGGTCCTCCCGCAGCGCTTCTGCCACTCCGCGGGCGAGGTCCCGGTCCAGTTCCAGGCCCCCCCCGGTGGCCACCGCCGCCAGGAGTTCCAACGCCTCCAAGGACAGGCCTCGGTATGTCGTATTGTGCATCCGCCGGACCGCCCGGCGAGCCTCCTCCACCTGGCCCTGACTCATTTCGGCTCGTGCCAGGCTGAACCAGGCGAAGTCCGACGGCCGGGCCTGCGTCCATGCAGTCGCCCTTTCGACCCACTCCTCGCCGTCCACTGAGAGGCCGACGAACAGCTCCCAGTCCTCGTCCCGCTCCCGTTCGATCCCCTCGAACAGCAGGCGGGCCTCCTGCCGCTGGTCCGCGGCGAGCAGGCAGCGGCACAGCTCCAACCTCTGCCCACGACCGGGCAGGGTGGCGAACGTCCGACGAGCGACCGGGAGCCCTCGCGCCGGCTCCCCGAGCGTGCGCCAGGCCCGCGCCAGCTCGAACTGCACCGCGGGCACACCCGGGTACCGCAGCGCAATGGGCTCCACCTCCTCCGCCCGGCTGATGGAGCGCAGTTCTATGACCCAGGGCGGAACCTGCTCATCCGGGTCCGACCCTTCGGCTGGACGCGGCGGGTCCAAGTCGATCAGCGAACGAAGCAACTCCACCTCACCCCATTCCTCCTCGTGGCCATTCAGCAGCTCACGGAACCGCGCCAGCACGCCCGCCGGGTCGGAGACCTGCTCAGCGGACAGCCCTACCCAGGACCGATACAGGGCCCGCCCGAGGATCTCCGCCACCAGGCGCCGTCCATCGACCACCAGGTCGGGATCGTTGAGGACCGCCAGCGCCAGTTGGATCCCCGTCTCCGACCGACCCTCGTTGACGTGCAGGATGGCCGCGCTCAGGCGCACATCTACGTCGTCCACCAGGTCCCCGTCCGGTAGACGCCGATCTCGGCGAAGCGTGAGGAGCTGTCCGACCACCGGGAGGTCATCGGCCACCGTCTGGGCCTTCTCCCACTGCTCCGCCGCCACGAGGAAGCGTCCGTAGTTCTCGCGGGCCCGCGCGCTCGAGAGTACCGACGGGTCGACAAGTTCCAGGAGCGGAGCGATCTCCCCATGCCGACCCAGCGCGAGGAGGGCCGCGACCTGGTTGAGGAGGGCCCGGGCACGAAACTCTGCCTGGCCGACGTCGCCCTCTATGAGCTTCTCCAGCTCCTGAAACCTGTCCAAGGCCCGTGTGGGTTGTCCCGACTTCAGAGCCTCGACACCTCGGTCCAAGAGCGCCTGTAGCTTGTCGTCGAAAGTTCCAGCCCCCGGGGCGACAGACGCGCTGCGCTCCAACTCAGCGATGAGTCCAGCAGTCTCCCCCGCATTGTCTTCGTTCTCCCGGAGCCAGGCGACTACTTGGTGCATTGGCGCCGCCCGGACCAGTTCCGCCCACGCATGCTGCTCGCGACCGGCGAACGCGGTGCTACGAAACAGGGCGCGCCGCGCGGCAGGGGTCGGAAAGCGCGCAGTCAGCCACTCCGCGGCAGCGTCGAGCGCAGCGGGCGATGGCGTGACTGCTGGGGACGACACTGGACGGAGGAGGTCACGGACCTTGGCGGCGACCAGTTCGGCGGCCCCCTCGACGGCCTGGAAAGCTTCCAGGCCAGACGGCCACAAGTCCCTGTCTGTCGCGCCGTCCTGAGGCCAGGGAACCACCCGATGGGAGCGGTCCTTGAACCAGCGCAGTGCGCGGTGCACCTCGGACATCGGGTGAGGCCGGCAAGGTAGCTCCCTCGTCAGCACCACCACTGTCAGGTCGGCACCGAGATGCGCCTCTCGGATGGATTGGTCCCAGAATCCGCCCGCCTGGGCGCAGTCGTTCGCGACAAAAGCGTCCACCCCCAACGCAGCGAGCGCCGCCCGGAGCTGGCGTGCCAGCTCTAGGCCGTCAGACTCCGCGAACGCGATGAAGACCGGGTAGCTCACCTCCACCACCTATCCGGGCCCCCGCTCCCCCGCGCCCGCCGCCTCCGCCGCCGCCTCCGCCGCCGCCTCCAGCAGCGCCGCCCCCACCTCGCCGGCGTGGCTCTTCTGCACGTTGTGCCCGCCCTCGTCGAAGCGCAGCCGCGGCCCGGGCGGGCAGGCCAGGGCCAGGGCGTCGCCGACCTCGGCCTCGACCACCGGATCGTCGGCGGACCAGGCCACCAGGGTCGGGACCCGCAGGGCCGCCACGTTGCCGCGGTGGTCGTCGAAGTCGAAGCCGCCCAGGATCTGCAGGCAGCGCTCGGCGTCGGCGGTGGTCACGCTGCGCGGGAAGCCGCCGCGCACCATGGCGGCCCGCAGCGCCGCGCCGAGCAGGGTGCCCAGGGCCGGCAGGCGCGCGACGCTCGCCAGCAGGGCGGGCGCCGGGAGCTGCCGGTACCCGCGGTGGGGTCGCAGCCCGACGCTGGCCAGCAAGGCCAGGCCCCCGACCCGGTCCCCGCCCTGCCGCGCCGCCTCGACGGCGAAGGCGCCGCCGAAGGAGTGGCCCAGGATCCAGGGGCGCTCCAGGCCCAGCGCGGTGGCGGCCCGAAGTGCCACCGCCGCCAGCGCCGGCACGCGCGCGGGCGCGAGGGCCGCGGCGCTCTCGCCGAAGCCCGGCAGGTCCAGCCGCACCACGCGCAGGCCGCCTTCGACCAGCACCGGGGCCAGCCAGCGCCAGTCCCGCACGCTGCCCGGCAGCCCGTGCAGGGCGAGCACGGCGGGCCCCTCCCCCTCGTCGGTGAAGGCCAGGCGCAGCCCGTCCAGGTCGAAGTGCTGGCGAGGAGGGTCGCTGGGCGGCAGGGGCGGCATGGCCCCGCGCTCTACCCCTGGAGCCGCCGCCGCGCCCGCGCCTGGCGCCAGCGCATGATCGTGTCGAACAGGCGCATGTACAGCGGCGTGGGGCTGTCCTCTCCCTTGGGCTGGTAGGCGTCGCAGACATAGGGCACGTACATGCTGCGTCGCAAGCTGGCCCAGCCGGTGACCGGCGCGCCCTGGACCCGGTGCCACATGCGCCCGTCGTGCACCGTCAGGTCGCCGGGCCAGGTCTCGACCGCGACCTCGCGCGGATCCGGCCGGTTGCTCACGAAGTGGATCTTGGAGAACAGGGTCGAGAAGCCCGACTGGGTGTGCGTGCCCGGCAGCACCCGCAGCCCGCCGTCGTCGGCCCGGATGCGGTCGAAGTGCAGGCCGACGTTGAGCATCGGGCCCGGCATCCGGCGGTTGTAGAACAGGTCGCGCAGGGCGTCGGTGTGCCAGGCCAGGTCCGGCCGCAGGCTGCCCTCGGCCCGCACGTAGCGGTTGAAGACGACGCCGTCCTTCTCCTTGTCGCCGATGCGCGCGTCCTGCCCGATCAGCTTGCGCACGGGCTCGAAGCGCCCGTGCCGGACGAAGCGGGCCAGGAAGGGCGAGAGCACGCTGGTGAAGCCCATGCGCTGCAGGTAGGGCTGGCCGTCGGGATCGGTGCCGAACCACACGGGCACGCCGAAGACCTTGCGCTGGCCGGAGCGCAGCAGCTCGGCCTCGGCGCGGTCGACCTCGGCCAGGATGGTGTCGACCTCGACCCGGCTGGCGACCCGGTCGAACAGGATGAAGCCGTGGCGGTCCAGGAAGGCCTGCTGGACCGGGGTGATCTCGGCCCGCAGCCGGAAGCGGGTCGACAGGGGCAGGGCGGCGGCCCGCTCGGCGGCCTGGGCGGGCGCGAGGTCCAGCAGCTCCGCCTCGTCCAGGGGCGGCGGCGGCAGGTCGTCGGCGGCCAGCCGCGGCGGGTGACGCGGGGTCGTGGCGGGGGCGAGGCCCGCGTCCAGCAGGGCGGCAGGGGCAGAGGACATGGCGACTCCGAGGGCTGTTCCCAACATAAACAATCATTTGATTGAGGGCAAGGCCCCCGCCCTCCCGCGCGCGGAGCCGCCCCTCGCCGGTGCTACCGTCCCCCAAGTCCCACGGAGTGCCCATGCGCGCCGGTGCCCCCTCGCCCCTGCTCCTCGCCCTGCTCTCGCCGTTGCCGCTGGGCCTGGCCTGCAACGACCAGTCCCTGGGTCGCTTCAACTCGCCCCCCGAGGCCAGCATCACCAGCCACCTGGACGGCGACGAGGTGCAGGAGGGCTACGAGATCACCGTGCGCGGCGCGGCCAGCGACCCCAACCACGCCGCGGAAGAGCTGCGCGCCACCTGGTACCTGGGCGACCAGGTCGCCTGCCCGGAGGCTGCGCCCGGCGAGGACGGGCTGACGACCTGCACGCTCACGCCGGCGCCGGGGCAGGACAAGCTGACCCTGGAGGTGCGGGACCCCGACGACGCGGCCGACAGCGCCTCGGTCACGCTGACGCTGCTGCCCACGGCGCCGCCGACCGCCGAGATCCTGCTGCCCACCGACAGCGAGCGCTACTACAGCGACCGGCTGGTCAGCTTCCAGGCGACGGTGGCCGACGCCGAGGACGCGCCCGAGGACCTGGTCCTGGCGTGGCAGAGCAGCCTGGACGGGGCGCTGGCGCTGGCCGGGGCGCCCGACAGCTCGGGCCTGGTGACCACCTCGGGCACCCTGTCGGCCGGCCAGCACGCGATCACGCTGACGGTGACGGATCGGTCGGGCAAGAGCGGCGCCGACCAGGTCGTGATCACGGTCGGGCCGCCGAACAGCGCGCCGACCTGCGCCATGACCGGCCCCGTCGAGGGCGGCGCGGCGGCCAGCGGCAGCTCGGTGGGGCTCTCGGGCACGGTGGGCGACGCCGACCAGCCCGCGGACAGCCTGGTGGTCCAGTTCAGCAGCAGCCTGGACGGGGCGGTGGGCACGCCGCAGACGCCCACCAGCGACGGCAGCGTGAGCCTGGCCTGGCCGGGCCTGTCGACCGGGGTGCACACGCTGGGCATGACGGTGACCGACGAGCTGGGCGCCACCTGCACCGACGCCCGGAGCTGGACGGTGGGCTCGGTGCCCCAGGTGCGCATCGACCTGCCGGCCGAGGGCGAGGTCGTGAACCTGGGGGCCAGCACCACCTTCCAGGGAACGGTCAGCGACGGCGAGGAAGCTCCCACCGCGCTGGACCTGCAGTGGTCCTCGTCGCTGGACGGGGCGCTCTCCTCCGCCGGGGCCGACTCCTCGGGCCGCACCACCTTCTCGACGGCCGCGCTGTCCGCCGGCACCCACCTGGTCACCCTCTCGGCGACGGACGGCACCGACCTGTCGGCCAGCGCCACGCGCACCCTCGTCGTCAACCAGCCGCCCACCGCGCCCACCGTGTCGATCAGCCCCACCTCGCCGCGCACCGACGACGACGTCGGCGTCATCATCGAGGCGGCGTCGACGGACCCCGAGGGAGACCCGGTCCGCTATGGCTACGCCTGGTATCGCGACGGCGTGGAGATGACGGCCTGGACCGACACCGCGGTCGACGCCTCGGCCACCAGCCGGGGGCAGACCTGGCGGGTGGTGGTCACGCCCCACGACGGGCACACGTCCGGCCCCTCGGGGTCGGCCGAGGTCGAGATCGGCAACACGCCGCCGGTGATGATCAGCGCCTCGCTGACGCCCACCAGCCTGTTCACCGGCGACACCGCCACGGCCAACGCCAGCGCGTCTGACGCCGACGGCGACGCCGTCTCGCTCTCCTACGCCTGGCGGGTCGACGGCAGCGCCGTCTCCGCGACCGGCAGCAGCCTGTCGGGCGCCACGTGGTTCGACAAGGGCCAGACCGTCATGGTCACCGTCACCCCCGACGACGGCACCGACAGCGGCACGCCGCTGTCGTCCTCGACCCTCACCGTGCAGAACAGCCCGCCCACCGCGCCGGTGGTCGAGATCGACCCCGAGGCGCCGCTGGAGGGCGAGGACGAGCTGTTCTGCGCGGTGGCCACGCCCGCCACCGACGCCGACGGCGACGCGCTGGCCTACTTCGTCGAGTGGGAGGTCGACGGGGTCGCCTTCGCCGACGCCACCTCGCACGTGCTGCACGGGGACACCGTCCGGGGCGAGGACACGCTGGCGGGCGAGGAGTGGACCTGCACCGTGACCCCCGACGACGGCGAGGTCTCCGGCCCCTCGGCCAGCGACACGGTGACCATCCTGACCGACGACATCGACTACAGCGGCACCTGGGACATGGGGCGCACGCTGAGCGAGGACTGCGCGCTGGGCATGGTCAGCATGAGCTTCCGGTACTGGGTGGTGGACGAGGACGCCCCGGACATCAGCCTGACCAGCAGCGGCTCGGGCATCCCCGGCGTGCTCGACGGCGTCTTCACCGGCGAGACGACCTTCGAGGTCAGCCGCTCCGAGTACGGAAGCTGCACCGAGACCTACACGGTCGAGGGCACCTTCGTCGACGAGACCACGCTGGAGGGCACGCTGACCGCCGAGTTCTCCGGCGGCCTGTGGTGCTTCGACTGCGTCACGACCTCCTGGGACTTCACGGCGACGCGCTGAGGCCGCGGCGGGCCAGCAGCCGATCCCACGCGCCCCGGGTCAGCGCCGGCAGGCCCGGCAGCACCAGGTCGGCCAGCCCCAGGCGCGGGTCCCCCAGGTGGATCGGGGCCGGCACGACGATGCAGGCCATGCGGGCAGCGGCCGCGGCGACCAGGCCGTTCACCGAGTCCTCGACGGCGACGCAGCGGGTCGGCGGCAGGCCCAGGGCGGCGGCCGCGGCGAGGTAGACGCCAGGGTGGGGCTTGCCCAGGGGCTGGTCCTGGCCCGAGGCGACCACCTCGAAGGCGTCGGCCAGGCCCAGGCGGTCCAGCGCCACCTCGATGAGCCGCCGCGGGGACGACGAGGCCAGCCCCAGGCGCGGGCCGAAGCTGGCCAGCCGCGCGACCGCCTCGCAGGCCCCCTCCCGCGGCTGCCCCTCGGCTCGCATCCGCCGCTCCACGACGGCGACGATGCGCTCGGCCACCTCCGGCACGCCGGGTCCGGTCCAGGGGTGGCGCTCGGACCACCAGGCCACCACCTCGTCGATGCGCAGCCCGGTGGTGCGGGCGCAGTCGGCCTCGACCAGGGGCACGCCCAGGGCGCCCAGCACCTCGACCTCGGCCTGGACCCAGATGGGCTCGCTGTCGATGAGCAGGCCGTCCAGGTCGAAGATGGCGGCGAGGTCGGGTCGGGTCGGGGTGGTCGGCACCGCCGCGGTGTAACCGCTGGTCACGGCCCGGCCTCGACGGGGCCGACGGGCCGCGCCCGGCCGATGGAGCAGGCAGCCGGGCTCCGGGCGGGAGGGGACCGGGCCCCCACCGGGCGCGCGACGAGCAGGTGAAAGCCGCCGCGCACGCCGCCACCTGCGTGGCGGACCGGTGGGGGCCCGCATACCCTGGCAGGGCCCTCGCCTCGACCGGCCGTCGAGGCACCATCCTTCGGAGCCCCGATGCGCGCACTCGCCCTCCTCCTCCCTGTGCTGCTGGTCGCCTGCGGCAGCAAGATCGACCCCAACCTCGAAGACGACACGGGCACCACCGGGGACGGTGGCACGACCGACGGCGGCACGACCGACGGCGGCACCACCGACGGCGGCACCACCGACGGCGGGACCTCGGGGGATGGCGGCGGCGGCGACGGCGGCGGCGGCGACGGGGGTGGCGGCGACGGCGGCGGCGGCGACGGGGGTGGCGGCGACGGCGGCGGC